>CAZCQP010000004.1:38344-99200 GCA_964500895.1 uncultured Eubacteriales bacterium | reverse complement strand
TAAGAGCCTGTTTAATATCTTCATTGCAACGCCTTTTCGGCTGCTTTTCCGCCCTTCTTTGTCAGCCGCGCTAGTCATAATTGCTTATTATGCCGTCGCGCGGCCTCCGCGAATGACGAAAAAGCATCTCGAAAATCCGCTACAAGCAAGATATTAAACAGCCTATAACTAAAAAGGAAGCGGCCTTGCCGCTTCCTTTTTGCTGTACCGTGCATTAACTGGTCACCATGTCGTAAACTAAAAGCTTACCATTATTGTCTGTAAAAAACAACGTTAAATCCAAGTTAAACGTATGGGTTTTGGATGCTCGGTACACCTCCAGCGTGGCCGTATACCGCCCTGAAAATACGTTATCGCCATAGCCGTAAAATTGGGAAACATTCACATCCTTGTATGCATAGCCGGAATGGTCGGTGTAAAACACCACTTCACTTTTGCGAATAAAGTCATACAGCTGGGTGGTGGTGTCAAAGTATTTGGCTACACTGGAAATGGAGCCATCGTTTGTCATAAATTTGGAATAGGCTTCGGCTGCCTGCTGCACAAAAGCACCATATTTTTCTTCCAGCCCATCATCAAATACAATGTCTTGCGTCACCAAACCCGATTGGCTGTCTGCCACAAGGGGGGCGCTGTTGCCATTAGGGTCAAGCACCGTTATGTCCGGCTGCCTATACAGCCCGCTGACCACATAAACATCATACACCAAATCCTCCTTACCTTCTGGCATATGGCCTGTGGCAAAGGTGGCTAACCCCTTTTCCGTATTATAGCGGGCATCTGCCACCACATCATTCACCAGCAACTTACTGCCCCGAAGCACCTTGCAGCAAATGCTAACTGGCCCTTCAACAGCTATCGGTGTGATGGCTGCTTCCCCCCACTGTTCAAACCCATACTTGGAGCTTTCCCCAGACTTTTTTAGGGTAAGCTCGAACAGAGGCACGTTATTGCCCCGAATCACGAACGTTTTCTCTGTGCTGCTGGCCCCCGATGGTTTTTCCCTTAAAGACACTTCTGGGTTTGCAAGCTTTTCGTCCATATATGTGGCATAGTCTTCTGCTGTTTCAAACGCTGTAACGGTTGCTTGGGTTTGAGGGATGACACCCTGTTCCAACAGTCGTGCAAAACTTAATGGTGTGAATGTGGTATCCAAAATTTCCTGCGCCCTGTGTTGGGGCATGCTGTTTTCATAATCTGCCAAATAGTCTTTATAGAACTGGAAACCAACGGTCATGCTAATCATCAATAGCCCGGCAATCACCAACGTTATTTTATAGAAAGCAGGCATTTTTCCCTTGGCTTTGCTCAACGTTCTTCCCCCCTGACCATCACAAATGTGGGTATTTTCCGTGGCCCGTACAAGGAGGACGGCACATTCACAATTTCCCCGTTATACAGCATGGTGGTGGAGGTGCCGCCGTCCAGATTCCCGGCGTTAATGGCGCCGTATTCCAGCATCACATCAATGATGTCTGCATAAGTGGCACCCAAGCTGGCAGGTTGGCGGCCGTCTATGCACAGCAAAAGCACTGTGCCATCCTCCTGTTGTCCAATGGCTGTTCGGGGGTTCACCCCGCTGGAACTGCCGCTGGTTTCCGCCGGTTCTCCATTTACAATAAGGGCGGGGCCAAAGCTAACACAGTCCCGAATTCCTATGTCTTTAGCCTGTTGACCTGTCATGTCACCAACAATGAGCACATGGTTTTTGTCAAAACCCATCACCCCTTTATAGGTGGTGCCAAGAGAACCCCACAGCATTTCTCCCTTTGAAAACACCAGCCCCAGGGGTACATTCCCCGAACCCATGCCCCCATCATCCGGGAATCCGCCACCGTTAACGGCCCCCACAGCCCCTTCTTCTTCCACGGCTTTTTTAATGGTTAAACCGGGCTTTCCTTCTTTAAAGTTGCTGGAAGTTCCCACATACACACGGGAAGGGTCACGAATGAGCATCATTTTGCCCCGGTAAGTGTCCCCCGTAACATCCTCCACACGAATACCCTCTGGAAAATCCCCCCACTGGTCATTGACTTGTTCACTTTCTTGCCCATTACCCGTCGGGATGTGTACAAGGGAAGTGTCGGTGGCTTCCCCGGAAGTGACCACCTGATTTGAAGCAATGATTGCATTAATGGCCTCCTGGGTTAAAAATAACCCGGGCAAAAATTTCATGGCACTGGTTTCCAATGCAGAAATGACCAGCTTGTCCCTGGCTGTAGGGCTTGGCCCTAGAAAAATGGCTTGGCATATGCCGTAAGCACCATAAACCAACAGCCCTACAATAACAACAAGCAAGAACAGAACACGCTTCACAATGGTGAAAAAGCGCTTCTTTTTCCGCTTGCGCTTTTTTTGTTTGATTGCTTTAAAGTCTATTAATTCAATGCCTGTATCAGAAGGTGTTTTCGTATTGTTTAGCATCCTTATCCTCCATGATAACGGATTTAAAAACCCAGTGCTTTTGAATCCAATAACTGGCCATAAATAAGAAAGTGTCTATAACAATTTTAACCCCTGTGACCGCCCCTGGCGACTGTGCTTCCCCCATGATAACCGTGGCCAAACTTACCAGCGCACCGGAAAGCACCAGAAGGGGCAAACACAGCAGCAAATATTTGCACCCGTCTTTTAAAAGGCCGCCGCTAGAGGCAAACACCATCCGGCGGTTAAAGGTAAAGTTAAACACAGCCGAAAGCACTCTGGCGCCCCCTGTTGCGTAAAAAATAGATGCACCACCGGGTGGCAACAATTTTTTAAACACGTAAAACAAAGCCACATCCAAGGCAAAAGAAGCCAACGCAACCACCAGGTATTTGCCGAACTGGGCAAATATTTTAATGGAATCCACCACAGGGTTAAAGTGAGAGCCTGCATTGCCGTTCACATACACCGTGGCAATGTCCACTTCCATGTAGGGCAAATGGTTCAGTTTTGTGTCAATGAGCATGTTGGTTTCGTATTCAAAGCGTTCCCCTTTGGTCTGGATATAGGTCTTTAAATAATGGGCCGGAATGGCCCTTAACCCGGTTTGGGTATCTTTGATGCGCATACCAATGCCAAACCGAAAAACCGCAGATGTGAGTACATTGCCAAAACGGCTTCTGAAGGGCACATTCTCTTTTAAAAAGTTTCTTGAGCCTAAAATCAGGCTATTTGTTTCAAGCATCTTTTCAGTACAAGCCACCACGTCAGAAACCTGGTGCTGCAAATCGTCATCCACAGTGACCACACCGGCTTGTGCCTGGCAGTGCTCCAGGAAATGGGCAAATGCAGTTTTCAGTGCTGCCCCCTTCCCTCTGTTGTGGGGATGCACCAGTAACGTGCAGCCGGGAATGCCCTTCAGCGCCTGTATGTAGGGCTGGCTTTGGGCCGCACTGCCATCGTCCACCACAATAACGTCTGTAAAGCCGTGATGCATTAATGTAGTCACCACTTCCGGCAGTTTGGGCCCGGGATTAAACGTGGGCAGAACCACCGAAACAGATTGCAATTGAAACATATCCATGAACACTCCTAAAGTTGAGGTGCAGTTAATGTCTTTTATAACGTTGTCTTCGCTTAACAAATACGTTGGCTAACAAACTGAGTAAGCCGAGAACCGCTGCTGCAACAAAGCCAGTAAAAACCACCATGCCCTTTTGCTTCCACAACGTTTGGGTGCTGTGTTTTGCCAGGCTGGCTGGGGGGCTTAAAATTGGGCTTGGCGTTAGGGCAGGTGTGGCTGTAGGCGCAGGGCTTTCTTCCACTTCCGCAACCGGTTGCCAGCCATAAGGGGTGATATGTTCCCAAAAATCCTGCCCCGTTTCATCCTGCCCTACTGTAGAGCGATAGAGCCCAAATTGAAGGGGGCTGTAGCTTTTAATTTGGGTAGCTTGGGTTATGGGGTTGGCCTGTGTACCTAGAAGCCATTGGGTAAACCACGTCCAGTGCTGGGAACGGTGGTAATCGTAGCCTTTTTGGGAAACAGCAAAGGCGGATTGGCCATTGTAAGCCTCCAAAGGGGTGTCCATGTTTAAGTTGACGGTGGACAAGCCCTCGGTATACAGGTGTATATAGGCCTTTGGGGTGTCCCATACGCCGTATTGTGTAGCAGATTGGGGAAAACTGTCTCCATCCGCCGCCATATCCAAAGCTCGGGCCAATGTGCCGGCATTCAGCATATGGGCACCATGGCCATACTCCCCTTTAAAGTCATGGCCCACGGCCACATAAGGCTTAAACCGACGGAGCATGTCCACTTGAAAAGCCAAAAAGTCTTCTTCACTGTAGCCTGCCCCTTGAAAAGCTGCCAACGCCCCTTCCAAGCTTTCCGCATACAAATCAGGAAAAGGGCCCACCAAGGGGTAATGGGTCACCCCTGCTGCCCACAAGCCGTCCAGCTGTTCATGGAGCCTTGTGGTGTTGTCAAAGTGATTGGTCATGTAAACCACTTGAGGGGTCAACCCTTTGGCTGTGGTATCCGGCAATATTCCCGCAAAAAACAAGTGTTCATCATCGCTGTGGGTAGAAAAGAGCAACAAATCGGTCTGCCCCTCTGCCGGGGGCTGCCATCTTTGCACCCAGCTCGGGGGTTTTCCTTCTGCAAAAAATGTCATTTCCCCAACCACATAATCTGCGTCTGCAAATTGTATGGTGAAGCTTTGAACCGGGGCACCAAAGGCTTGCGCCACGTCCACATATTCATGCAAAAAACCATTTGCACCGCATGTGACACTGGGTGCGCCCTCTGCACCCATTTGCCATGGTGCAGCTGGGGGTTTGTTAAATTGTATGTATAAACTGCCTATGGGGTAATCACTGGTTATGGTTAGAATACTGCCGGCGGGGATGGAAACCCCCGCAGCAGGGTTTTGATTGGTTAAAGCAGCAAGCGAAAGCTGTTCAATAGGGTTGATGCCCACCTGAGATGTGATGTCTTGGGCGATGTCTTGAGCAACCACCGGATGGCCATGGATGGTAACAAGTATAAGAATGCAAACGTATAAACGTTTATAAGTTTTCATAGGACACCCTCATCATGCCAAAAGCCGGATAAGGGTTAAACAATCACTGTAAATACCGTAAGCGGTTTGTTCAATTTCAGGGTCGTGCTCCACCACGGTGATTTTACCCATTAAGTCTGTTTCCAAGGTAAGCACCGAAGATGTGCCGCTAACCCCAGCAAAAGGATGGGTCAGCGAAATGGTTTCCGGCTTCACCACCCCTTTGATGGTGTCTCCTTCCCGGTAACCCCGGCAATAGAGCTTAATGGTTTGGCCCTTGCTACGGGCGTCCTGCAACATTTGCCCGGTAATGCCTTCAATGCCGGTGGCTTCTATCATGGTGGGGTTTAGCCTTCCCCCCATCAACCCATTGATGAGGGCGCAGGTTTTTGCCGCTGCGTCCATGCCGGTAATGTCCATGGTGGGGTCTGTGTCTGCAAACCCCCGGCGTTGGGCTTCCGCCACTGCATCTTCAAAGCTGTTCCCTTTTTCCAGTTCTTCCAATATAAAATTGGTGGTGGTGTTTAAAACACCTTCAAAGCCAACCACCTGGCAACCGGGACATGCATATTGCATCAAGTTAAAAATGGGGGCACCGTCCATAACGGTGGTTTCATATAAAAAGTGCAACCCCTTTTGTTTTGCCATGGTGTTCAGCTGGTGGAACGCCCAGGCAATAGGGCCTTTGTTGGCTGTGATGACGTGCTGGTTATGTTCAAAAGCACATTCAATATGGCTAATGGCAGGCTGCCCGTCTTGAATGGACAAAGGGCTTAATTCCACCACCACATCTGCCTTGGCCTGTTGAATCACATCCAAGGTGGTAACAGATGGGGGCAGTGCATGGGGAAACCTTTCCCCCTCTGGAACATCCTGCAAAAGTTTATGTAAGTCTAAACCATTTGGGTCTATGAGCACACCTTTGCGTTTAGACACCACGGCCGTAATAAGCACCTGGGTATTCCACGCTTCACGCAACTCTGCCTCTTTAGAAATGAGCAGTGCTGTAAAGGCTTTGGCTGCTTGTCCAAAACCTACAATATTCAGCCTTATTTGCTTCAATGCCATGACACTTCCCCCATTTAATAAGGATTGGTTTTTATGACCTGCCTGTCATCCGCATGGTGTCTTTAATATTACCTGCCAAAAGCAGGTGCTCTTCTTTTCCAAACACATGGTCTGCGGTTAAAACAGGAATCACTTTATCGTCGCCGTTTTTATAACCAATGATGTTTACATGGTATTTGGAACGCACATTAATTTTGCCGATTGTCTTGCCCACCCAGGACTCTGGCACCAATATTTCAGTGATGGCATACTCGGGCGTTAATTCAATGTAGTCAAAGGCATTTTTGGTGCTAAAGCGTACAGCCACACGCTGGGCCATGTCCATTTCAGCATGAATCACAACGTCTGCGCCAATTTTATCTAAAAACTTGGCTTGCTTTTCACGGTCGGCTTTAGACACAATGAACTTAGCCCCCATGTCCCGCAACGTGGATGTAATTTCCAAAGAAGACTGAAAGTTGCCGCTTACGCACACAAAGCACACATCAAAATTGCTGATACCAAGTTCCCTTATCACTTCTTCATCCTGGCAATCTGCTACATGGGCAGACGTTACATAAGGTGCAAGCCGCTGTACGTTGGCTTCATCCTTGTCTACCACCATGACTTCGTTACCAAGTTCCGCCAACTTCATGGAAAGATGTCTGCCGAACCGGCCAAGACCAATGACCAGCATTGATTTCATTTAAATACCTCATCCCGTAATAATTTTTTCTTCTATATTATTCACTTTAGACTTAATGCGCCGTTCACTAACAGCCATGGCCACAGACAAGCTACCCACACGGCCAATGTACATCAGCACAATAATGACGGCCTTGGAACCTACAGAAAGCTGCCCTGTAATGCCTTTTGAAAGCCCCACCGTACCAATGGCGGAAAGCACCTCAAAAAACACGGCTTCCAAGTTCAAGCCTTGGTAACAAATGAGCAAGGTGCCAATCAAAGCGGCCACCACATACAGTGTTGCGCTGTTGTAAGCTCTTTCCACTGCACCATCTTCCACTTTTCGGTGAAAAACATTAATGCCGTCCCGTTTGCGGACAAAGGAGATAACAGAAAACATAATAACAAAAAAAGCTGTTGTTTTAATACCACCACCGGTAGACCCAGGGGAAGCACCAATAAACATTAAAATCATGGTTAGTGCGGTTCCGCTTTCGCTTAAGGTATCCATGTGTACCGTATTAAAACCGGCAGTACGTGGGGTGACCGATTGAAAAAAGGAAGCCAAAATCTTCTCTTTCCATGTCATATCCACAAAAGCATGGTTGTATTCAAAGAAAAGCATCAGCGCAGCCCCGCCCAAAATGAGAAAAAAAGTGGTTGAAAAAACAATTTTGGTTTGCAGCCGGTATTTTTTAAAATGCCACGTATGGTCGGTTAAATCGTCCCACACCACAAAGCCTATGCCGCCAATAACAATTAAAGACATAATGACCACATTCACCACCACATCCCCTGCAAAAACAGTGAGGGAACTGCCAGGGGCAATGCGGCCCATCAAGTCAAACCCGGCGTTACAAAATGCAGAAACGGAATGAAACACCCCATACCATATACCTACTATCAGCCCAAAACGGGGGCAAAACCGTAAGGCCAGCAACACTGCCCCGCAAAGCTCAATGAACATCGTCCCTAACAGCACACGCCGCACCAGCCGGATAATGCCACCAATTTTCAGTGCGCCGATAGACTCTACCATAAGGGAACGTTCCCTCAAGCCAATACGTTTGCCCATCACCATAGAAAAAAACAACGCAATGGCCATGAAACCCAGCGCACCAATTTGAATGAGACACAAAATAACAAGCTGGCCAAACAACGTAAATTGGGTGTATGTATCATTGATAATCAACCCGGTTACACATGTGGCAGACGCAGACGTAAACAATGCGTTAATAAAAGAGAGGCCAATGCCGTTTCGGTTAGCCAAAGGCGTCATCAGCAGCAGTGCCCCTATTAAAATAACCATAGCAAAGCCTGTGGACAAAATTTGCAAAGCAGTAAAATTTAATTTATTAATTTTAATCATGGACCTTGGTACCCCACATTCCAGGCAAATGTATTAGATAAAAAAGTTCTTTATGCGCCCGTACAAATACGGTATTATATATCTGTTCCAAACAAATTGCAACCATGACTCCCCGCTTCCCAGGCAAACCCCATAAAACGTATGTCTGGTGGATGAAACGGGTTTTCAGTGCATATAATCCAATTGTAGGTAGGCAGAAATGGCCGGCTCCCATGAAACTGTTCAGCTCCTACAATGGGGCGGAAGCAAATTCTGCTAAACTGTTGAAATTATGCCGCAGTGCATTGATTTTTATCATATACCTTTTTTTTGTTTTTATCAAGCATAATGTAGGTTAAAATTGGCTATATACGACAATTTTACAAATGGCCTGTTTGCTGTTTTTTGCTTTGACAAAAACGGCTAATTGGTATACACTATTATCCTATAGCAATTCTAGAGAATAACAACCATTTGGTTATAAAAGAATTGCTGTAAAGCATTACGAGGAGGTTTTTATTATGAACAAAACAAAAATACAGCAGGTTACCCAAGGCGCTGTATTAATGGCTTTATTGGTAGCGGTGCAATTCATTACCCGCCCCTTTGGCCAGTTGGTAACCGGTTCTTTGGTGAACCTCATTTTACTTGTCAGCGTGTTCTTTACAGGCATGTGGGGCGGAATTATTGTGGCGGTTTTATCCCCCGTACTGGCCTTTACCGTTGGTGTTGGCCCGGCTTTCCCCCAAATTGTGGCTTTTGTTTCCATGGGTAACGTATTGTTTGTAACCGTGGCCTATTTGGCCGGCTGCAAAGCCGTGCAAGACCAGGAGAAAACCAACATGATTTTGCTTGCCTTGTCTTTGGTGGCAGCGGCGGTTGTAAAATTCATCTTTTTATGGGTGGCTATTGTGCGGCTTGCCCTTCCCTTTTTACCCGGCATTAATGAAAAACAGGCGGCTATGCTTGGGCAGTCCTTTTCCTACCCACAGTTGATTACCGCACTGGTTGGCGGCGCAATGGCGTTGGTGCTCATACCGTTGTTAAAACGTGCGTTAAAGCGCTAAATACTTATTAATGTAAAAAATGGTTGTAAATACCTTAAAATGATGTATAATGAACCATGAAGCCGAAATTCCCATGAATTGGGAATGATGTGTATTTTTGCATACCTAGGAGGGGCAGCATGGGCATTGTGGTAGGTATTGACATTGGGGGCAGCATTACTAAAATTGTGGGGCTGGAAAATGGCTTGACCAAAACACCTTTAACGGTGCGTGCTGCAGACCCTGTGGCCTCTTTATTTGGCGCTTTCGGCAAGTTTATAGACGCCAACAGCCTTAGCCTGGCCGATGTAGACAAGGTGATGCTCACGGGTGTGGGTGCTTCTTTTATAAACAAACCCATATACGGCATTTCCACCGGACGTGTGGAAGAGTTTTTGGCCAACGGCCTGGGCGGCCTTTATCTTTCTGGGCTGAAACGTGCAGTCATTGTAAGCATGGGCACCGGTACAGCGTTGGTTAAAGCTTCCAGCCTGGGAATTGAGCACATTGGCGGCACAGGCATTGGTGGCGGCACCATTTTGGGGCTTGCCGGACGTATGCTAAACGTGCGTGACATAAAGCTGATTATCCAGCTTGCAGAGAGCGGCAACTTAAGCCATGTAGACTTAATGGTAGGGGACATTACAAAGGAAGAACTTCCCGGCTTGCCCCCAGACATTACCGCCTCCAATTTTGGCAACATCAGCGATGTGGCCACCCAAGGAGACATTGCCTTGGGCATATTGAACTTGGTTTTGCAAACCATTGGTACATCCTCCATCTTTGCCGTGCGCAATTCAGACATTAAAGATATTGTGCTCATTGGCAGTTTGTCCTCCATTCCACAGTGCCGCATCGTGTTTAAACAACTGATGGATATGTTCGATGTACGCTTTATCATACCCGAAAATTCAGAGTTTGGAACGGCAGTGGGTGCCGCTCTTGCTTTTACTAAAAGCGATCATTTTGAAGACATTTAAGGGAATTCCCTGCATTTCTCGTAATTAAGGGTTGCAACAGCCATGCATAAGTGGTATAATCTTATGGACAATATAAAATGGTGATGATGAAGAGTGGGCGCAAACCCACTCTTCCTTGTTGTAATTAAAGTTTTATTGCGCATGTTTGCCGCAAATCATGTTGCTGCAATATAAATGAGGTGTTGATATGGCAAAAAAAAACCTGGTATCCCATTTAAAGACATTGCTGGAACCGGTGGTGACAGAAGCCGGTTTTGAACTGTTTGATGTGGCCTTTGTTAAGGAAGGACAAAACCATTTTGTTCGGGTGACCATAGACAAGGCGGAAGGTGTAACCATTGAAGACTGTGAAACCATCAGCCGCCGGGTTGAAAAGGTATTGGATGAAAAGGACCCTATTCCAGATGCCTATATTTTAGAGGTGTGTTCTCCCGGTATTGACCGTCCCCTGGTTAAGGAAGCAGACTTCGAAAAGTATAAAGGCCAAATGGTGGACGTAAAGCTGTATAAAGCCAAAAACGGCCACAAGGTTTACCAAGGCACGTTGCTTGGCTTAGCGGAAGGCATCGTCACCATTGACGACCCCATGCTGGGTGTACAGGCTTTTACAATAGAAGAAATGGCCTCTTGCCGGTTAGCAGTTATTTTTTAATACAGGTTCTTAGGCAGTGTTTGAAAATGGTTTTTCAAACACGCTCTAGTTGAAGGAGGATTTTGGAAAATGGATAAAGGGCTTGATTTAATTGAAGAATTAAATCAAATAGCAAAAGAAAAAAATATTGACCGGGAAGTGATTTACGAAGCCATCGAAACGTCTTTAATCTCTGCTTGTAAAAAACATTTCGGTACTTCCCAGAACATTAAAGTGAATGTGGACCGGGAAACCGGTGAAGTGAAAGTGTTGGCGCAAAAAGAAGTGGTGGAACATGTTACCGACGAACACCTGCAAATTGACTTCGAAAGTGCCAAACAAGTGAGCCCCCATTTTGAATTGGGAGACATGGTGGACGTGGTGATTACCCCGAAAAACTTCGGCCGTGTTTCCGCCCAGACCGCCAAGCAAGTGGTGGTGCAAAAGTTTCGGGAAGCAGAACGGAAAATTCTTTTTGACGAATACATCACCAAAGAAAAAGAAGTGGTCACCGGCATCGTCCAGCAACGGGAACGGAAAAATGTTTATGTTGCACTGGGCAGATTAGATGCTGTTTTGCCCCAAAATGAGCAAGTTCCCGGGGAAGACTATCGTTTTCAAGACCGCATTAAGGTTTATGTAACGGAAGTAAAGCAAACCACCAAGGGCCCCTTGGTGCATGTGTCCCGTTCGCACCCAGAGCTGGTGAAGCGGCTTTTTGAGCAAGAGGTGCCCGAAGTTTACGATGGCATTGTGGAGATCAAATCCATTGCCAGAGAAGCGGGCAGCCGTACAAAAATGGCCGTTTACTCCAAAAACCCACAGGTAGATGCAGTAGGTGCCTGTGTGGGGCAAAATGGTTTGCGGGTAAACGTGGTTGTTACCGAATTGCGGGGGGAAAAAATAGACATCATTAATTGGAACGAAGACCCTGCTACGTACATCGCCGCCGCACTAAGCCCCAGCAAGGTGGTGGCTGTCTACAGTGATGAAAAAGACCAAAGCGCCAAAATCATTGTGCCGGACAATCAGCTTTCCCTGGCCATTGGTCGGGACGGCCAAAATGCAAGGCTGGCCGCCAAGCTTACTGGCTGGCGCATAGACATTAAAAGTGAATCCCAGGCCAAGGATATGCCCTTCCCTATTTCAGAACCTAAACCGGCTGTAGAGCCTGAAGTGCAAGTTCCCGAAGCTTTGGACGATACAGAACCGTTGCTTGATACACTGCCGGAAGAACCTGTGCCATCCGTTGAGGAAGAAGCATTTGTGGCAACAGCACAGCCGGTGGAAGCACCATTAGCGGCTGAAACAGAAGTGGCTGTTGATGCAGGGGCATATGCCGAAACTTACGAAACCGGCCCAGCCGAAGGCTACGACGAAGAAACGGAAGAAGAAGGCCAAGTGTATTACGGGGAAGATGGCTTGTTGTATTATGAAGGCAAGCAAGTGTATTACGGCGAAGATGGTTTGCTGTATTACGTGGATGAATTTGAGGAAGATTACGAAGACGAACAGCAGGACGATGCCCTGCTCGAGCCTTAAAGGAGGCGGCTTCGTTGAAAGTGCGTAAAGTCCCGTTAAGGCGCTGTACCGGCTGCGGGGAAATGAAACCCAAACCCATGCTGGTGCGCATTGTGCACGGGGAAGACGGCAGCTATGCCATAGATTTAGTGGGCAAACAGCCGGGCCGGGGCGCTTATATTTGCCGCAGCGGAGAATGCTTGGCAAAGGCAGCCAAAAACAAGGGCCTGGAACGGTCCTTTAAAGGGCCGGTGCCAAAAGATGTTTACGAGCAGTTAAAAGAAGCGTTAACTACGGCCACAGCCACAGCTTCTTCGGAGGCTTCCTTATGAACAGACAGGTGTGTAGTTTGCTTGGCCTGTGCCAAAAGGCGGGGTTGCTGGTTTCTGGGGAGTTTGCCTGTGAAAAAGCACTGCAAAGCCAAACGGCCCAGCTGGTGCTTATTTCGGAAGATGCTTCAGACAATACAAAAAAGAAATTTTTAAATAAAGCGTATCATTATCAGGTGCCAACACTGGTATACGGCCAAAAGCAAGCGTTAAGCAGCGCCATCGGCAAAGCAAACCGAGCGGTGGCCGTGGTGACAGACCAGGGATTTGGCAATAAAATCAGGGAAAAGATAAACTGCATTCTGGATGCCCCATCATAAAGCCGGGCAAAGGAGCAGTTTGTTCGGATTGTTTTGGAGGTGGGCGAATGCCTAAAACACGTATATATGAACTAGCAAAAGAATTAAACGTCGGCAATAAAGCCATTATAGAAAAGCTGGAAACCATGAACATTGCTGTGAAAAGCCACAGCAGCACATTGGACGATAGCACGGTGGCAACTTTGAAATCCCAATTCAGCGGCCAAAGCACTTCTTCTGAAAGAAGAGAAGCCAAACCGTCTGAAACACCTAAAGCACAGGAACCGCCGAGAACATCGGCCAACCCCGTGCAGCAGCAGGCGCCGCAAGCGCAAAGACCAGGCCAGGAACGGCTGGCCACAGGGGGATACAATTCGGCACAGGGGCAAAACCGCCCTGTTTCCAGCCATCCCAAACCTGTACCAGGACATCCTCGTCCGCCGGTGTCTGGGCAACACCCCAAGCCGGTGCCAGGTCAACCTCGTCCGCCAATGACAGGGGACGGCCAAAGACCAGCCGGTCAATCCCAATCCAGACCCCCAATGTCTGGCGGCGGTGACCAAACCCAACGCCCCCAATCGCAGGGTTCAAATACATCCAGGCCGCAAGAGTACAGAGAGCGTCAGCCCAGATCTACGGATCAGCAACAATCCCGGCCACAAGGGCAAGGATACGGACAATCTCGGCCACAAGGGCAAGGATATGGACAATCTCGGCCACAAGGGCAAGGATATGGACAATCTCGGCCACAAGGTCAAGGGTATGGACAGTCCCGGCCTCAAGGGCAAGGATATGGACAATCCCGGTCGTCAGACCAGCAACAACGGCAATTCCAAGGCCAAGGCCAAGGTCAAGGTGGACAAAACCGTTACCAAGGCCAAGGCCAAGGTCAAGCCCAGGGTCAAGGCGGCGGTTACCGTCAAGACCGGCATGATAATGGGCAACGGCCAGCAGGCCAAGGTGGGCAACAGTTCCGGCAAGATCGCCAAGGCGGTCAAGGTGGGCAGCAATTCCGGCCCGCAGGCCAGGGCGGACCACGGCCCCAACGTCCCGCAGGTGCTGGTGGTCGCCCACAAGGCGGCGGTTCTAAAACACCAAAGCTGGAAGTACAACGTCCCCCGGATTTATCCGCCAGACGTCAGGGCGGCAAAAGTGGCCCACAAACCCGGCAAAACCAAACCGACGGGCCTTCTAAAAAAGGTGGCAAGGTAAACGATAAACACCAAGAGCTTCCAAAGCTGAAAGCCCTGCAGAAGCCAAAGCCAAAAACAAAATTAAAGAAAACCAAACCGGAAGTTTTTGAAAAGCCTGTAGTGGAGGAAATTGTGAAAGACGACATTAAAATGATTGCATTAGGCAAAGCCATTACGGTGAAAGACTTTTCGGCACAAATCAATGTGCCTGTGGCGGACATCATCAAGCGTTTGATGAAAGTGGGCATTATGGCCAACGTAAACCAGGAAATTGATTTTTATACGGCTTCTAAAATTGCTGAAGAACTTGACATCATTGTGGAAAAACTGGAAGATGACGACCTGTTAAAGCTGGCTTTTGCAGAAGATGAAGAGAATGACGACCTGCTTGTGGAACGTTCCCCGGTTGTGGTGGTTATGGGCCACGTAGACCATGGTAAAACCTCTTTATTGGATGCCATCCGTGACAGCAAGGTCACTGCATCCGAAGCTGGCGGCATTACCCAGCACATTGGTGCGTACACCGTCTCTATCCATAACAAGCCCATCACCTTCCTGGACACCCCCGGCCACGAGGCGTTCACCGCCATGCGTATGCGTGGGGCACAGGTTACAGACATTGCCATTTTGGTGGTGGCTGCAGATGACGGCGTGATGCCGCAAACCATTGAGGCCATTAACCATGCCAAAGCAGCGGGTGTGGAAATTATTGTAGCCATTAATAAAATTGACAAAGTAAGCGCCAACCCAGACCGGGTGAAGCAGGAGCTTACTGAATACGGCCTATTAAGCGAAGACTGGGGCGGCGAAACCATTTGCGCACCTGTTTCCGCTTTATCCAAAGAAGGCATTGACCACTTGCTGGAAATGATTAACCTGGTGGCCGAAATGAAAGAATTAAAGGCCAATCCGCAGAAAAAAGCCCGTGGTACTGTTATTGAAGCCCTGCTGGACAAAGGCCGTGGCCCTGTGGCCACCGTGCTGGTGCAAAACGGTACCCTGCGTGTGGGTGACCCTATTGTGGCCGGCAGCACTTTTGGTAAAATTCGTGCCATGACGGACGACAAGGGCCGCAATGTGAAGGCTGCTGGGCCTTCTACCCCTGTAGCTATTTTAGGGCTTAGCGAAGTACCCCACGCCGGTGACGCTTTTTATGTGACCACCAGCGACAAACAAGCCCGCCAATTGTCAGAATCTGTGGTTGCCAAAGGCCGTGCAGAACTGATCAAAGACACACCCACCAAAGTGTCTTTGGATGACTTGTTCAGCCAAATTCAGTCCGGCAATGTGAAGGACTTAAACATCGTGGTGAAAGCAGACGTACAAGGTTCTGTGGAAGCGGTGAAAAACAGTTTGGAACGGCTGTCTAACGATGAAGTGCGCATTCGCACCATTCACGGCGGCGTAGGTGCCATTACCGAAAGTGACGTGATGCTGGCTTCCGCATCCAACGCCATCATCATTGGCTTTAATGTGCGCCCGGAAGCTTCTGCAAAATCTGTGGCAGACCTGGAAAAGGTGGACGTTCGCCTGTACCGCATCATTTACAACGCCATTGAAGACATTACAGCGGCTATGAAAGGGATGCTGGCCCCGGTTTACGAAGAAAAAGTACAGGGCCATGCGGAAATTCGCCAGCTGTTTAAAGCTTCTGGCGTTGGCACCGTTGCCGGTTCCTACGTCACCGATGGCAAATTTACAAGAAACAGCCAAGTGCGTATCATTCGGGACGGCATCGTCATTTACGACGGTACTTTGGCCACTTTAAAGCGGTTTAAGGACGACGTAAAAGAAGTGAACGCCGGTTACGAATGTGGTTTGTTGTTCCAGAAATTTAATGACATAAAAGAAGGCGACAAAGTAGAAGCTTATGTCATGGAGGAAATACCAAGGTAAGGGTGAAAACCATGAAAAATAATCGTCTCGTTCGTGTGAACGATGAAATATTAAGAGAAGTGTCCAACATTATCCGGCAGGAGCTTAAAGACCCCCGTGTGGGGGTTTTAACCTCCGTCACCCGGGTGGACACATCCAATGATTTGAAATTTTGCAAAGTATATGTGAGCGTTTTGGGCAATGCCGAGGAGCAATCGGCCGTGATGGCTGGGCTTTCCAGCGCATCCGGTTTTATCCGTTCCCAAATTGCCTCCAGAATTAACTTGCGCTCCACCCCCCAGCTTTCTTTTGTGCTGGACGACTCCTTGGCTCACAGTATGCGGATTAATGCGCTGATTAAAGAAGTGAACAGCCCGAAAACGCAAAACAAAGAAGCTGAGGAGGAAAACGAAAATGCATAACCTGCTCAATACCATTATGGATGTGCTGATGCATGGCCAGCGCATTGTGATTGCTGGCCATGAAAACCCAGACGGCGATGCCGTTGGGGCTTGCTATGCCTTGGCCATGTGCTTGGAAAAGATGGGTAAAAGCCCGCAAGTGGTACTGGATAGCTACAGCGAAAAATATGAAATTATTCCGGGAAAGCGTTTTTTGTACCAGGGTGACTTAAACGCTTTAAACCCCGAAATTTTTATTGCGTTGGATTGCGGCAGTGCCAAGCGGTTAGGCCGGGCAGAGGCACTTTTCTTGAAGGCGCCTATTTCCATTGCTGTAGACCACCATACGGATACAGACCAGTATGCCACCTATAATTTGTTTGACGAAACCGCATCCTCCACCTGTGAACTCATATTTGGGATTGTGAACCAGTTCATTCCCATTGACAGAGACATTGCCGCTGCTTTATACGCTGGCATTGTTTTCGACACAGGGGGTTTTTGCCATAACTGCACCAGCCCCAAAACCCACGACATTGCTGCAAAGCTGATGGCGTTAGACATTCCTTTTGACGAAATATACAACGAACTGCTGCATGTGCGCTCTTTAACAGAAGGACACATGCTGGCCAAAGCACTGTCCACCATGACCATTGGGGACACCTACCCCATTGCTTGTGTGTTTGTAACCACAGCAGACATGGAGGAAGTGGGTGCTTCCAGCCGGGACTTAGAAGGCATTGTGAACTACGCTTTAAACCTGCGTGGGGTGAGCGTGTCTGTGTTTATGTATCCAGCGGACGGCGACAAGGTGAAAGTGAGTATGCGTTCCAGAGGCGCAGACATTCAAAAGGTGGCCGCCAAGTTCGGGGGCGGCGGGCATCGCCGTGCGGCTGGTTGTGCGTTTTACGGCACCATTGAACAGGCTTTTGCCGCCATACTGCCCCTAGTAAAGGAAGCACTCAACGATGAAAAACACTGATTACGGCATCATTAACGTTTATAAAGAGCCGGGGTATACGTCCCATGACGTGGTGGCCATTGTACGTAAAGTGCTGGGTGGCTGCAAAGTGGGCCACACCGGCACCCTGGACCCGGAAGCGGAAGGTGTTTTGCCGGTGTGCATTGGCAAAGCTACCAAGTTTGCCGATTATGTGCAGGCTTCACAAAAAAGCTACCGGGCCCATGTGCATTTGGGGGTCACCACAGATACCCAGGACATGACCGGCCGTATTTTGGAGAAGCGCCCGGTGAACGTAAGCCCGCAAGCCATACAGGATGCCTTAGCTGCCTTTACCGGGGACATTCAGCAAATTCCGCCCATGTACGCAGCCATTAAGGTGAATGGGCAAAAGCTGTACGAATTGGCCAGAAAAGGTGTGGAAGTGGAGCGAAAGCCCCGGTCTGTCACCATCTACCGTTTATCTGTGCTGGAATTTCTGCCGGAGGAAGATTGTTTTGTCATGGATGTGACTTGCTCCAAAGGCACATACATACGTGCATTGTGCGATGACATCGGCAAGCATTTGGGCTGTGGCGCTGCCATGGGCCGTTTGGTGCGCACAGCCAGCGGCCGGTTTACTTTAGAGAACAGCTTCAAGCTGGAGGCACTAAAAAACGCCATTGCTGCTAATGGATTAGCAGACATATTGCTGCCTGTGGAACAAGCACTGCCCGCCTATGAGCAGCTGACAGTACCGGAACAATGGGACAAACGGCTAGCCAATGGCAATCCTCTGCCCCTTCCAGCGTTGCTTCAAACGCTAACAACGGCACTAACCCTTCAAACCGGGGACAAGCTATGGGTATACAATAGTTTGGGCCAGCTGGCTGGGCTGTTTGAAGTGCAACCTGCAACACTCCATCCCCTGGTGGTTCTCCTATAGCGAAATATACAAAAGTAATGAGGTTTAAACATGCGCACCCTCACAGACAAAAACATCACACAGCAACAGGGCACAGTGGTTATGCTGGGCAATTTCGATGGCCTGCACGCCGGGCATCAACGGCTTTTAAGCACTTTAAAAGCGACCGGGCTTCGTACCGGGCTTCAAACCGTTGTGTTTTCCTTTTACCCCCACCCTGTTTCCTTTCTGACCAAAACCCCTTTCCCCACCATTTACAGCCAGGATGAAAAAGCCCATTTGCTGGAACAGGCGGGCATAGACTTGTTTGTGGCTTACCCTTTTGATGAAAGCCTGGCAAAATGCTCACCCCAGGACTTTGTGCTGCATATTTTGTATGAACAGCTCAAGTGCCAGGAGGTGGTCATTGGCCAGGATTATCATTTTGGTAGCCATCAGGCAGGCACGCCGAAAGTGATGCAGGAAATTGCTCAGCCTTTTGACATGTCTGTGCGTGTGGTACCGCTGTTGCTTACCCATGGCCAGAAAATTAGCTCCACCATCATTCGGCAGCATATTCAACAAGCCCAGTTTCGGGAAGCGGCACAGCTTTTAACCCGGCCTTACTTCATTCGTGGGCCGGTGGTGCATGGCAAAAAGCTGGGGCGCACACTGGGGTACCATACGGCTAATCTGCCGGTGAGCGTTTACAAACTTTTGCCCCCAAATGGGGTGTATGCCACTGAAACCTTGGTGCAAGGAAAAGCCTACAAAAGCATAACCAGCGTGGGTGTGAACCCCACGGTGGCCAAAGATTCCCCCGTGTCTGTGGAAACCCATATTCAAGGTTTTGCACAGGATATTTATGGCGAAACCATTCAAGTGAACTTCCATAAGCGCATCCGCAGCGAAATGCGCTTCGACAGCTTATCTGCCTTACGCCGCCAAATTGATGCGGATGTTCAATGCTTACAGGAGGATTATTTGATTCGCTTGCATTGAAAGGGAGGCTTTTCGATGGACAACATTCGGGTTGCCGTTGTAGGCTACGGCAACATTGGCCGCTATGCCATAGATGCCATCAACGCAGCGGAGGACATGACCTTGGCTGGTATTGTGCGCCGAGACAAACATGCCGCTGTACCTGATAATACAGTAACGGATACCATAGAAGATTTAGGGCATGTGGATGTGGCCCTTGTATGCACACCCACGCGCACTGTTGAAGAAACCGCCTTAAAGCTCTTGAAAAAAGGCATTCACACCGTAGATAGTTTTGATATACACCAGCAAATTGGTACGTTGCGCCACAACCTTGGGGAAGCAGCTAAAGCCCACGGGTCTGTGGCCATTGTTTCCTCTGGCTGGGACCCGGGTAGCGACTCTGTGGTGCGCACACTGTTCAGTGCCATGGCCCCTCAAGGCATTACCTATACCAACTTTGGCCCAGGGATGAGCATGGGCCATTCCGTAGCGGTGCGGGCCATTGAGGGCGTGGCGGATGCCATGGCGCTAACCATACCGCTGGGCACGGGCCTTCACCGGCGGATGGTGTACGTCGCCTTAGAGCCGGGGGCATCTTTAAAAGATGTTTCGGAAGCCATTCACAAAGACCCATACTTTGCCGGTGACAAAACCCATGTGGCCGCCGTGGACGAATTAGCCAGCCTTTTGGATTACGGCCATGGGGTTTCTATGACCCGTAAGGGGGTTAGCAGCCAACCCCATAACCAGCTTTTTGAATTTTCCATGCGCATTAATAACCCTGCCCTTACCGCCCAGGTGATGACTGCGGCCGCCCGGGCAGCCATGAAGCAGCCACCGGGGGCTTATACGTTGATTGAAATTCCACTTATCCACCTGTTACCCGGTTCGGCAGAGGACATCATTGCGCAGCTGGTATAAGGATAACATATAAAAACCTGTGTTCTAGGGCGTGTTTGGAAAACACTGCCCATAGCACAGGTTTTTATATGCCCATATATTGCCGTTATTCGTTGATTTTTAAGCAATTATTGTATGCCAATTCCTCAAGGGAAACGTATAGAGACTGAATGTTATACTTTTTAGGAAACTCGAATTTTTTATTTGCCAGAATTGGGGAATGGCTTGCCAAAAAGGGATTAATCATGTATGTAATGCTTAATTCGCTGTCATCAATGCCAAACCCGGCGGTTTCTGCGGTCACCTTAATAATGGAAAACAGATAGATGGATTCAACCCGCATCTTTTGGCCTGTTGCCCCTTGCTTATCAAAGAACAATATGCGTTTGTCGGTAATGATAACAACGTCACGAATCAATTTAAACCCGGTGTCAATGGTTTCTCCTTGCATTAGATATGCGCCAAACTCACTGTTGAGTTGGCCTACACTCATTTCACTTAAATTACCTGCTAAACCTTGCATGATTGTTTTAAACATAGAAAATACCTCCAGAATGTTGTTTTGTCCATCATACATTTTAAAAGGTGGAAAGTCAATTCAAGCCCACCAGCCGCATACAAAAACAACGCTTCCTCATATGCCTGGAAGCGTTGTTTTGCTTATCGTTTAGTTTGCAGCCCCTTCGTTGGCAGCCGCAGCACAATCTATTTCCCAATTGCCGTTAATTACAAAGGTTGGCCAGGAGATGCTTAATGCTGCACTTTTCAAGTCTTTGTCGAATGTGAGTGTGGTCACACAAATGCTGTCCCCCCACTTACTTTCCCCGTTGATAACATCAGAGCTATAAATGCCCCCTTCACGAATGGTCACTTCACTTTTCTCCCCAGTGTTTAATGCAAATGTTAGCTCTGCGGTTGTTTCAGATGTTCTTTTTACCGTTTGCAGCACCATTTTTTGCAGGCCTAAGTCAATTTCTTTGTTTAAGGCAGTTTCTTCACCTACCGCAGGCATTGTCAAGTTGATGGTATCCATGGTCTCTTCCAGCCCAACAATTAAGCTGGGAATGTACAGGGTCACATCGTCTGGCGCATCCGATAAAAAGGTGGTGACGGGCCGGCCCACAGCTTTTTCGTCTTTCACAAAGCGATACGTCTTGTTGTCTTTGCCTACGGCTTCCAAAGGCAATGTCATGGTACTTGTGCCGCCGCCTATGATGCTCCCATTCGCTTCATTTTTAAAATGGGACTCCGCGTTTTTGATTTCTGGTTGGCCAATAGCATGAAGCTTTACCCCTTCCACATCAAAGCTGGCCAGTATTTTAACCCCTTGTTCCGTTTGTTGGCAACCGATATGCACCCAGTCACAATTTGTAACCGATGCTTGTGCCTCTGTCATTTCCCCTGTGTCTGCCACAGGCTGGCCTTCTTTCAAGGTGATGGTATAGGACTGATCTGCAATGTTTAATGTAATTTCGCTTTTAGGTTTCAACTTTTCTAGATAATCGCTGCTAAAGAGAAGCATTAACCCTCTATTGGTTTGGGCGTAACCGGTAGCCAGGTATTTTTCGCCGGAGGGTGTTTGCACCGAAAGTTCAGGCAGTTTATCATCAACCAATGTGTAATCCAACGTCATGATCAGATTGTCTTGGGTAAACATGATGTCCAGAACTTGCCCGTCCTTCAATTGGAAGGGTTCGTCTAGGTAGAAAGCATCCCCGTCCACCACCGTGTCGTATACAACGGTTTTGTTCAGAAAAGATTGCATAAACGCCGAAATTTCGTCGGCATATACGGTGGATAAACCCATCACAGCCACCAAAGCCGCAGCAACAACCGGTACAAATTTTTTCTTTTTCACATGCATCGTCTCCTTATTTAATTTATCATAGGCCTTTTGGGAAATGGATTCCATGTCGAAATCCATATCTTCCATTAAGTCCTCTAATTCCTTTTCAATTAAATCGTTATCCAGGTTTTGAATCAGTTCTTTTATTTCCTTTTCATTCACAGGCAAGCACCTCCTTTATAATTTTTCTGCCTCGGAGCAACCTGTTATCTATAGCGGAGCGGCTCAGTTGAAGGGCAACCATTAGGTCGTTAATGCGTTCGTTGAAAAAGTAACGCCGTATAAACAACTCTTTGTCTGTTTTGTTAAAGCCGTTAATGGCTTGAATTAACCGCTCTTGTGTCTCTCTGTTCACCACTTGCCGCTCTACACCATTCAGCTCGTCTGCCTGTTCTTCCACCACGTCTTCTATGTTGATGATGTTTGTGTTTTCCCCCTTGCGCCGATAGGCCAGCGCCTTATACTTGGTTAAAATAAGCACCCAAGTTTTAAAGTTGCCTCTTTCGGCATCAAACTGGTCAATTTTCAGCCAAACATCCAAAAGTACATCGGACACGCATTCCTCAATGTCTTCTTTACCTTGCGACCGCAAAATATTGGCGGCTAAGTAGTAGATGGGTTTGGTATACCCTTGAATCAAAAACTCATACGCATTTTTATTGCGCTTTTTTATTTCGGAGACCAGCGCATTTTCTGTCAGGTTCATTGGTTCAACTCCTTTCATCATGTACTATGTTTTTAAAAGGCAATCTCTCTCAAACTTTTTAAAAAAATCACCACTGCCTATAGAGCGGCGGTGGTGATTCCTTGTTTATATGATTCAACTGTTTATTTTTTTCTGGCCACGCCGGTTGCCACGGCAGCTTTTGCAACAGCATCTGCCACGTTCTTGCCCACCCGTGAGTCAAAGGCATCTGGAATGACATAGTCCGGGTTGCATTCGGCTTCCGTAATGGTTTGGGCAATGGCGTAAGCGGCAGCCAACTTCATGTCGTCATTAATGCAAGAAGCCTGCACGTCCAATGCTCCCCGGAATACCCCCGGAAAAGCCAACACATTGTTCACCTGGTTTGGAAAATCCGAACGGCCGGTGCCTACAATAAACGCCCCCGCAGCTTTGGCTTCTTCTGGGAAAATTTCTGGCACAGGGTTGGCCATGGCAAATACAATGGCTTTGTCGTTCATGGTTTTCACCATTTCCCCTGTTAATGCCCCTGCCACAGAAACACCAATGAACACATCGGCCCCTTCCATGGCCAGCGCCAGGTTGCCTTTTAGCGCTTCCAAATTGGTCACTTCCGCCATTTCGGCCTGGGCCGGGTTCATCCAAGGTTCACCTTTGGCCAAAATGCCTTTGCTGCTTAACAAAACAATGTGTTTAAACCCTGCTTTCATTAAAAGCTTGGCAATGGCTATCCCCGCAGAACCCGCCCCGTTAATGACCACCTTCACATCTTCACAGCGCTTTCCAGCCAACCTTAATGCGTTGCTTAAAGCAGCCAAGGTGACAATGGCTGTGCCGTGCTGGTCGTCATGAAAGATGGGAATGGACATTTCATCTGCTAGCCTGCGCTCAATTTCAAAGCATTCCGGGGCTTTAATGTCTTCCAGATTCACGCCACCAAAGCTGGGCTCCAGCAATTTCACCGTCTGTACAATGGTGTCTACATCTTTGGAATCAATGCAAAGGGGGAATGCATCTACCCCGCCGAACTTCTTAAACAAAGCTGCTTTGCCTTCCATCACAGGCAGGCCAGCCCCTGCGCCAATGTCCCCCAGCCCCAGCACCGCCGTGCCGTTGGTTACAATGGCCACCCAGTTTCCTTTCGCTGTGTAATCATATATGGTTTCCGGGTTTTCTTTAATGGCCAAGCAAGGGGCCGCAACGCCCGGGGTGTATGCCAGCGCCAACGCTTCTTTTTCTTCCAAAGGCACCTTTAAGCCCAGTTCAATTTTACCTTTATGGGTTTTGTGCAGTTCCAAAGCCTGTTCGTATACGTCTGCCACAATCATCATCCTTATCTGTAACCTGTTTTGAAGACATGTTACCATGGGTGACGAAAATTGTAAATGGTTTTTAGGGGCTGGTTCCATCTTCTGTAGCTACGTCTTCCAAAGGTATGTGCATGCTTAAAGTGCTTCCGGGGCTTATACGGGTCCAAGTTTGGGTGGTACCGGAAACCCTCACCTGCCAGGTTTGTTCCTCTATGGGCTGCCCATACATGTCTGTAATGGCCGGTAAGAAGGTGATGGTGTCCCCTGTTTGAAAGTTTCCGGCGCTGGATGCTAACACAACACTGAGCTTATTTCCGTTTGTGATGATGAGCGACGCCATCCCCTGGTTCAAAACCACCCCATTGCGCTGAATGCGCACATACTGGTTTTGTTCTGCACTGGTACCTGTTTCAGTTAAATAGCGGTCATCCGCCTCCGATGGCTTTATTTGGTTGCTAAACGTTGCCGAAACAGAAAAATTGTTTACCCTTGTAATGCTGTTAACGGTAAAGGCTGGGGCTTCTATCACCGTTATGGAAACCTGGCCTGTCACTACCGGATCCCCTATTGCATAAGGGTTGTTCCACTGGGCTTGCACGGCAGCAGTGCCTTCCCCCACCGCATGAACCACACCGGTTTGGGTTACTGTCACCACGTTTTCGTTGTTGGAAAACCATGTTAAATCTGAATTGGTTGCTTCACTTGGGGTAAAGGTGGCACTCAATTGCTGGGTGTTTCCCCGAAGCAGTGAAAGGTTGCCGGATTGTGACAGGTTTATGGTGTCAATGGGAACGGCTTTGGCCAACACATTCACCGTGCAGCTATCCATGATGTTGGGGTTGCTCATGCTTTTGGCCGTGATGGTGGCCGTGCCTGCACCTACGCAGTTGACCAGCCCGTTTGCCGAAACGGTAGCCACTGTAGTGTCAGAGCTTTCCCAAAGCACCTGCTGGTTGGTGGCGTCATTAGGTGTGACAATAACCTCTAGTTTAGCAGACTCCCCCGCTACCTTTTGAATGATAAATTTGTCCAACATGATGCCGGTAACATCAATGGTCAGCACATCCATGTCCAACTGCATGTCTATAAGGGTACCATGTTTAAAGCCCTCGGTTAACAATCCGGTGGGTGGGTAGCTGTTGGCAGATGTGTAACATAAAGCAGAAGGCTTTTTGGTGAACGCAACCTGGAACAGAGGCCCGGTATCATAAGGGGCTTCCAGGCGGTTGGCCACACGGGCTTTAAAGCTTTGCTGCCCGGATAATGCAAGCTGCAAAAGGGCACGGGTTAATCCATACTGGTTGCTGGTGTCTTCACCAAAAATGTCGTTGGTTTCCGTGACTGTGCCTCCCGGGGTATCGATGGGTATTTTATCTGCAGAAGGCACCGCGTGCTTTGTCCTGAAATCAAATGTATCCCCTTGGGTTAAAACATGCAGCTTTAACCCTTGAACGCTAAAAGGTTGGCTACTTCCCCCAGCAGACCAGTAAGCCTCTTGCCCATCAGCTACAAAGATGCTTCGGCTTCCGAAAACGGTGGCAACACCTGCACTGTCTATTTTCATGCCTGTGCCTTCATCCAAGCCAACGGCTAGGCCGCCAGGGTTTAAATCACGCAGAGCCACCAACATACGCCCAAAACGCCCCATGCTTTCCAACCGGGTGTCTAGCAGCACCGGGCTATGTGTGGCTTTTTCCGCAAAGCATAAACCTCTAAACCCCATGTTGTTTAAACCGAATATACTGCCGTTTTTGCCATTGTAATCTTGCAAGGCTATCCATTCAGCCCCATTTGCATACACAGACGGATACGAACCAGAACCGTTGTTTTGGTAGGCCACCCCAGCCAGAACAGAAGCTCCCGCACCTGTTCCCACCAACGTGCCACCCCGTTCCCACAGCCGAGCCAAAGCTTCATGCACTGCTGTGGATGTGCCATCATCTTGCAGCAACGCCCGGGCAAGCATAAACCCTTCCCCATCGGCAAAAAATGCAGCATTACAACTTTCCACCAGCCGGGCAAAATAAGGGTCGTTGGCTACCCCTCGAAAATTGTCAAAACCCAATGGCATGTACACCGATTCCCAGCCTAGTTGCTTTAGCGCCAGGGCGTCGTCTCCAAAAAATTGCCCGTGGGCTTGAGCTTCCCCGCCCAATACCGTTTCAAAGCAAAGGATTCTGGGCTTGGTCTGGCCGGGGTTTGGGTTCACCCACATGCTGTCTGTAAAACCCTCTGCATCCTCTTGAAAGGGAGTTTCCCCGCCGGTGATGACCAAATGCCCCTTGCCCGGCCCTTCCCCAATGGATGGCAACGGTTCCGGCCATAGGGCAGGCACTTTCAAACTTTCACATTTCACATAGGCAATGCTTTCATCGTTAGAAACCATAAAAACGTAGGCGTAATAGGTAGCTTGGTCATTCATCTGCACAACGTTCCAGGCAGATGCCCCGCTGGGTACCACTGCTTGCATATCCTTGGGCAGAAAAACCTTGGCATCCCCTGCCGTCTCCAAAAACATGCCCCTCCTGCCTGCTAATGCCACCAAAGCCATTAAAGACTGCATACTTTCCAATCTAGGTTTCAATGTGGCTTCCCCTGTGCCGGGCTCTACCGGCACCAAAAGAACCCCCACTTTGTCCACCTGGTCTTTGTCCATGTAAGCGTTGAAATCTAAGTAATAGTCTGCCGCAGATGCCCCTTCTCCTGTGCCCACCCGGCTAATATTGGCCAGTGGCCGAGACACCTCTGCAATGCCCAACAACCCCCTTTTGCCATAGGAAATCACATAAAAGTGGTATTTATGCCCGCTACCCATGGGCTTCCCTGTAATAATATCTTTCTGGCCGCTTGCAAGCTGCCCCGAACTGGCAGAGGGGCTGACGGACACCCCCTGGTTGGCATCCTCATACTTGGCGGCGCTAAAGGTAGGTGTTGCCTTTAGGGCATGGTACACTTCTTCTTTTTCTTTGATAGAAAAAGCTAAAAGATACCCTTCTATGCCCGATGTATGGGCAGGTTTGGCAAAGCTTAGTGTAATGGGTGACTTTTCATTGTCGGGAAAGGGCATGGTGACGTCCTGGGCTGCAAAACCATGGGCTTCCGCCGGTATGCCTATTGGAGGTACCCATTGCACCGGGTAATGTACATCCGGGCTGCCTGGCTGTGAAATGGTCAGGTTATACATAAGCCCGGGCGTTATTGCTGGTATAGTTAGAATGTACATGTCTCCGTCATAAGCCACGTTTCTGGGGGCTATGGTTGTGCTGGTTGCTGGGGTAGGCCCAAAAGCAAACGTTAGCTGAACATTTGCTGCTGCATCCACTTGGATGTGGGAATCCCCCAGCACATACACCTTATAAGGCGCAGGTTCACCTTGGTTGTCATCATTATCGCCATCGTTATCATCATTGTCATCATCCGAATCATTGTTATTATCATCATCTTTATCATCGTCTTTATCGCCCGGAGTATCGTTTCTTCCTTGGCCATCATCGTCTCCAGGATTATCGTCACCTGGGCCATTGTCCTCCTCATCATCCCCAGTGACACCGCCATTGCCGCCATTGGCATCATCGCCCCCTGGACTTCCTCCCCCGCCGCTGATGTTTCCGCCGGAAGGCTTACTGCTGTTGGGTTTTCTTGGGATGGTGGGCTGTGGCGCCACTGCTGTGGTTTGTTTAGGCTGTTCCACAGCTTTTATAAATGCGGTTACTTCTACTGCGTAAATGCTCACATAGGTACCCTTAACGTCGGGGTGCACCCATACTTGGGTATTTGCCGTTAGTACAGTGGCGTTGTTTCCAAATACTTCAACATATTGCACTTGGCCTTCCCCGGTAATCAAAGCGTTACGCCCCCCGAGGCCAACTGTAACGTTTTCCACTTGCCCCAACACAGTCAGCTGTGCATGGTCATGCTGAATGCTTATGTTTTTAACTTGGGCCAGGCTACCTATTTCTATGGCTGAGGAAATGCCTTCTGTTATGATGGATTGGGCTTGTCCTTCCATGAATATCAGCTTTGCAAAAGCACCCACTGTAATTGTGCTAACGTTCCCATAAAGCAAAATAGAACCTCTGTCCGCAATCAAACGGTTCACAGAAGCATCTTGAGATACCCGCACACTTATGGGTTCCCGGTAATGGTTGCTGGCAATCACTTGCCCCAGCACACTGCTGTTTTGTATATGTACATTGCCTCCTCGGATGACCAGGTTGCCTTGCACCGAAACCCCATCCAGCGTCACCATGCCGCTGCCAACACTGTCTGCAATCATTAAATCACCGCTGATGGTTACATTTTGCAAAACCACATCGGCACACTGAACCAAAACGGTTCCCTCTGCCACCTGCTGCACGGTTCCCGGGTTGGTGATGATATGCGGACTAAGCTTGTACAACATAAAGACAAATTCTGCCCGGGTTACCGTATCTTTAGGGCGAATGCGCCCATTAAAGCCAACAATGATGCCTTTTTCCCACAAGGCAACTGTGCCTGGCAATGCCCAGTCGCTCACCTGGTCTCCGTCTGTAAACTGTTGGGGAAAAGCGGTTTGCTGCTTGGCTTGAAGCTTAAACACTTTGCCCAGTGCGGCGAACACCTCCTGCCTGGTGACCAAAGCATCCGGACGCATGGTGCCGTTACTGCCCACCAAACCGTCCATGGCCACGGTTTTTTGAATGTCCTCCCGATACCATGCTTTTTCTGGCACATCTGTATAGCCCTGAATGTCTGCCTTTTCCAACGGGCCAAAAACCCGGCTTAAAATAGCGGCAAGTTCCCCACGGGACAATGGGGCATCCGGGCGTATCAGTTGGTTTCTACCCGAAGCGCTTCCTTTTAATAAACCGTGAGCCACCGCCCATTCTAGCGCCGGTGTGGCCCAGTTGTGGGGCATATCTTGAAAGCTATCGCCGGCTTGTCCATAAACCGGAAACACCGTGCTGCACAGAAATACCAAGACCAGCAGCCATGGCGAACACTTTTTAAATCTGGCCCACATATTTATTACATCCCCTTTTTATTTTACATTTTGCAAACAACAAAATAGCCAGAGACAATACAATGGATGTCTCTGGCCTGGCTGTCAACAACGCAGAGACAATACAATGGTTGCCTCTGGCTTAGCTAATCGAAAATAATCTCTGAACCAATTGCTTCAAAGGAAGTATCTTTATAAAAGGTGAACGTACCGGTGCGTAGCCGCTTGGTGGCTTGCTGAGAGATTAAATAGTTAATGAATGCATCTTCATCGGCGATAACCCCTGCTTCTAAAAGTTGCTGGGCAATTTCCCGTGCGCCTGCACCAAATCGAATGGTTATTTCAGCGGTGTCTGTTGTTGCTTCTGCCCCTGATTGCTGCCCTTCCGCTTGTGCTTCCAGCTCCAGTTGTTCTGCAACAGGTTCCAGAGCAGTGGGCTTTACAGTATCGGATGGGGCCGGTGTTGCCCATATGGAAGTTTCCGGCGTTTCTTCTTCCACGGCATCTGTTATATTGTTTTGTTGCGCCAAGGTTTTTTCCGTTTGCTTGTATTTTACACTATACACGCAGTAAAAAACGAGAGACATTGCCACAATACCGCAACCTAGACCCAAAATAAAACTTTTTAGGCTAAAACGCACGTAGGTCACCTCACCTTCCCAAGTTCTAAAATGAGTTTAACCTCGCCTTGCCCCATATCCAGCTTTTGAGCAATGTCTGAAACTGTCATTCCCTCGTTTTTTAAAGCCAATATTTCCTTTAAACGGGGGTTGTCCATGGCTTTCGAATCCTGTTTCAAAGGGCCCTGCTGCAAGCTTTCTGCTTGGAAGGCTTGTGCTTTCCTTCCATTGCCCGCTTTAAGCTTTCCACCGCTACCGGCTGCTTCTGTTAAATGATAGGTTTGTGCTGTTTCCGTCTTCTTTGCGTCAATGAGTTGGTAAAGAAAAAGCAATTCGTTATATTTTCCGTCCAGTTCATCAAAAATGGTTTTTGCGGTGGCATTCAGTTCATCCATGGTCTTTTCAATCTCCTCCACAGATGTTTCCAGCGCTCGTATGGTATTGCTGGCTTCAAAATACTGGTTTGGGCTGTTTTTATTATCCACTGTAAACAAAAACAGCGCAAACACAAGCAGTAAGATGCCCACAATAATTGAAGCAAACAAAACAGCCTGAAATAAATCCATTGATTCATCCTTCCTATTCATTAAAGTACCCTGTGCGCCTGCCATTTTTCTCCAGAAACTAAAAGCAATGCATTATATACGCACATCAAACATGCTGGTGCTGTTTTCCTTCTGCGTCTCTTTTTGGCTCTGCTTTTCCTGTTCTTTTTTGCTTTTTTGGTGGTGTGCACCCGGGCCACGCCCGTCTTTGTCTACATTTTGATGTTCAGACTTATTGGTCTCGGTTACTTGCTGGTCTTTTTGGGTTAGTTCCTTATGCAGCTTATCCAGAAACTGTTGTTGTGCAATTTCTGGGCGGTTGGATTCGTTATGGTTCAGCCGGGACACTTCAGCCGATTTCTGAACCATCACTTGCATGTCTATTGGTCTGATTGACATTGTAAACACTCCTTAACTGTAAGGGCCGATCACAATTTTGCCATCCACATTTCTCAAAGAACAAGCACGGATGTCGTCGCGCACATGCAAAACAGCGTTACCAATGGTAACCACTACACCCCCCCGGATAACATCCGACACTACAATGACGCCACTGCCTTTGCCCAATTTTTCTGCCATGCTGCTTACTTTTTCCTTGGCTTCCTTTAACTGTGCCCCAAAATGCATCTTGGCATGTATCATTTTAAGCAAAATTTTCTTTTTTTCTTCACTGAGCATATTTTTTTCATTTTGAGCAGATAATTCAACCACCACCGTGCTCATTTTATCATATTCGCTTTTAATGGAATTGTATTGTGCAAGCAATGCCTTATAGTCTGTCATGGACTGTGGGTTAAAGCCCACTTCAATCTCAGTGTGGGTGGCCATGGGTGAACCGATGATGCTGGCGCTTATAGATTGCCCGGCGATGATGCTGCCACCGGCTAGGAAACCTTTTTTCCCTTGCAGTTCCACCCGGCCATCGCAGTGCACGGTGCTGTGCATGAGACTGTCTGCATAAACGTTTCCCCCCGCAGACAAGGTGCAATTTTCACCGAACTTAATGGTAATGTCTCCTCGGGCAGTAATGACAGCCTTTTCTTGGCCTTGCACGCCGCCCCGGATAAGCACATTGCCGCCGGCAGAAATGTTTGCCCCTTCTACAACGCCGGCTACTTCTATATCGTTTTCTGCAACTACTGTAAACCCGGAGGCCACGTTATGTTTAATGACTACAGAGCCTGTAAAATGTACATTGCCGGTGGAATTGTCTACGCTATCCACCTCTAGCAACGGGGAAATAGACAGCCTTTTACCGTCAAAATTAATCTGTCCGCTAATGGCAGCATAAAGATGGTCACCGTCTTCGGACAATGTGGTGTTTTTACCCCTGGGTAGCGGCTGGGGTGGCTTCACTTTTTTGGCAGGAATGGGAATGTTGTACACATTCATGCCGTCCGTTCCCTGTACAGGGTGGATGGTTGTCACTAAATTGGCACCGGAAAAAACGGTCTCAAATAAATCCAGGTTATGGTAGTCTACCCGACCGTCTTCCATTTGCTTGGGTTTTCTTGTTTTTTTGTCTCGGTTGAAATGGTAAAGCAGATAACCGTCAGTACCTTCCGTGGGTTTTTGGCCTTCGGCAACTAAATAGGGCTTGTGATAATCGTGGTTGAAAGCCAAGTCTTTAAGTAAATTATTTTTTAACCCAAAGCGCACCCCTGCTTCGGTTATAATGCGGCGCATGTCGTCAAATGTAAGTTTCGGGCCCCCATTCAGCGGCGGAATGAACTGGACATGAGCAGTAAGCCCAGACTTATCAACGGTAAGCTCCATTTTTTCCGGCTCTTGATGGATTTCTGTATTGGACGTAATCTTTCTTTCTACCACAGGATCTTCAGCACTAAACATTTCATTTATCAAAACAAAATTAATGTCTTTAACCCCAAAATCCTCCACCATTTTAATAACGTCCATGCGGGAAGGCTTTCCGCCGGGTAAATTGTTAATCAGGGTCAGATAGATGCCGTCTTCTTTTATGTTAATCTTAACTTTTTCATTGTCGAATTCGCTTGTACCCAACGCTATGCACCTCCGTTATAAGCTGAAAAGTAAGGAGCGGTACTTGCCAAGACGGGTTTGCAGCCGCATAACCGCCTTCGCATGTATCTGGGAAATTCTGGACTCGGTGACATTCAAAATAACGCTAATTTCTTTTAAAGTTAGTTCTTCAAAATAGTAAAGCGTAATGACAGTTTTTTCTTTTTCATTTAATTTATCTATGGCGTCTGCCAGCATTTGCTGCACTTCTTTGTTTGCATATACATGTTCTGGGTCATCTTGTGAGACAGGCTCAAAGCTGTTGGGGGATATTTCGTGGTTTTGCTCCAAATATTCGTCTAAAGATACCAGAGACAGCACGGATGCTTTTTTCAGCATATCTCTGGCTTCTGGCAACGATACACCCAGCTTTTCCGCCAATTCCTCATCTGTGGGCCCACGGCCCAGCTCAAATTCCAAAGCGGCAAATGCTTCTTCCAGCTTTTTATTTTTTTGGCGTAACGCACGGGGAACCCAATCCAACCGGCGTATATCGTCAATGATGGAACCTTGTATCCGCAAAGTGGCGTAGGTTTCAAACTTTACGCCCTTGGTCTGGTCAAACTTATCTATAGCGTCAATAAGCCCAAAAATACCATAGCTAATTAAATCATTATATTCTACATGCTGTCCTATGTGTATGCTTAATCGTCCAGCAACATACTTAACAAGGGGGGCATATTGCAAAATAAGCTTTTCTTTAATGGCTGCGTCTTTTGTTTTGCTATAATCTTGCCAAAGCTTTTCCATATTATCCATGAGAAATCAATCACACCCCTCCTCATTTGATAAACATGCTTCTTCCATTACCCCAGCAGCAACATCAGTGTATGGCCGCCCGCTGCATTACAGCAAGCCGCCATTTTCCATATCTGTAGGTTCTTCCAAATCTTCCTCTGGTTGTTCTTCACTGTTTGCTTCTGCTTGTGCTTCATTGATCTCAGGCTTGTCTAAAAACACTTTTTTCTTGAGGTAGGCCCGTACGATAAGGCCAAGAAAATAAAACAAAATGATAATGAAAATAAGACGGGATACCATGACCACCAAAGAAACCCCTTGCCAGATGCAAGCCACCGCCATCACCAACGCAGCTACAGTACATATGTAAAACTGTATTTTTTCAAGCATGTCTTTCATGAATACCCATCTCTCTCCTTCGACCAAGATGCTTAAATGGTAAATGTGCCATGGCCAATGGTTTTAATAACGAACCGGCCGTCTTCCGCATAAAGCTCCACCGTACGCCCGAAGCTATCACCGGTTTCCTTTGCAAGAATGGGAATGGATAACTTCCGCAGCACATTGATGGATGCCTCAACGTTCCGGTCACCAATACGCATACTGGCGTTGGTGGAGTTTAGCATAAACATTTGTGCGCCACCCGCCAACTTTGCTTTCAGCATGACACGCTTTGCCCCTAGCTTCTCCATATCCAAAATTAAACGAATGATTGCAGTATCTACAAACTTAGCAACGTTACTGTTGTTTTGAATTTGGGTGCTGTCCGGCAGCATGGCGTGGGCTAAACCGGCTACCTTATGAATGGAGTCGTAAAGTGCAATGCCCACACAGGAACCAAGCCCTAAAGTTGTAAGTGCTCCAGGACTTTTCACTGCTTTTAAATCTGCCATACCCACAATTGTTAATTGACCTGGCATTTTACACGACCCCTAAAGAAGATAAAATAGTATTAAAAGATTGAATATCCGGCACAAGAACAAAAAAACCAGAAACGCTGGCAGTTTGGTCGCCCCCGAATACAGATTCAATGAGCAACACCCTGTCGGACATTTTGCCAAACTCGATGGCTGGCACAGACAAAATGGCGTTTGCCATATCCACCGCCAAATAAGGGATGGAGGGTCTGATGTTTTTGTTAATTAAACTGCTTAAAGAACTTAAATAGGAACTGCATAAAATGTTGCCAATTTCCTGTAACGCAGACAAAGCCATTTCCGAAAAGCCGCCACCGGCAGTTTCTTCCGGCCCCACCAGCATGTCTATGAGGGTGTGGGCAGAATCTTGGGGGATAATAAACATCATCATGCCGCTAATATCCCCAGATATATTCACCAGAATACCGGCAATGATGTTCTCGGGGCCACCCACAAAGTCTGCAATTTGTTTGAATTCCAGCAGATTAACCACCGGCACAGCCATTTTAACTTTTTTGTTCAACATGGCGGACAAAGCGGTGACAGCGTGACCAGACCCAATGCTCCCTATTTCCTGCAAGACATCTATGTGCACACTTGTGAAACCTTTTAACAAGTCTTCAGACATTTCAAACACTCCCTCCAGCAGCAAATGTATTAATTGCCTTGTCTTCTTAAGTTCTTACGTTGCTCGTTAAAGATGTAGCGTACAATTTTTTCCTGCTCACTTGGCAAAACGCCAATGAAAATACAGCGATATTGATATTTATAAGACGATTTTGGAAAATACTGCCTGCTTAATATTTTAGCAACCATAAGCAGATATTCACTGTTTAACATGATGAGGCACTTAATTTCCCCGCTTTCCGGCATTTCAACATTGGTGACAAAACGTAACCCCCCGCCGCCCACATCTTTAATAATGCCTTCGTGCATGTCTGGCGCCACTTCTTCTTCCACATCGTCATTGATAAGGGCAAACTTTATCGGCAGCAAACACTCAAACCGAAAAAAATCTCTTCTTTGTATTTTTTCGCCATCGGACGTAAGCTGTACACGCATCAGGTGGAAACCGTCTTTTTTGAAATATTCTAATATCATGGTGTCGTAACGCAACATGCATTTACCGGTTAAGAACAAACAACTGTAACCCAAGTCTGTGGGAAGTTTTACCAGTTTCCCGTAAGTGATGGGGGTGTGGAGTATGAGATGGCTTTCGTCTATTATTTCCTCCACCTGGCTAATAAATACTTTATTAATAGATTTGTCTTTTAACAAAGTCATTTCAACCCTGTCGCCAATTTTCAAATGTTCTAATAACATAAGACAACTCCTAGCTACCAAATATATTTACAAGCCGTTTAAAGAAGGTTTTTATGCCTTCTTTCGACATCTCATCTTTGTTTACAGGCACGTTAAGCAGCGTGCAACATATCCGGTCGATGGCTTTGGCAGATTCCGACTGGGGAAAGCAAATAGACACCGGCTTTTGTTGCTTAACCGCCTGAACAAGCTGGCGGTCTGTTGGAATGGCGCCCAAATCGGTAATAGGCATTGACAAAAACCGTTCCGTCACCATGTTAAGCTTGGCAAAAATTTCTTTGCCTTCTTCTTCGCTGTCTGCCCTATTTACAACTATTTTAAACGAAGGCAGCCTGCTTCCGCTTTCCTTCATCATTTTCATAATGGCATAAGCATCGGTAATGGATGTTGGCTCTGGGGTGGTGATAATCACCGTTTCGCTAGAAGCTTTAATAAAATTCATCACCACATTGGAAATGCCTGCCCCTGTATCAATGAGCACCACATCGGCCAATGTATCCAGCACCGCAAAATTTTCAAGCAAATAGTTAACTTGCTCGTTGGAAATATTGGCCAGTTCTCCCAGGCCGGAACCCCCTGATAAAAATTGTATGCCCATAGGCCCAGGGGTTAGTATTTCATAAATGGTTTTGCCATTATATAATACATCGGCAAAGCTGTATTTGGGAATAAGCCCAAACAATATTTCAATGTTGGCCAAACCAAAATCTGTATCAATAATGACCACACGTTTGCCGTATTTGGCAAACTGGATGGCTAAGTTGGTGGTGAAGTTGGTTTTACCAACGCCACCCTTTCCACTGGTTACTGTAATGACCCGAGAGGTAAGCCCTAAAGATTCCACAGGCTGCTGAACGGATGCTTGCTGGTCCTGTACACCGGCCTTTGCTTCTTCTGCTTCTCTTGAACTTTTCACTAAATCTCTCAGCTTGTTTGCCTGGTCTATCAAGCGATGTTTCCCCCTAACCCCAATAACGCTTTTGCCAGCTTTTCGGGCTGAACGCTTTCAATATCATCGGGCACGTTTTGCCCATTGGCTACATAAGCGATATTTCTGCCCGTTACATAGCAAATATTTAATATAGAACCCAAACAAGCGGTTTCGTCTAATTTGGTAAAAATAATATCAAAATCTGTAAAACTTGAATACGTGTTAACAATGTTCAGTAAATCTTCGTATTTGGTGGTGGCGCTTAATACCAAAAACTGCCGGCTTTCCGGCGTTATGGCCAGTAACGTATGCAACTCTTTCAACGTTTCCTCACATTGGTGGGACCTTCCAGCGGTGTCCACCATGATCACGTCATTTTTAGCGCCCATGGTGCGTATGTGGTTGGCCAGGTCTTCGTTGTTATACACCACACCAATGTCTATGTTTAAAATTTCTGCATAGGTTTTAAGCTGTTCCACCGCTGCAATGCGGTAGGTGTCTGCTGTAATAAAACCAACCTTTAAGCCATGGTTAAGTATAAACAAGGAGGAAAGTTTTGCAATGGTGGTGGTTTTACCCACACCTGTAGGGCCAATAAAGATAAGCAGCAACGGTTGATTTTCGGGCGGCTTTTCTAGATTAATGCTTTGAGATTTGCCCAAAACATTCAATAGCTTCTGGTATACCACCTTCACAATGGTGGTCAAGTCAATGTCATCTTCAACTGCATGAACGTCCTCTAATATTTCCTGGGCAATTTTCGGGGTAACCCCTTGTGCCGTGAGGGTTTCGTAAAAAATTTGAATCAAGTTGTTTTCATATATTCTGCCATCATTAAAAGGTTTATGCACATTAACAGCCAACCGGGCCATGGCTTGGTTCAGCATTTGTTCTGTTTCTTCCAACTGCTTTTCAAGCTGGGACACTTTTTGGCTGTGGTCGTTTTTACTTTCCCTTTTGCTATCAAATTTATACGCATTGGGGTTGCTTGCCACAGGTGTTTCCGGTTGGGAAGGCACAGCACTTTTGGGCTGTTCATCCGCTTTAACGACCATATCCAGCATAAATTTAGTTTTAGACAATTCACTTTTAAAAGTGTGCCGGGGTTCCTTTTCGGAATGGGCCACGGTCACTTCCACTGAAGGCTTGCGGAATGGGGCAAAAAACCCTTTAGGTTGGGTTTTTTTAATGCTTAAAACCAACGCATCCAACCCCAACTCTGCCTTCACCATTTCTATGGCTTCTTGCTCCGTTCTGGCTTCAAACTTCTTCACTTTCACGCAAGGCTCACCATCCCAACGGATTGAATTTCAGAGGCAGGGTCAATCTCATTATAAGAAAGCACCACTAAATCCGGCGCAACCTGCTCCACCAAGCGTTTGAAGTAAATACGCACAATGGGCGAGGTAAGGATAATGGGCTGCAAACCCATAGAAGTTAACTTCATTGTTTCTTTACCTAAATTGTCAAAAATGCGCTGGGTCACCCCAGGGTCCAAGGCTAAATAGGAACCTTGCTCGGTCTGCTGCACGTTGCCCATAATTTGCTGCTCCAGTTCCGGGTCTAAGGTGATGACGTTGTTGACCTCACCTTCAAAATAATGCCTACTAATTGCCCGGCGAAGAGCCTGCCGCACATATTCTGTGAGCATGTCTGTGTCCCGGGTTACATGGGCATAGTCTGCCAGCGTTTCCAAAATGGTTACCAAGTCCCGAATGGAAACGCCTTCTTTCAACAGATTGGCCAACACTTTTTGAATGTCACCAATAGACATCAGTTTAGGCACCAGTTCATCCACCAGTACGGCGTTGGTTTCCTTCACATTGTTAATGAGGGTTTGTACATCTTGCCTAGACAACAGCTCATTTAAGTGGCTCTTAATAATCTCTGTCAGATGGGTGGCGATGATGGCTGGCGGGTCTACCACCGTATAGCCAAAAGCTTCCGCCCGCTCTCTTTGGGATTCGGAAATCCACAAAGCTGGCAAACCTAAATAAGGTTCCACGGTTTCAATACCGTCAATTTCTTCTTCCACATAGCCGGGGTTCATGGCCATGTAATGGTCAAACATAATGTCCCCTTCTGCCACTTCTACCCCTTTAATTAAAATGCGGTATTGGTTGGGGCTTAATTTAATGTCGTCCCGCAAGCGAATAACAGGCACAATGGCCCCAAGTTCCAAGGCAATTTGCCGACGAATCATAACCACACGGTCCAGCAAGTCACCCCCTTGGCTAGAGTCTACCAAGGGAATGAGCCCGTAGCCAAACAGCAGCAAAATGGGGTCTACATTTAACAGAGATACCACGTTTTCCGGGCGGCGAATTTCATTGGCTTCCGAGTCGTCTGCCATCATTTCCTGCTCGATGGCCTCCATTTGAATGTGCCTGCTTCTATAATAGGCCAATCCAATGAGCAGGAAGCCAAAGGGTATAAAGATGATGCGTGGAAAAGGCATAACAACGCCTAAAAACACCAGCATGGCACCGGTGATGTAAAACACAATGGGTTCGTTTAAAACCTGCTTGGCAATGTTGGAGGTAATGGTGTTTTCACTGGTGGCTTTCGTTACCAAAATACCGGTGGCCACAGAAATAAGCAGCGCCGGAATCTGGCTGGACAAACCGTCACCAATGGTTAAGATGGAGTAACGCTGGGCAGCTTCCATCAGCGTCATTTTTTCCCCACCAAGGCCTGTGGTGCCCAGAATAAGGCCGCCAATAACGTTTACAAAACCAATGACAATGCCCATGATGGCATCGCCTTTAACAAACTTGCTGGCACCGTCCATGGCACCGTAAAAATTGGCTTCATCTTGAATTTTTTTACGCCGGGCTTTTGCTTCCTCTTCGTCTATTAAGCCGGTGTTTAAGTCTGCGTCAATGGCCATTTGCTTACCGGGCAAGGCGTCCAAGGTAAAGCGAGCGGTTACTTCTGCTACACGTTCCGAACCTTTGGTAATAACCAAAAAGTTCACCAACGTGATAACAATGAACATAACAACACCCACAATTAAATTACCTTTGGCCACGAACTGCCCAAAGGTTTCCACCACTTGCCCTGCATAAGCCCCGCTTAAAATCAAACGGGTGGTAGACACGTTTAAAGCCAGCCGATACAGGGTTAAAATCAGCAGCAACGTGGGGAACAAAGACATGTCCAGCGCTTCTTTAGAGTAGAGCGCATCCAGAATAATAATAATACCCATGCCAATGTTTAACATTAAAAGAAAATCTAAAAGGCCTGTGTTCAACGGAATAATGATAACCAAAATAATGGCAATAACAAAAACGCCCAGAATGGCCTCTCTTAACCTCATTCGCTAACTCCTCTTTATTCAATCAGTCCGTCTATCAAATATATCCACGGCAGCATTCAAGCCCCTGCCGCAATCGTCCAAATGGTATATGTTTCATATTATACTTGAAGTCAAACCATATTTCCAGTATTTTTTGCATAAATGGAAAAAATTATAACCATACGCTCCATGAAGTGCATCATAAAGTTAGAAGCAATTTCATGCATATTTTATTTTTACGCTTAATACACTAATAACACGAAGCGTATAAGGAGGAAACACATGATGGGCGGCACTAAAATTGTTGTTTTTCAGCTAAAGGAGATCATCAAGAATGTGGCGTTCGTGGCGATTGGACTCATTCTTATTGTTTTTCTCATTCTCATTTTTATGCCCAGGGGTAAAACAGAGAACCCAGAGTCCGCTGCACTTTACGAGCCAGGTACATATTATTCCGAAATCATTCTTTACAACAACCCGGTGAAGGTGGCAGTTACCGTGGATGAGAATGAAATTGTGTCTATCAATTTAGAAAACATGGACGAAATCCAAACGGTGTTCTATCCATTGTTCCAGCCCACAATGGATACGCTGGCTCAAGAGATTATCACCACACAAAACTTAAACGTACCCATAACCCGTGACACAGCCTACACAGAAGAAATATTAATCAAGGCCATTCGCAGCGCTTTGGATAAAGCAGAGGCATATGGTCAGGCTTCTTAAAAAATTACGCTTCATTTTTTAAACGGCAGGCAAAGCAATGGCGGCGTTTTCAAAAGGCTACTGTTGTTTTGCCTGTTTGTTTTTGCGTGTATGGGCTTCATTTTTATAATTATTTACATCTTGTTCATATTTTGTTCAAAAATAAAGTCTATACTGTTATTAAACAGACAACAACAACCGTTTTTGCAAGGAGGAAGATTTTTATGAACGAAAACAACCCAAACAACAATCCATCCCCCGACAACCAAGACTATCAACTGGAAATACAGCGCATTCAAAATGAAATTAACAAAGCGTTAGCGCCTGAGCCGCCGGCTTCTTACCCTGCCACACCCTTGGATGTGATGCCCCCTCACGCCGGCTTAACCGATGAGCACATTGAAAACCACGTGCCTGTATCGCCCATGTTTAGCGAGCAGCCTACAGACAGCACCACCTACTACCAGGAAACCATAAAGCAAGAGCCACAGCCCACAAAAAGCAAGCCCTTTAAACGCATTGTGGCTGCCGTAACCGCTGTGTGTCTTTTAGGGGGCGCAGGCATTGGCTTTGCAGTGGGCAGAACCACCCAACCAAAGAACATCATCACTGCCCAGGGTGAACCCCCAACCGAAAAGGCAACATTTTCCTTTAACGATGCCAACCCAACCCCTGCCGCCCAACCAGCCACTGTGGTTTCAGACTTACGCACCATGTCCAACCAATTTGTAGACATCATTCAGCGGGTAGAGCCATCGGTGGTGGCCATTACGACAGCCGAAATATCCAGCCAACAGTTTTTTGACGCACCCTTTGAACAGCCCAGCGGTTCTGCCTCTGGCATCATTTTTCACGAAGATGATGAGAAGGTGTACATTGCTACCAATCAGCACGTGATTAACAAGGTGAACAGCGTCAAGGTTTCCATCATGGGCAGCGAACCTGTTCCTGCCAAACATGTGGGTTCCAACGCCAATGAAGATTTAGCCGTTATATCTATACAGAAAAGCGACTTGAAAAATGCCGGTATTAACCAAGTGACCGTTGCACGTTTTGGCAACTCCGACGATGTGCAGGTAGGGGATTTGGTGCTGGCCATTGGCAATGCATTTGGCCAAGGCAATACCGCCACCATGGGCATGATTAGCGCTTCCGAAAAGGAAATTCAAATGGGCGACCGTCAAACGGCTCTGTCTGTGCTTCAAACCAGCGCCACCATTAATTTCGGCAACAGCGGCGGCCCTTTGGTGAATTTGGACGGTGAAATCATTGGCATTAACACCGCCAAGTTTTCACCGGCGTACGGGGCAGAAGGCATGGGGTTCAGCATTTCTTCCAACCGGGCCAAACCCATTATTGAAGGCCTGATGAACCGTACAGGCAAAGCATTTTTAGGCATTTCCGGCTCTACCATTACCGAGGAGATTGCTGCCGCTTACGGTTTGCCTGAACTGGGCGTCTTTGTGAACGCTGTGTTTGCAGATTCTGCCGCCGCACAAGCCAACATTAAACGCACAGATATTATCACCAGCATTAACGGTGCTGCCATTTTAACTGTGGAACAATTAACTGAAACCATTCAAAGTTATAAAGTTGGAGATACATTGAGCATTGGCCTTATTCGGGACGGCAAAACCCCCATGACCGTACAGGCCACCCTCACCCAATATAACGATACAGATTTCTAAGCTTAGGCTGTCGGCAACTGGCAAAAACCTCGGGGCTTTGCCCCGAACCCCGTGCACACAGTGTGTGCACCTTTTTGAAAAAATCAGTGCAAAAACTTCACGAAAATGCCGTTTAGTGGCATTTTCTGGCAAAAGATTTTTGAAGAGTTTAGGAAACTTTTTCTCGAAAAAGTTTCCCAAACTCTTTTGTCAACAATCTGAGATTTCTAATCTTTCCTTTACCTCCTATTCTTTATATAGCGCCGTAAAACTTTATTCCAAGTTTTACGGCGTACTTTATTTTCTAGCGCTATGAAAATTATGGCAACGACGGCCTTGGATTTCCTTTTTCTACACGGCGCATTGCACACGGCTGCAAAATATGCTATAATTCATAAAAATACATAACTTTGTGGAGGATTTCGCTGTGCCAGACTACTCAACCTATCAGCGTCCATACCGGAGACGCCGCCGCAGAATGTTTAACCAAAAGCTGTTTATCTATATATTGGCTGCATTTGTTTGTATTGCCAGTATATCCAGTATAATGCTTTTTTATTTTTTGCCTAACAACCAAATGGAACCCCCTTTTGAGCATATTAAAAACATGCAGGAAGGGGTTATTGGTCTGGTGTATCAAGACCAGGTTTTGCCCATGGAACACCCTCCTATGCTGGTGGAAGACCAAATCTACTTGCCGGTGGACTTTTTGCAGGAATACGTGGACCCATACATTTTCTGGGAAGGTGCAAGCAACCGCCTCACCATAACCACCTTGGAGGCTACAACCGTTATAACCCCCGGCGAAACCGAATATACGGTGAATCGCAAGCCGGAAACGCTTCCTTCCCCTGTTTTGCTTCAAAACGATACGGCATACATGCCTCAATCGTTTTTGGAAGAGCGGTACGTGAACTTTACCTTTACCTATGACGACGTTTTCCAAATGGTCATAGCTGAAAATAAAACTGAAAACAAAACAACAGCACCTGTCTTAAAAAAGACACGGCTGCGTTATGGGGCAGACATTAAAAGCCCGGTAGCGTTTCATGTTGATAAAGACGTTGATGTTACGGTTTTTGAGGAAGTGGAAAAATTCACCAAAGTTCGGCTGCCCAACGGTTTGGTGGGTTACATACAAACCAAGGCGCTGGGAGAGAAAACCGAAATTCCGGCTGTGCCTGTACCCCTGGATGCCGCTGCCCCTCCCATTTGGGCTAAAGACGGCAAGCTGGTGGTGGTGTGGGAAGCCATGTCCGTTAAACTTAATAAGGCTGCTGCTGTTCCGGGGGCCGATGTGGTGTCCCCCACTTGGTTTGAATTTAACGCAGATAATCTGGATTCCCCTGGACAAGCCATTGCAGACATCGACAGCCTGGGCAGTGTGGAATACGTGCAGGATGCCCATGCCAAAGGCTTGAAAGTGTGGGCGCTTATTTCGGACAACTTTAATTCCGCTGTCAGCCATGCGGTATTGTCCGACCCGCTGAACCGTGACCACATGATTGAACAACTGATGGGCTACATTTCCCTTTATGATTTAGATGGCATTAATATAGACTTTGAAGCTGTTACAGAAGCCGATGCCCCCTACTTTGTTCAGTTTATACGGGAACTGGGGCCGCTTATGAAAGAGCGGGAAGTGGTGCTGTCTGTGGACTTGTATGTGCCCATGTACACCAAACACTACAACCGCAAAGAAATTGCCAAGGTGGCAGACTATATTTGCGTGATGGCTTATGATGAGCACTATTCCGGCTCTAGTAACACAGGGCCGGTGGCTTCTTTAGGGTTTGTAGATAATGGCATTGCGCAGACACTGGAAGAAGTGCCTAAATCTAAAATTTTGATGGGGCTGCCGTTTTACGTGCGGGTATGGACAGAATGGCAGCAAGACGGGGTGCTTACCTTTAGCAAGCAAGACCTGTCCATGCAAGGGGCATACAACTTATTTACCAAAAACAATGCAACATTCACCTGGCTACCGGACATTGGCAGTTACTACGGGGAATATCAAACAACTGAAAATGGCCGTGATGTCGTAAAGAAGGTGTGGCTGGAGGACGAACGCTCTATTGAAGGCAAGCTAGGCATTGCAAATGCCTATGATGTAGCCGGACTGGCTTGTTGGCGGTACGGCCTTGAAAAGCCAGAAGTTTGGACAGCCATTAACCAGTATACGGGTCAACAATAATTCTAGGGTAAGACAAAAATCACCACTTCGTTTAAAACGAAGTGGTTATTTTTTATTAAACTTGTTATTCAGATTGGGTTGTGTTTGTTTGTGGCGTTACCGCTTCATTTGCAGTTTTTGTTCCTGTGGTTAACTTTTTAAAGTAATCCATCATGTTTACACCCGTTAAGGTTTCCACAGTTTCGGGTAAAGTGGCCATAATATCCGTCACATAGCCAGACACTTTGGCAGCACCGGTTGCGCCTTTGCCGCCGCCGTTAGAACCGGAATCAATGATAACAATTTTTTCGGTTTGGGAAAGGGGTTCTGCCACGGATTTGGCGATTTCAGGCAGCTTTTCCAAAATCATTTGGGTCATGGCTGCTTCGTTATACAGTTTAAAGGCTTCTGCCTTTTTCTGCATGGCTTCCGCTTCTGCTTTACCGGTTTCACGAATAATCTCTACATCTGCCAAACCTTCAAGCCGTCTGGCTTCCGCACGGGCATTACCTTCCAAGCGAATGTATTCTGCTTGGGCCTGGGCATCCAGCACTTGCTTGTACTTGATGGCATCTGCTTCTTTTTCCTGCTTGTATTTTTCTGCGTTGGCTTGTTTGATGACGCTGGCGTCCAATTCCTTTTCTTTGCGGGTGGCTTCTTGCTCTGCCAGCTCAATTTCTTTTTCCTTACGCAAAATTTCCACTTGCATTTGTGTTTCTGTAACTTCTTTTTTCACCTTGTTGCTTTCAATTTCATAAGCCAAGTCTGCAATTGCTTTTGCGGTTTGTTCTTCTTTTTTGTAAGCCTGCACTTTAAGCTCTTTGTCTTTGGCAGCCTCGGAAATTTGGGTTTCAGCAACCAGCCGGGCTTCTTCCCCTAAGCGGTAGGCTTCGGAGGTGCGAATCTTCGTTTCCTTTGCTGCTTCCGCTTCTGCAATTAAAGCATCCCGCTTTACTTCCGAAATGCGGCGTTTACCTAAAGCTTCCAAGTAGCCGTTTTGGTCTGAAATGTCCCGGATGGTGAAAGCTTTAATTTCCAAGCCCATTTCGGCCAAGTCCAACGCAGCCACTTCTTGCACTTGAGACGCAAACTTTTCACGGTCTTTGTATATTTCTTCCACCGTCAGCTTGGAAATAATTTCACGCAGTTTGCCTTCCAGCACGTCTTTGGCGATGTTTTCAATGACGTTAATGGTTTTGGCTTCGTTGCCTGTGTTAAATTGTTCCACAGCGGCCAAAATGGATTCTTTGTCGCTTTTCACCTTGATAACGGCCACACCGTCTGCAATGATGTCAACCCCTTGCTCGGTGAGTGCGCCTTGTGTGTTCACCACAATTTTCATGTTTTCCAAAGAAATGCGGTCTGTCCGTTCCAAAATGGGAATGACAATGCCGCCGCCACCGGAAATGACCCGCTTCCGCAAGCCGGTGACCACCAACGCTTTGTCTTGGGGCACTTTTTTCCACCATGTTAATATGCCGATAATTAACAAAAACAGGGCGGCCAGAATGATGGCAATGATTAGGTATTCGCTCATTCACTTTTCCTCCTTACATAGTAGGTGTTTTTAACAATGTAGACAATGTCGACGGTTTGGTTGCGTTCAATGGCGTTCCCGTCCTCTCCCTTAGCCGGGGCGGAATAGGTGTTGCCATGGACATAATACGTGATTTTTCCATACCCCCCTTGAGGAATGGCTTCCGTCACCGTGGCGGTATGGCCAATAAGGCTTTGCATTTCCACTGCACTGGTGTTTTGCGCTTTATACAAAGGTACAATGATAAAGCGGTAAAAAACAAAGGCAATGCAAAGGCCAAGTAACCCGGCAAACAACAGCGTTTGCACAGTGCCAACCCGCTTGAGCAAAATAAGCCCTGTTCCGCCAAAAACCGTTAGAAAGGCGGCCAGTACAGAAGGCTTTAGGGGCGAAACCAGGCCATCAAATTCAATGTCCATGTCAAAATCCAGCAGGCCCACCACTTCGCCTAAAATAAAGCCAATAAGCACATAGCCAACGCCAACGCCAAAACAAATCATGAAAAACGCATGCATCAAACCACCTCGCTTTCGTTATCATTATACCAAAGGGGCTGGAAATATACAACAAGTGAATGATTAAATTAATGTTAAAGTGTCTCCGTTCTTCATTTTCTCATCTTGTTAATAAATATTAGATATGGTAAAATGCATACACCAGTGAGGTGAATAAAATGTATTATTTGCTCATTTTTATTTTAACACTGACCGGATTTGTGCTATGCCATACCCTTAACAGTAAATCAAACCAACACTTATACCTCATCATTACTTTTATAGTGCTAACATTGGTTGCAACCATGCGGTATAGCATTGGGTTTGACTATTTTCTATATGAAAAAATTTATAATGACATCTCCCATTCAACCCTTGCGCAAATTGCAAACAACTACACCAGGTATTTAGGGTTTGCAGTCCTCACCAAAACAATTGCATTAACAGGGGCAAACTATATTGTCTTTCTTTTAATCATAAACTGCATCATAACCGGGCTTGTGCTTTGGTTTATTAAAAGGTACTCCCCTATGCCTTGGTTGAGTGTTGCCCTATATATCATGCTTCAGTTTTACGCCCATAGCATGAACTTTGTTAGACAATCCTTGGCGGCATCTTTGCTGCTTCTGCTTTTTCCCTTGTTGGCAAAGCGTCGGCTTTTACATTTTGTAATAGGCGTATTCCTCATTGCCACCATTCACATATCCGCACTCATCCTTATCCCCGCATATTTTTTCATTAACCTTTACCCAAAGTATAAAAACTATTTATTTGCGCTTTTGGTTGTAGTTTTCCTATTTATTTTTGATGGCCAAATTTTTGATTTTCTGGCAGCGCAATCCGCCTACATCTCCGTATATAAAAATTCATATTATTGGGATGGTTACAGTTTTGCTTACCTTGTGTTCCCCACGTTATATCTTATTGTAACACTTTATTTCAAAAATCAGTTAATGGTAATAGATACCGCAAACCGAATTTTTATTAATGGTGCATTTATAACGTTTGTGATTTGCATCTTTATGATGAAGCACTTTATACTGGAGAGGTTTTCTATTTACTTTTTTATAGGTGCTATCGTCTTGATTCCCAGAATCGTCAGCCTGCAATCGGAAACCAAACTTAAAGTGGCGGGTATGGGGCTGGCATTTGCATCGTCGTTTATATATTTTTTATATGCAGCGTCTGAAGGGTTCCATGGGGTATATCCTTATGTGAGCCTATTCCAAAAGCCTTAGGGGTACATAAAAATCACTCCATAAGCTGTAAACTTATGGAGTGATGCTCAAGCCGGCTAAGGTGTCTTATTTAATATAGGGGGATCGTATGTAAGTTACTGTATATTACTTATGAACTACAAAAATGGGAACGACTGAGAATGTGGCATTGCTGTCTTCAGGAACTGCATCACCCATTTTACCTACAGCATAGGCATAACCTGTTTTGCTAGGCATGATGTCCATGACCTTTTTATTATTGATGCCGTTGGAAATCCATGTTGCATTTCCAATGGTTGTCGGCCTTGCTTCAACTGCTGTAACGTTTTGGAAACCTATTGCAATTTTATTTTCATTGCTCATAACCATACCATCGTCGCTCCACTGTGTGTTGGGCAGGCCAGAGATATCCACCACGGCGCTATCAATAGAAACACTGAGCTTTATGTTAGAGTTGTTGACTACTCTAATTTGGGGAGAAAGCACTTTGTTATCCCCGGTAAAACTTTTGCTCATATCAAAGTAGATGGATGAAGGCATTGTAACAGATAAAATCGTAGGCTCAATGGTACCTACCATTTCAATAGGCTTACCAGAGTGGCCAACTGTAATGCTTGTAGTCGTGTCCGTGGCATAGGCAGTGACTGCGGTTGCAACTATGGCCATTGCCGATATTATAGCGATTAACTTTTTCATAAGCCCTCCATTCAAAAATCCATTTCCCCCCATAATAAATTCACATTATGCTTGAATATGTATGGTAATTTGCGCACCTGTTTGCCCTATAAACGTGCTGCCATCCTCACTGTATGCTTTGAAATAAACGGTGGCAGGATAACTGCCCTTGGGCAGTTCTTTATCTAGCTTAATGCTTTGGATATAGGAACCTGGCTTTATAAACTTGGTTTTATATAAAAGCTCATTGCCTGCATCCAAGTATATTTCGGCCACTAAAAGCTTGGCGTTGTGCTCTGGGTTTTCAATCATCACATTACCCATGGAAATGCCATTAGCAAATGATGGGTTTGAATTGATTGAAAATGCGATCATGCTTTCATCCAGTTTATCTTGTAATTCTTTAAGGCGGGCATCCATATCTATGCCCGGCATCATGCCCAATATGGCGTTGTCTTCAAATTCTAACCCTGGCTTAGCCTGATTGTTTTGATAAAACCAATAGCCAAACACCCCAACAGCAACGGCTAACGTACAGCCAATCAAAATACGCTGCCTCTTCATTTTTTGTAGCTTCTCCAACTTTTCTAACCTTTCTAGTCCGTCTAATTCCTCTGGTTTTACGAATGCTTTTGCCTCTTCCATAATCATCACCTCATCATTTTACTGTGAATAATGGTTATAAAGCGTTTCAAGCACTTTTAAGCGCCAATATGCCATATTATACCACATCTATTGACAAGTGTGTACTATAAATTACAGCAAGTTACATACTTTTCAACTATCCACAGCCATGATATAATGGCAGCCATAAATCGGATAATGCGCTCATATTTTGAACAGGAGGTGCTGGCATTGTCAGCATTACGCAACCAATTGTTTCAAGCTGTTTCCGAAAAAGAGTTGGTCACTATGCTTATGGACATGGTGCGCATTCCTTCTTACCATGGCATCAAAAACCAGGAAACGGAAGTAGCACGCTACATCAAACAGGTTTTTGACTGTGAAGGCATTGATTGCCAGCTCACCGAAGTGGAAGATGGCCGCTGCAATGTAACCGCCACCCTTAAAGGCACGGGAGGTGGCAAAACACTTTTGTTCAATGGCCATACCGATACGGTGGCTCCCAACGACATGGAACGGGCCCTTGACCCATTTATAGAAAACGGCTGTGTGTACGGCAGGGGCACATCTGATATGAAAGGCCCCCTTGTGTCCATGATGGCAGCGCTTATTGGCATTAAAAGGCTGAATCTAACCTTAAAAGGAGACTTGGTTTTTACCGGCGTACTGGACGAAGAACACCAGAGCATTGGAACCATTGATTTAATTGAAAAAGGTATTAAAGCGGACGGTGCCATTGTAGGGGAACCAACAGAACTGAACGTCTGCACTGCTCACCGGGGGTTGGAATGGTATCAGTTTCATTTCATTGGCAAGACGGTACACGGTGGGAAGCAAAAGGAAGGCATCAACGCCATTGCCAAATGTGTAAAATTCATTAACGCCATGGATGAAACACTCATTCCCATGGTGAACGCCAGAACCCACCCCTTGTTAGAGCAAGCCACCCTTAATTATGGCGTTATTCATGGCGGCACCCAGCTTTCCACGGTGGCGGGCGACTGCAAATTATGGGTAGACCGGCGCATTTTGCCCGGGGAAGAATACCAGCAAGTGGAAGCAGAATTTAAAGGTCTTATAGACAGGCTGGCCATGGAAGACCCTCAATTCAAGTGCCACATGTCTGTGACGGACGACAGCTTAATGAAACCCGGCTATATTCACCCACCTATGGAAATTGACCCAGAGCATCCCCTTGTACAAACAACCGTTACCCATTTGACCCAAGTGCTGGGGCAACCACCTCTTAAAACCTTTTTTCCAGCCTGGACAGACGGTGCACTGCTTTCCCAGTACGCCGGCATTCCAACGCTGGTGATGGGCCCGGGCTTTATAGAAGCTTGCCACTCTAAAGACGAACACATTGCCATTGACCATTTGGTGAAAGGTTATGCAAGCTACGCATTGATTGCACTGGATTTTTGTAACAAGGACTAAAAAAAGCTGCGGGAGAATGATGTTGCATTCCCTCCGCAGCTTTTTCATTTATACCGTTTTTTCAGTTCTTGCACAATATCTTCAAGGGTAACACCCTGGTTCACCAGCAACACCATGGCATGGTACACCAAATCTGCCGTTTCGTAAACCAGTTCTTCCTTGCTGTTGTTTTTGGCCGCAATGATGGTCTCGGCGCATTCTTCCCCCAGCTTTTTCAGTATTTTATCAATGCCTTTTTCAAACAAATAATTGGTGTAAGACTTGGGCTGTGGGTTTTCCCGCCGGTCTGCAATTTTGTCATACAGGGCGCTAATGATTTCACAGTCTCCCAGTTCGTTACTCTCTGTAATCTTTTGGAAAAAGCAAGAGTAACTGCCTGTATGGCAGGCCGGGCCGGTTTGTTCCACTTCGGCCAGCAGGGTATCACCGTCACAATCGTAGCTTAGGCGTACCAGCCGCTGGGTATGGCCGGAAGTCAGCCCTTTTTCCCACAGTTCATTCCTGCTGCGGGAAAAATAAGTCATTTTGTTGGTTGCAATGGTTTTTTCCAGCGCTTTCCGGTTCATATAGGCCAACATAAGCACAGCCTTTGTATGCACATCCTGGCAAATGCAGGGCACCAAACCCTTTTCATCAAATTTTATTACTTCCATATTTAAGCTCATAACCTCACAGCCACCCCGTTTTCTTTTAAATACTGCTTTAAATCCTTCACATCAATTTCCCCAAAATGAAACACCGATGCCGCCAACAGGCCGTCTGCATTTACGTTGGCCGCTTCCAAAAAGTGGGCCATGGTTCCGGCACCCCCGCTGGCAATGACGGGCACGTTCACAGCGGCAATCACTTCCTTTAAAAGGGCAGTGTCAAAGCCGTTTTTCATGCCGTCCTCGTCAATGCTGTTCAGCACCAATTCCCCTGCCCCTAGCCGCACACCTTCTACAGCCCAAGACAAAGCATCCAGGTCGGTCTTTTCCCTGCCCCCCTTGGCATACACGCTCCAAGTGCCGTCACCATTGCTTTTGCAGTCGATGGAAAGCACCACGCATTGGGCACCGTAAGCCTGGCTGGCTTCTGCAATAAGCTGTGGATTTTTAATAGCACCGGAGTTCACCGAAACCTTATCCGCCCCTTTGCGCAGTATTTCCTTAAAATCTTCCAGGCTGTTCACCCCGCCACCCACGCAAAAGGGAATGTTAATCTCATCCGCCACCCTTTCCACAAACTCTAAGGAAGTTTTGCGGCGCTCGGCGCTGGCGGTGATGTCGTAAAACACCAGTTCGTCAATGCCCATTGCACTGTATGCCTTGCCTAGGGCGGCAGGGTCTGCCACGTCCACCGGCTCTATGAATTTCTGCCCTTTCACCACACGCCCGTCCCGCACATCCAGGCAGGCGATGATTCGCTTGGCTAACATGCCAGCACCTCTTTCAGGTCAATTTTGCCGTCGTAAATGGCCTTCCCGATGATGCAGCCGTATACATCCATGGCTTTCAGTTTTTGTACATCCTCCAGGGTAGTGACACCCCCGGATGCGATGATGTTCAACTTTGTAGCCTTTTGAATGCGGATATAATCTTCAAAGCTTGGGCCGCACAACATACCATCCTTTTGAATATCGGTGTAAATAAGGGTGCCAATGCCCACTTCCTCCATAAAGGCGCAAATGTCTAAAACATCCACGTCGCTTTGGCACACCCAGCCCTTGATGCTGGCTTTGCCCCCCACCGCATCTACGGACACAGCCACCTTTCCGGGAAATGCCGCAGCAATCTGGCTGGTCAAATCTTTATCTGTCACCGCCACCGTGCCCAGAATGATTCTATCCGCACCCATGGCCACAAGGGCTTCCGCCCGCTCAAACGTTCTAATGCCGCCACCAATTTCCACAGGAATCGAAACGGCGGAAATAATGTCATTAATAACCTGACTGTTGCCGGAGATGCCATCTTTTGCTCCGTCCAAATCCACCACATGCAAATACTGTGCCCCTGTGGCTTCAAAGCCCTTGGCCACAGCTACAGGGTCGTCCCCGTACACTTGCATCTGGTCAAACTTACCCTGAGACAGCCGCACCACTTTTTGGTCCTTAATGTCTATTGCCGGTAAAATAATCATATGTTCAAAACCTCCTGACAAAGCGCTTGCAGTATGTTGGCACCAACCGTGCCGCTTTTTTCTGGGTGAAACTGAATGCCGTATATGTTTTGGCGGCGGACAATGGCGGGGATGTTCACCCCATACTGGGCATAGGCCACCACTTCTTCCCCGTTGGACACAGCGTAGTAAGAATGAACAAAGTACACGTAATCCCCGGGCTTAATCAGTTTCAGCGCAGGGTCTTCCGGTTTTTGAAACACCAGCTCATTCCAGCCCATATGGGGCACTTTTTCCGAAACCTCTAGCTTGTGAATTTCCCCTTCAATCAGCCCAAGCCCCGTGCATTCTTCGTGCTCAAAGCCTCTTTCATACAGCAGCTGCATCCCCAAACAAATGCCCAACACTGGCTTGCCTTCCGCGGCTACTTCCTTTATAGCTTCTGCCAGCCCAGTGGCTTGCAAGCTACCCATGGCATCTGCAAAAGCCCCTACCCCGGGTACTATAATGCTATCAGCAGCTTTTATAGCCGCCGCATCTTGAGAAATTTCAACCGACACACCCAGCCTGTCAAAAGCATTTTTCACAGACTTTAAGTTGCCCCGGCCGTAATCTACCATCACAATCATTTATAAAACCCCTTTTGTACTTTCAAGCTGGTTAGAGGTAACGGCCACAGCCCCCCGCAGTGCCCGGCCAAACCCTTTAAACAACGCCTCAATTTTATGGTGGTCGTTGGCCCCGTACAATATGTTTAAGTGCAGCGTCATCAGGCTGTTGTCTGCCACAGCTTTGAAAAACTCTTTCACGTCTTCCGTAGCTAGGCTACCCAGACATTCCCGGTTGACACATGCGTTGTACACCAGCGTGCTTCTGCCGCTTAAATCCACCGCCACCAGCGCCAGCGTTTCGTCCATGGGCAAATGCACTGAACCGTAACGGGCAATGCCAGTTTTATCCCCCAGAGCGGTTTGAAGGGCTTGCCCAAGGGCAATGCCAATGTCCTCTGTTGTGTGATGGCTGTCTACCTCTACATCCCCTTTACAGTGGATGGTTAAATCCATTTTGCTGTGGAAGGCAAACAGGGTGAGCATATGGTCCAAAAAACCGATGCCCGTCTGAATGTCACTTTGGCCGGTTCCGTCCACGTCTAGCAGCAGCTGGATGTCTGTTTCTTTTGTCTTTCGGTTTATTTCAGCCTTACGCATGGTTTCCCTCCTGACCGTTGCTTTGTTCAAACCGTATTTTGATGGCGTTGGCGTGGCCGTACAGCCGTTCAGATTCTGCAAAGGTGATGATGTCTTTGGCGGCTTCTTCCAACGCTTGCTTGGTGTAGTACAGCAGTGATGTGCGCTTCACAAAATCCTCCACCCCCAGCGGAGAAGAAAACCGGGCGGTTCCCCCTGTAGGCAAGGTGTGGTTAGGGCCTGCGAAATAATCCCCCACCGGCTCTGGGGTGTATTGCCCCAAAAAGATAGCCCCTGCATTTTTAATGCTGGGATACACTTCAAGAGGCTTGGCCGTCATAATTTCCAGATGTTCCGGGGCAATGGCGTTGGCAATGGCCACGCTTTCTTCAAGGCTGCCCGTGATGAACACCGCCCCGTAATCTTCCAACGACCGCCGAATGATGTCCTTTCTTTCTGCACATTCTGTTTGTTTTTCAAGCTGTGTAACCACCTGCTCTGCCAAAGCTTTGGAATGGGTAACCAAAATAGCAGCCGCCAGTTCATCGTGCTCTGCCTGTGCAATCATGTCTGCCGCCAAGTAGGCCGGGTTTGCCCCTTCATCTGCAATCACCAAAACTTCGCTGGGCCCCGCAATCATGTCGATGCCCACAGCAGACAGCACCTGCTTTTTGGCAGTGGCCACATAAATGTTTCCCGGGCCTGTGATTTTATCCACCGCCGGAATGGTCTCCGTACCATAAGCCAGCGCCGCCACCCCCTGGGCACCCCCTACCTTATACACCTTGTCAACCCCTGCAATGTGGGCCGCCGCTAAGATGTTTGGGGAAATGTTGCCGGCTTTGTCCGGCGGGGTAATCATCACCACTTCCCCCACTCCTGCAATTTTGGCAGGAATGGCGTTCATGAGCACCGTTGAAGGGTACACCGCCTTCCCCCCCGGCACATAAATGCCCACACGTTCCAAAGGCCGCACCAATTGGCCTAAAATCACCGGTTCTTCCGGGGTATTGTAAATTTGAGATACACTTAACTGCTTTTCGTGATACGCCCGGATGTTTGCCGCAGAACGCTCCATGGCCTGAAACAAGGGCTGGGCACATTGCGCCACGGCCTCTTTCATTTCGTCGGCAGACACTGCCATCTGTTCCACCCGAACGCCGTCATACAGCTCCGTATACTTTTGAACCGCCTTGTCTCCATTTAAGCGTACATCTTCAATAATTCCCGCCACTGCCCGCTCCACCTGGGCGTTGGCTTGGGCTTGCCTTCCTTTAAACTCTTTTAAATACTGCAAAGCGTTGTTTGCCTCAATAACTTGAATCATTATGCTCCTCCTTCTGCACCAAAGCTTGAATGATGGCATCTATCTTTTTTCGGTTAAACTTATAACTGACCTTATTGGCAATCACATAGCCGCTTACTTCACCAATCTCTTCCAGCACTTCAAGGCCATTGGCTTTCAGGGTACTGCCTGTTTCCACAATGTCTACAATCACATCTGAAAGCCCAAGGACGGGGGCCAGCTCGATGGAACCATTCAGCTTGATGATTTTAATGGCCTGATCCAAGGGGTCAAAGTATTCCTTGGCCAGATTGGGAAACTTGGTGGCCACCCGAAGCGCCATATCCCGTTCGTAAAAATTGGCGCCTGGAAACCCCGCCACACACAACTTGCATACGCCAATGTCCAGCTTTTGCAAACAGTACACATCCGCATTCTGTTCGTGAATCATGTCGCTGCCCACAATGCCCATGTCTGCAATGCCGTTTTCCACATAGGCCAGCACGTCGGAATTTTTAAAGAAAATGACACTCACGTCACTGCTTTCATCGTGAAAAATAAGCTTGCGTGAACTTTGGTCTATGGCTTCCCCTAAAACTGTACCGTTTAACTTTTTAATGAAGTCGTCCCCTAGCCTGCCTTTTGAAACTGCAATTTTAATTCCCATGGCTCACCTCTATATCAATTTCATCAGCTGGTCTATTTCCACCGAAAAACCTACTGACGTCATTTCCTTGCTGCTACTTGTGGATTTGGCGGTGTAACGGCCGCCTTTAATCACCGCATCATTGGCTTTTCTGAAATACCCCCGAAACACAATGCCGGAATAATAATGCAGTTTGGTTTGCAGGGACAAATCGAACACCACTTTTCCCCCGCTGCCCCGGCTCATTAAGTGCTGGTTCAGCTGCCGCAAGGGTTTCAAGGTTTCTAAAAGCCGCTGGTCTGCGTACAGCTCTTGCAATAACCCGTCTACTTCCTCCATACTGCCACAAAGGTTAAACAACTCCGACAAAATCAACTTGCTATGGGTATCGTTCATGTCGGCAATCATTTTTTCCAGGGCAAAACGGTCTTTCTTTGCAATCACGTCCATCATTTTGGCATAACTTTGATGGTTCAACGTCATGGAACGAAGCAGCAGCTTTAAAAATGAGCCGCAACCCACCTCGAAAACATAATCCCCGCCGGAATAAGCCTCTAACAGTTGAATGCACATGTCCACAATTTCAAAATCTGCGTGCATGGCATGGTTGCCGATGTATTCCGCACCCAGCTTTCTTGCAGAGGCCAATCCGTACCGGGTGTTTTCAAAAACCTTGCCGTAATAAAAGATTTTAACTTCCTCTTCCTCTTGCCATTTTTCCACAAGGTTCCCCACAATTTCAGAGGTAATGTCTGTGGAAAGCACGTTAATTTTGCCGTCGTTAGACATGATTTTGGCTGTGTTTTCAATGTCGATGCCGCTGCTGGTGTGCATATACCCATCATAAGTTTCAATGATTTGCTGCTCCACAAAGGCATAACCTTTTTCACGAAACATCTGCTGCATGTCATTAACCAACACATATCTTTTGTTTGAAAACTCAATTTCTTCGCTAAGCTTTGAAAGCTTCACCCGCACCCCTACTTTCCTTTAATTAAAATAAAGATTGGTATTCGCACACATTTGCAGCATCGTGCTGCAAATGTATACTCATTACGTAAAAAATTGCTCTGCAATTTTAGCTGCTAACGCAGCTGTTCGACTTCGTCGAACTTACGCAAAAAGAGCCGCCCGGGCAATCCGGACGGCTGTATACACACAGGATACATTCATCACACAAGCCCGATAACAACACAATCAGGCTTGTTTTGCGAGCACTTGCTCACAATACAAACCTACAGGCGGTGATGATGCAATTTAAAGGTATTGTTGCTGAACATCATGGTCATCAACCTTTAAAAGTAAATTTACTTTATTATGACAGAGTGACCAGAAATTGTCAAGTGGTTTTTCCATGTCACAACTTAAAAGAAACATCATATGCTACTATAAAAAGTAAGAGGGGCAATGGCAATGAAAAAACTATTTTTTAATCCAAACTTTGGGTTAATGAATTTAACCGACTACGGCCCAGAACCTTTTGTTGTAAACATTAATATGGCAACTAAACTGAACAGGGCCTTTCGCACAGCTTTGTGGACCGGTGAACATTTGCAATTGACCTTAATGAGCCTGAATGTGGGCGAAGACATCGGCGTAGAGATGCACCCAAACCTTGACCAGTTTATTCGCATTGAAGAAGGCTTTGCTACGGTGATGATGGGCAGCAGCCCAAACAAATTGAACTACCAACGCAACATCAACCACAATTTTGCCTGTATCATACCAGCCGGCACCTATCACAACATTTACAACACCGGCAATAGTCCATTAAAACTATATTCCATCTATGCCCCACCACAACATCCCTTTGGAACTGTTCAGGAAACAAAGGAAGATGCCCATGCAGGGGAACAACAACCTAGCCCTTACTATCGTTAAAGCATAATAAAAAGACATTGAGAAACTTGTAGCATGGCTGTTTCTCAATGTCTTTTTTTAGCAGTTAATAAACATTAAAATTGAACGTCTGTGCCGTAGTAAGCACATTCCAAAACCTTTTTCATTTCTTCAAAGCCGGTTTGGCGTGGGTTTGCACCGGTGCATGGGTCGCCTACAGCGTTTTCTGCAATGAAATCTACTGTTTTCTTAAAGGTTTCTTCATCAACGCCGTTGCCTTGGTAGGTTTGTGCAATGTCCAGCTTTTTGTTCAATGCTTTAATGGCTTCCACCAAAGCGTTGGTCAGTTGCTCATCGTTGGCACCTTGCAAGCCTAACATTCTGGCAATGTCTGCAAAACGGTTCATGCACACCGGTGCGTTATATTGGATAACGAAAGGCAGCAGAATGGCGTTACAGCAACCGTGAGGAATGTTGTATTGAGCGCCGGTTTTGTGGGCCAGGGAGTGCACAATGCCCAGCAATGCGTTGGAAAAAGCCATACCAGCCAAGCATTGGGCCACATGTACTTTACCTCTTGCTTCTTCATCGCCGTTATAGGAAGCTTCCAGGTTTTCATAAATCATGGCAATGGCTTTTAATGCCAAAGGATCTGAAAAATCGCTTCTTAATGCTGCCACATAAGCCTCAATGGCATGGGTTAAAGCATCCATACCTGTATGGGCGGTTAATGTTTTAGGCATGGTAAGGGGAATGGAGGTATCCAAAATAGCAATATCAGGGGTAATTTCAAAATCTGCCAATGGGTATTTAATTTTTGTGCTATAATCGGTAATAACAGAGAAAGCTGTCACTTCTGTTGCCGTACCGCTGGTGGAAGGAATGGCCACAAAAATGGCTTTTTTACGCAGTTTAGGCATGGTAAAAGGTGTCTTAATGTCGTCGAACTTCAATTCTGGGTATTCATAGAAAACCCACATGGCTTTTGCTGCGTCAATGGGAGAACCGCCACCAATGGATACAATCACATCCGGTTGAAAATCACGCATAGCCTGTGCGCCTTTGTAAACGGTTTCCACGCTTGGGTCTGGCTCTACCCCTTCAAAAACAGTGGTTTCAAGCCCTGCTTCATGTAATACATCAATGGTTTTTTGCAGAAAGCCTCCCTTTTTCATGGAAGAGCCGCCGGTTACGATAATGGCTTTTTTATAGCCTTTAAGATTTTTAAGTTCTTCAATTGCATTGGGGCCAAAATATAAATCTCTGGGTAATGTAAAGCGTGCCATTTAAATGCCTTCTTTCCTAGTAGTTTTGTTAAAAAAATAACACGGTTGAGCCTCATTATTATAATGGAAATTTTATAAAAATTCAACAAACTGCGCTTCCAAAAAATCATGCCTATGGCTTCTAAGTTTTACACATTTTTTGAAATCTAATTTAATGCATAAATTTGCATTCGGTAAATTGTCTATTTTTAAATACTACCATTTTTATTTTCATGCATTTTCTATAATTTTTCTAAGTACCTTATGGGCTTTGAATGACTTTCCTATTTTAAAGTATAAAACCCATTGCGAATAAAGCATATTTTTGTATTTTTTTAGAATTGACAAATAATTCAATTATTCTATTTATTGAATTTTTAATTTTTTTTATAATATTTTTATTTACTTTTAACAAATGTTGCGCTATAATATTTGTTAGAAGAGCATGACGGAAAAGAAAGCGCTTTATTGTTAACCACTATTACAGGGAGGGTGAATGCATGAGTCAAGAGATTTTTGACAAATTGAAATTGTCAGTTGAAAATTTGGACGAAGATGCCGCTGTTGCTGCCGCCACTGAAGCTGTGGAAGCAAAACTGGATGCCGTTGAATGCATTGAAAAAGGTCTTGCACAAGGCATGAACGTAATCAGCGACCAATTTGATGAAGGCGAAGTTTTTATTCCGCAACTCATCATTGCCGCTAAAGTTTTCGATTCAGCTGTTAATATTTTAACAAAAGATATGAGCGAAGCCGACAAAAAATCCACTTCCCGTGGTAAAGTTTTGTTCCATACCGTGCAGGGCGATATTCACTCTATCGGCAAAAACATTTGCGTAACCATGTTAAAAGCCAGCGGCTTTGAAGTGATTGACATGGGCAGCGATGTGGCTGTTGAAGCTGTTGTTGAAAAGGCCCAAGCAGAAAATGTGGATATTATTGCTGGTTCTGCCCTTATGACCACCACCATGCCCGCAATGAAGGATATTGAAAGCCTGTTGAAAGAACAAGGCATTAAAGATAAATTCTTCACCATGTACGGCGGTGCGCCCGTAAACGGAGAATGGGTAGGCGAAATCGGAGGTAGCGGCTATTCCGACACTGCTACCGGCTGCGTGAAGCTGGCAATGGAATTTATGGCAAAAAAATAAGAAAGGAGCATTACATACATGGCACTGGTGAAAAAAGTTAATATCTATGATGTGTATGACAGAGCCAAAACAGGTAAGAAAGTACCTGAAAGTGAATGGGATAACAAGGTTATTCCTGAAACCGCGGCTGCTTTAAAAGCCAAGTACAACATCAAAATGGACAAAAAGGTGATTGTGCCTGAAGACAGGACCTTAATTGATAACCTGTTTAAAGCCGGTTTGGATATGCTGGAACAATGCGGTGTTTACTGCATGGATACTGGCAGAGTCATTAAATTCACACGTGAAGAAATTATTGCAGCCATCGAATCTGCGCCAAAAGATGTGCAATACGGCGAAGGCAGAGACGCTGTGATGCTTTCCCCAAGAAGCTATAAAGATGCTAAGGCTCCGATCATTCAAGGCGGCCCCACCGGCGCGCCTTGCTCCGAAGCCAATTTCCTTGCCATTCACCAAAGCTATGCCCAGGAAGGTCTTGTAGATGCCATCGTAGACGGCGTGCTGCAAACCATTAATGGCAAAGACCCCGTTCCCAACAGCCCTTATGAAATTGCAGCCGTTAAAGCTGAATGCCTGATGGTAAGAGCCGCACAAGCAAGAGCTGGCCGCCCAGGCATGGGGTTGTAGGGTAGCGAAACTTCCCTGTCTGCAGCAGGCGTAATTGCCTCCGATTTCCCAGGCGGCATGAGACCTTCTGACAGCCACGAGATTTCCCAATTGAATGAGCTGAAAATTGATATGAGCGCCTTAACTTATATCTCTCACTACATTCAAAACGGAAACATTATCATGGTCGAACAAATGCCTATTTATGGCGGCTATGCCGGTGGTCTCGAGGAGACGACCATCGTTGGCGTTGCAACAACCATAAATTCATTTGTTATGGCACACGCAACCTGGCATTTGGATGGCCCTGTTCACGTGAGATGGGGCATCACCACTGCCAGAGAACCGTTGGCAGTTGCCGGCCACATTGCTATGGCCATCGACTGCAACACCCACTTAATGCTGGGTAACCAGTATTACACCATGGCCGGCCCTTGCACAGTGATGTGCTTGCTGGAGACGGCTGCTCAAGCCATTACCGATACCGCAAGCGGACGGGAGGTCCTGTCTGGTGTGGCCGCGGCTAAAGGCGTGAGAACCGACTACCATACAGGCTTAGAAGCCAGAATGATGGCCGAAGCTGCTTGGGCAGTTGCGGGCATGGATACACACAAAGTGAATGTGATTCTTGACAAATTGGTTGCTACTTACGAAAAAGATTATAAAACCGCCCCGCTGGGCAAAAACTTCTCTGAATGCTACAATACCGTTACCATTGAACCCACAGAAGAATATTTGAAAGTATACGATGAAGCAGTGAAAATTCTGACCGATCTCGGACTTGATTACTGGACAAAAAAAGCAAGCATGTAATGATTCTTGTTAATGGGTAAATGTATAAAAAGTCAGCTCTTCTATCTTCATGCTTTCTTTTCAAACCCATAACCCGTTAAATAAAATCATTTTAAAAGATAAAGCCTGTCGGTTTAAATGCCGGCAGGCTACTT
>CAZCQP010000004.1:0-38334 GCA_964500895.1 uncultured Eubacteriales bacterium | reverse complement strand
TATTAAATGCTTTGCGGAAAGTTAAAGACATTGTACGGGTCGTATAAATGCTTCACCCGCTCCAACCGGGGTACGTTTCCGCCAAAATAATTACATGCATAATTGGGAAGTTGCAACAATGGAAAATTAATATATGAGCCTTCTGTAATGCCATATATGTATTGAAAATTATCCAATACCCAACGTACATTGGCTTCCTTGTAACGGTTGTCTTCCCAAACAGATTGTATTAAAACAATATATCTTGCGTCTCTAAAATAAAATGCGGTGTCGTGTTTGTTTACATCTTGCACTTTCCCACCCAGCCCATAAACGGAAATGGATGTTAATATGGAGTTAGTGGGCCGCTTCTGGTTAACGATGGATGCCAATTCAGCCAGCTTGTCTGTGCAATAATATTCATTCACAAACCGCCCCGTGGATTTAAAAGTTTCAAATGGGGGGTAGCTGTTGCCAATGTCATGCATAGCGTCTAAAAACGAACCGCTTTTAAACGTGGCCTCTACGTTTCCCAACGCCAAGAAGGGTTGCAATAACGCTTCCGTTTCCCGTTTTGAACCGTAACAAATGCCCCTTAAATAGTTATAAATGCCGTCATCCCGGGTATTATACATTCCCCCACTTGCATTGATGTTGTCATCTACCGTATCAATCCATTTTTGGAATATGCCCATGAAATGCACTTGGTCTTTGAGGGTTGCCTTCGGAAAAAACAGTTCAAACAGAGTCACCTCGCCGGATTTTGGTGGCAACTTAAAGGTTAAGGATGTAACCACCCCGAAATTTCCGCCGCCTGCACCCCGCAACGCCCAGAACAAATCTTGGTTCTTCTCTTTATTGGCCGTTAGAAGGCGGCCTTTATAGTCCACCATTTCTGCTTCCAATAAAGAATCGCAGCCAAGCCCGAACTTTCTGCTGGAATACCCCCAACCGCCCCCTAATGTAAACCCGCTGGCAGCCACAGTGGGGCAGTTTCCCCCAGGAAATGGGTAGCCTTTTGCCCCAACGGTATTGTACAATTGACGAAAATTAACGCCTGTGCCAACTGTAACTGTACTGTGTCTTGTGTTCAAGTCCAAATCTTTGATGTTGCTCACATCAATCACCAACACTTCGTCCCCGGTGCAGTAACCTTCGTAATTATGCCCCCCGGAACGTATGCGTATAGGAATGTGGTGGCTTCTGGCAAAAGCAATGGATGCGCAAACGTCATCCGTATTTTCACAATAAACAATTGCCGCCGGAAACTTTTGAATAGCCCTGTTCCAAATTTGGCGGGCTTGATTGTATCTTAAATCGTCAGGGGTGATGATTTCGCCCTGAAAATTGTTGCTCATTTTTTATTGTACATCTCCTCATATGATTATTCTTTATAAATATCATATGCTTGTCTCCAGGTGATGTGCTTTAAAATGAAGCGTTTGCAATCGTCACATCATTGACGCTTCCAATTACCAACTCAACTTCCCGTTCCGCTTCGTCACAACCTTCTATCGTATACCAACACCGCATCTTTTCCCCCGGCTCGCCCAGGCTTGCAACGGGAAGGTAAAAGGTTCCATCCTCATGGGCCATGGCAGAAAAAACAGGAAATACCCATGTTGTGCCTGCATTGTAATCATCTTTCAAGGGAACATTCAAACTATACCAGTGGCCAAACAAATCCTTCACGGATGCAATCGTGAGAAAGGTGCCCTTGCCACCCACAATTCGCATAGGCATCCCTTCCAGGCACACGGCACCAGGGTTAAAAATACCAATGGTTTGGCTTCCCGTAACATAGTTTTGATGAAGCCTGAAATCAGCTAACCCCAACCCCTTGCCGTAAAACAGCACCGTCTTGTTGGGGGGTGCTTGGCCTTGAATCACTGTAGCACCCTTAGGCAGCGGATAACCGGTGTTTGGAAGCAACCGAACAACACAAACCGGCGGCTGTTCACCCGGCTTGTTCATGCCTACTGTTAAGCTTAGGGGCTGGTATATTTTTGAGCGCACTTGAATGGTCAGCGCTTCACCTTGAATGTTGCGAAAAACATGGTATCCTTCCGGCTTTACCAAAGGGCTATAAATGCCTTCCGCCACCACAGATAATTTGTGCCCCGGAATCACATCGTTTGTAAAGCTATCTATAAACAAAACAGCCAGCGAAACCTTTGCTTTCACTGTCATGACTCCACTTCCATTTCCGCATCCACCACACGGGTAATTTTAATGCCTTTGCCGGAATCTATGGGCACCGGAGACACTTTGTAGAATAAAGAGGTCTTGTAGCCCAGCTCTTGTACATTCCAGCATTTTTGTTTTGTTTCAAAAGGCATATGCATGAGCGCAATGTCGATGCAATCCTTTTTCCCCGGGGCAGGCGCATTCAAAAACGCCGGCTCAATACGTCCATTGTCGTAAAAAGTTTGCACAACAGCCCCCAGTATTTTTTGTTCCTCCATGGCTTTGTACTTCACGTCGCTGCTGGAATAAGCCGTTACCATATAGTATAAGTTTAAATAAATGGGTGGCTTTCTTTTGGTGCTGGCATCAATGTTTAAAAGGTCCAAATTTCTAAGCTCCAGGTTTTCCTCAATATCGTAAAGATAGATGCTTAACTGGGCGTCACCACGGTCTTGGGGGCTGGCCAAAAGGATGCCGTTTGCTGTGTTTATCAAATTCGGCACCAGATTACTGCGCAGCATTTTCAGCAAACCATTGCCCACATCGGCTATCACCTTATAAGTATACATGGTCATGGCCACCTCCTTTCATGCATTACGGCACCATCATTGTGTTTTGCCCAGGATAAGTCAATTGGATAACCCCACCATAGGCGCACATAGCCTTTGAACTGTTGGTGAGGGCAGGTTTACCCCCCACCAGCACAGTTGGGCTGCCTGGGGCCCAAGGCGCTGGAATAACCGGCATGCAAGGCTGAGGGGTCAACACCCCCAGCGCAGCGGCTGTGGCGGCCGCCACCATCGGGTTGGCCATGGACGAACACATACCGAAAGTGGGCAAGTTTGCTTGGGTATAATCCATAATGGTAGCCACCAGCATATTAGAGGCCACCACATTGGTTACATTGCTCACCACCAAACTGCATGGTGCCATGCCAAAAGTACATTGGCACATAGCACCGTTACAAACCGCAAGACTCATAAGCACATTCCTCGTATACTGTATTTACGGTGTTTTTGACAAGGACACCGTATAAAAAACTTGTTATCCTTCATGGGATATGGGATAATAGGCGCAGCAGACAGAGGTCCCAGTAACTCCCTGTGGAAGTATCTTTTGTGCCTCTGTCCTTACGGTTAGAGCTGTAAGCATCAGAAGGAAATCGTACAACAATTATAGGAGGGATAATATTGAAACTAAAAATTGAAACAACAACAGCACGAGTAGATTGGCTGGCTGTTAAGTCTTTGCTTCTTAAGGAAAATATGGCAACCTACAGTGTTGAAAAACACCAAATTGCTTTTGAGAACAGTTCAAAAGTTATATTCGTTTACGATGGTAATGACCTCATTGGATGCGGGCGATTATTGACAGATGGCTCATACCAGGGTGTGCTTTATGATATTGTGGTTCATAGCGATTATCAAGGGCATGGATTAGGGAAAACAATTGTCGCAGAGCTGCTAAAAGAACAAGATGACAAAAATATATTGCTATATGCATCGCCAGGAAAGGAAGGCTTTTACCAAACCCTTGGCTTTCGTAAATCAACAACCGCCATGTGTCGTTTTATCGACATTCAGTCTGCAATTAGAAAAGGCCTAACCCAGTAATCTACTTTTTAAAAACAATGGTGCAGTCTCCTTCTTGTCGCTCGTCCCACCCGAAGGCCAGCTCAAAGGCTTTAAGGGGCACATACATTTGGCCCTCATGGGTAAACGTCCCGCCCAGGCCCATCACTTTCTTGTCGTTAATGTGGATGGTATCGTCCCCAGGTGTAAACTCAATGAGCACCCCGTTGCCCTTCACCACATAACCATTGTTGGGCTTGCTGTACAAATAAGTTGCGCCCAGTTGCCCGGCCAGTTCCTTGGCGGGCACATAAACAATGTCCTGCTTCACAATAACGGGAGAAACCAGCTTAATGTCCATGCCTTCAAATACAAGCTTCCAGGGAGGTAGATACATGGTAACTTTTTGCCCGCTGTTCATGGCTTGCACCTGGCGGTTTAGCTGGCTTACCTCTTCCTGTGTGTACACCGCCTTTTGCCGTTCCTCCCCAGGTGATGTTATTTCTGGCGTAACCAATGGAATCTGTTCTGCATTATCAAGGCTGGCAATCAACCCGGTTTCATCTTGAATGACTACCGTTCCCCCATCACTTTCCACCCCAAGGGCGCCTTCCACAAGCCCTTTTTCAATGGCGGATTTTTTGGCTTCTGACAAACCTAGCGCAGCCAATACGCCGTCCAACTCTGCCTTTTTTTGGTCCCGCAAAGCATCGGCTTTTTCTTCAACAGCACCAAGGTAAGTTTGGTTTAAGGCATTGGCTTGTTTTTGAAGCGCTTCCACCTCTTCTGTTGCCTTTGTATAAGCGGGAATCATGTCCAGCTTGGCTTGGTTTAAGGCGCTTCCCATACGGCTGTCTGCCTCTTGTAGCACCAGCAACGCCCGAGCAGCCAAATCGCCCGTGCCTGTCAGCTCTACTATGGCAGCTTCTGTAGCGGCTTTGCTTGCAATGTACACATCCAGCCGCTCTGACGGGGTCTGGGCATTGTCTGCCAGCACTTCCGTCACAGACAACGTTTCCTCTAGTAAACTTCGCAGCTGGGCAACCGATTCATCTTCATACTTTTTAAGCACACCAGAAGGCTCCCCGCCCGCCATGGCTTGCATGTAACCGTCATTGCCGCCACCCTTTGCTGCCACATCCATCATGGCGCTTTGATTGGCACTGTAAATGTCCTGCAATACATTCAGTTGATTTTGCTGGTCTTCCAGGCTTCCAAAGGGCTTGAAGCCATTGCCCAACAGCTGCTCCACCCCTTGAATGGTATTGACGTTTGCTTCCATGGCGTTAAAATCGGGCTTCCTGGCATTTTCCAAAAAACTGACTTTGGCTTCGGCTGCAATGGCTTCCGCCGCTGAGCCAAAGGCTGCTTCTGTAGGTGCTGCCTGTTCACCTGCTGCTGTATTGGCCGCCCCGTAAAGGGGAGTGAGTGCAGCCACATAGGCATCAATTAAATCGCCTAACAACGCTTTGTCCAAATTTTTGATTTCTTGGTTGATGCGGTCGATGACCGTTTGGTAGCACAGGGCCGCTTTTTGTTGCTGCACCATCTGCTGGCATTCCAGCGCAACCGCTAATTTATCCATAGACGCCCCTTGTTGTTGCATGGCCTCCAGAAACGCCTGAATGTTACCAATCTGCTCATCCAGCAATTCAATGTCTTCTCCGGTTATTTCCTCAAAAACGCTTGATAGGCTTTCATATTTCTGCTGCATCTCCTCTGTTAAATCTTCTTCCCCATCCTCCCCTTCCGCCATTTGGCGCAATTGACTGTACTCGGCTAAAAGGCTGGACATTTCAGGCATATTAGCGGGGTTAGCTGGGTTGAAAAGCGCCGTCAGCGCCACAGGTTCTTCAGATAACAGGTCTATGGTCACCCCTTTTGCATCGGTATAATGGGTCAGCCATAAGGCGTCAATGACGCTATTGGGCACAATATTGTCCACTGTGGTGGAAATTTGGGTGATGTTTGTGCTGCTGGTAATGTCGTACCATACTCCTTTGTTAATGTCGGACTTAAAGTAAATGTGGGTCTGGTTTAGAATGAAACCATCCGGCCCTTCATAGGGGCTGGTGGCCGATTGCAAAGCGATGTCCAGCAGCTGTTGGTTCAGCACCTCCAAAGCAATGGCATGGGTGCCAATGATGATGGTTTTCTCTGGAAACTGGGCGGCAGTGGGTCGCTTCCCCGCCCCAAAAACCAGGATAGGGCATATGATGCAAAAAGCTAGAACGATGATAATGCGTCTATGCAACCCCTGCACCCCCTTCTTTTTTAAGCAGCCCGTTCCCCTCACCATCCACCACAAACAACAGGGTGGCAGTTGTCTGCCCATCTTTTTGTAATTGAAGGAACAGATTCTCCACCGGGTGAAAATAGACGTTCAGTGTTGTAAACGTTTCGCCTTTTTGAATGGTGCCAATCACCACATCCCCAGATTTAAGGATGGCGGTGTCATAGTCAAAGCTTTCATCCACAGACAGCACCAACTTTTCCCGCAGCCCATCCACGGGAAGCAACTGCCAAGTGCCCCCCTGGTTTGCGGTTACAGCAAACAGATTGAGGGGGCCAGAAAAGCCATCCCCCACAATCTGGGCAGAATACACATGGCTTTGGCCTTGAAAAAACCGTACTTCCAGGGCTTGGGTGTCTTCATAAGTAATGGCGGCATGAACCAGTTCCTCCTGCACATCAACCTTCCCCCCCACAGGCATTCCATTATAAAACAGCTGGTAATATTGCAACTGATAGTCCTGTGGAATGTTCACGCCAAAAGTAAAATTAAAGTCTGTTAAATTGTTTTTCACGTACCAGCTGGCCCCTTCCAGCTGGCTTTTGGCCCCTTCAAAGCTTTCCTCCGCCGGGGGAGTAAACCGGTTCAGCTGGTGGTTCACATACCCAGCCGTCAGCAAATTAAAGGCGCTCACCTGCTTGACATATTCCACGTTCATGGCGTAAAGCGCCTGTTCCTTTTCGTACACATCTGCTTTGGCCGATTCTACGGTGACAAAATCCAGCAACCCCAGCTTGTTATCCCGCAGCATATGTTGCAGGTTTGTCTTGGCCACAGACAGGCTTTCTTCCGCTGCTGATATGCTTATTTCCAGACTTTTTAGGGTGCCGTACCCGTCCCGTATTTTTTCTTCCAAAGCTGCAATGGCTTCTTTTTCTTCTTTTCTGGCTTTATCCCGCTCCACCAACGACACAAAAATGGCGTACTTTTGGTCCTCCATATACCGGGTGCCGTCATATTCCCCTTTGAACCACTCTTTGGGTATTTTCAGCACAAAAAAGATGAGTGGAATGGAATAGGAGCCGTCCCATTTGCTGTCGATGTTCACCAGCACTTGGTTATACTGCAAAACAAAATCATCGTAGTTGATGTTCTTGCCCTCATGGCTTTGAATGTAATTTTCAATGCTTTGCACCAAGCTGCCGTAACGGTTTTTATAAATGCCCATGATGGTATCCAGCGCTTTTTCTGCCGTCTTTCGCTTTTCAATAACACGCATCAGTTCAAAATCATTTTTCATGGCGAAGTCAATCAGCCCGTCCAGCTCATTACGGTTTACGTTCAGCCGCACAAAGGCTTCCTGAAAGGTGTAACCCAACTCTACATCCCGGTTGATGATGCGGCTTAACTTTCTTTTGGCTGTGTTGTCAGCGGTAATGTTTTTCTGCTGGGCGTTTTCATAAGCCCTAAGCTGATTTTCCACGTATTCCACATCTGTTTTTTTGCCATTGCCCATTCTGTACTGGGCTTCCACCTGTTTAAGTAGGCTTTTGTATTCGGCTATGCGCATTGCAGTTACAGACATTCCATGGGCTTTGTCCAGCACGTCATAATAAGCTTGCTCCGCCTTTGTTTGGGCGGCCAGTTTTTCATGCTGCACCTGTTTTTGCAGCACCTTGATTTCATTTTCAATTTTGGGCACTTTGGTGAGCAGTTCAATTTCTTTAGGCATCCCATGCTTTTCTGGAAACTTAATGTTCAGCAGCAAAGAAAACCGAATGGTGCTTTCCTTTTTTCGGGTGTCTTGAATACCATCCAACGCTTGTTTCAGTTCAATTCGTTTTTGGGCCATGTTCATGTTCACCATTTGAATATCGTAGCTTTCATCTATGGCCATGTTGCAAGCACCCTCAAGGGTGAGTGTTTTGGCTTGGGCAAAAACGGATTGGGATAATCCCCCTTGCAAGCACAAAACAGCCGCCAGAACACCGGCCATCCATTTTTTCACCGTGGCTCACACCCCTCCTATTTCAAAGTAGCACACTTCTCCGTCCTCTGCCCAAGAAAATGCCCGCATGTACAGGTCGTCCAGCAATATTTTAATGCTATACCCCTCTTGGCCTTGGGCGGCGTCTTTTTCCCCTGCCAGCCGAAAGCACAAAGCATCTTCTTCCAGCAATCCAAAGGGATATGCCGTAAAAACCTCTTGTGGAAAGCTTTCCTTTATGGCCGCCACCGATACCCCTTTCGCCACATCATACACAGCTTGGTTGCCAAAAAATTTAATCCTGTTTAACGCCGGTTTCGCATTATCCACCGCAAAAGTAAACTCAAAGCCCAACTGCTGTCGGCTATACACCAGCAAGAAACTGTTTTCCAGCATTAAAAGCTGGCTTTCCGGGCCGAAAGCTTCCCGAACCCCCTCTAAATCATAGGCCAACAAACTGACATAGTCTATGTCTCCTTGGATAAACTTCCCTTGGAATACCACCTTTCCGTTTTGGCTGTACAGAGTGCCCTCTTGGTCATACAAACCTTCAGAGAAGCCCCCTTCATACAAGGGCCGGGTGCCGGAAGGATGGTACAACATACCGTAACCCTCATACACCCCTTGGCTGAAACTCCCCTCAAATTGCAGCTTGCCCGTGGCCCCGTTAAACTGCTTGCCTTCACCTTCGTACTGCCCTTCTGCAAAATACCCTTCATAAATTAAAATACCGTTATCTGCATATTCCTTGCCCATGCCGCTATATTGCCCTTCTAGAAATTCCCCTTCGTAAAGGGCTTTGCCTGTGGCCGGGTTTATCCGCTTTCCCTGTCCTTGATAAACGCCCTGGACAAATCCCCCGGTGTAAGCAGGTTTGCCGGTTTCCAGGGCAAATAACGTGCCTTCGCCGTCAAAAATCCCTGCGTTGAATGTCCCTTCATACAACAGTTTACCATCCGTGCTATATGTCTTGCCCTCTACATACAGACCGTCTTTGAACACGCCTTCAAATTGCGGGGTTCCGTCCGGGTAATACAGCACCCCTTCCCCGTTATAGGCATTCTCTGTAAAATAACCTTCGTAGAGCAGCCGTCCGTCTGCATAGCGTTTACCAAGGCCGTTATACTTGTTGTTTTCAAATGCACCGGCATACACCATGTCCGGGCCATCGTACAAAACCCCTTGGCCAAATGCTTGCCCTTTGTCTATGTAACCGTCAAAAATCAGCTGGCCACCTTCGTTTACCACATAAGCACGGCCTGTGTAGGTGTGAAACTTTTGGCTGTTCACCACAATGGTGGGTGTCCACAATAGACCCTCCAGAAAGGGCACCACATAAACCAGTGTAATGCATAGCAACGCCGCAAAAACCCCGGCACAAAACAACAACGCCCGTTTAGACAGCAAATACAACCCAGCTTCCACATAATCTTGGGGGCCTTCCGGTTGTTTGAAAAGCTCCATATCATCCACCTCATTGCCGCTGCGTTTTTTCATTGCACAGAAAAACATAGGTTTTGGCCAACTGGTCCGTAGGGTCTGCTTGCAACACCCGAATAAAAAACATTCTGGCCAGTTCAAAGTCAGCTGCTTCAAAAGCCCGAACGCCTTCTTCAAAAGCGTCCCGGGTGATGGTTCGGATTTCCTCGGCTTCAAAATCATAGGCATTCAAACAGTCATAAAGGCCGGTGCCTGTGGCCGAAGGTTCAAACACCTCCACTTGCCCCATGTAGCGCCATGCAAACTGGGCGTTATCCAACATGTCTACCACATTTTGAGTCATCAGCAGCTTCACCCCATTCTGCTTGGCGATTTTCTCCAAATCTTTCATTCGGTTCATTTCTGCCGAAAGCAAGGTGGCTTCCAGCCGGGTTTCATCCCCCACAATGCCCAACATGGTTTCGCCCTTTTCCAGCACCATGTTGCAGATAAAAGGCGTGTCTGTACTTCTATTCAAATTGTCCAGCTGCTCCCAAATGGTTAATGCCGCTTTTACCGGTGCCTCATGTTGTCTAATAGAACCTAGACAACATGAATTTACCTTCTTCATTGCCCCCTGGGGATGGGGCGCAAAAATGGCCCTTAAACCTGCATTGGAATAGCTTTCAATGGCACCGCCGTTTGTGTTAATAGCATCTGCCATGATGCGGTACAGTTTGTTTAAGAAGTTGAAACATTCCCGGTTAGACATGGTTTTGTTCAGGGTGTAAAAATTCTTTTCGCAGATGGAGAGAATGGTGAGTTCCTTGGTGGCTTCATCCCCAAGCCCCACATCTAAAATATTGTTTTTGCCCATCAGTTCAAAAAATTGAAAGGGCATGAACCGGTTGCAGGAAGCGTTGATGTTTTTAATAAGCTCCATGTTCTTTTTGGTGCGGTATTTCATTTTGTTAAAAGCATTGCCGATGGCTTCAATTTCGTCATTGCTGGTGATGTCCAAGGTCACATCCCAATTGTCATCAATAAGGGCATCTACACCGGCTTTCAGCTTTTTAAGGCCCTTTAAGATGTTAAACACAATGGCGCACACAATAAGTACAACCAGCGTCATGGTAAGGGCCACACCCACTATAATGGCATATTGGGTGGTGCGTACTTTTTGGTTAATCAAGTCCTGTGCCATGCCCACTTCCACAACGCCCAGCAGTTGATTGGTGTCCCCGTTGTAAATGCCCGCATAGCTGGACATCCACTTTTGCTCTGCATCTTTCTGTCTTTCAATATAAGTAGCATCCAACAATTCCATGGGAAACGTATCAAATGCGGGGCCAAGCAAATATTCCGCCTTTTCCCCGGAAGCCACATACTGAGCACCCGGTTCCAGCGACCAGTCCACCATGATGTAAGGCACATCATCTTCTAAATAATAAACGGTGATGTAGCTGTTGTAAAAATCTAGGTTGCTTTCTTCAATGCTGCCCATTTGGTTCAGCTGATTGATGGACTCTTCCCACAGCCCCAGGATTTTGTCATAGACGGTTTCATCTGCCACCCATGCTTCATGCCCACCAGATTCGGGCACATGATGGGAAAGTTCTTTAGCAATCATGGAAGAAGCCACATAAAACTTGTTGCCAATGCTATCCTTAATGAGCCCTTCGGACATACTAACCGCCACCCCGGCAATGACCGCCCCAATGGCAAACAGCGCCGGAACCACCACAATCATAATTTTAACCAGTATCTTTTTGGAGCGCACCCAGCCTGCATAAAGCAACAAAAGACCGCTAAAAATCGCCATTCCCCCCGCAATGATGATGGCATTGCGCAGGAAACCCCCTGTGTTGGCTGGCTGTGCATCACGCAAGGTGGCTTTGCCGCTGCTGTCCTTCAAAAATATCCTATCCTGCAAGGCATTTGGCTCAAAAGAAGGCACAAAAGCCAGCAGGTGTCCGTTTTGAAAACGGGCATACCGTAAATCTTTAAAAAGCAAATCCACTGTTACCGGCTGGTCTTTGGTGTACACCGTTTCAGTCTGCTTTGTTTGAAGGTTATATTTTAAAAATTCAATTTGGTTAATGTCTGTATAATAAAAAGCATCTCCGGCTATAGAAGGATAGCCGTTAATGGCGCTTGGGCGCAGGGGCAACGTTTGCAAAAGCCCGCCTGGGCTTACCCCATACAGCTGGTCTGCGCTTTTGCTGAACAAGTACAGCGTCCTATCTTCGCCCAGCAGCATGTTATCAAAGTAGGGCCATGCGTCCATGGGGTATTCGGAAAATGCATAGGTATCCACCCGGGTTTTGCCCTTTTGCCCGTTGTGGCTTAGCACCTTCACTTCCGGCTGTAGCACGCCGGAACGACTTTCCAGTTCACTGAACCAAAAAATGCAAATGGTATCGTTTATGGCCTGCATATTGGCAATGCCTTTAAAATGATATGGCCATTGGGCTTCTTTATCCCAGTCCATTTCCCCATTTTTAAGTTTTATACCATCTTTGCCCACATCATAAAGCTGGTTCACACTGGCCCAGTATGCTTGGTCAAACTCTGCCAGTTCTTCTTGAAACACCAACTCTTGCTTTTGAAGGTTTTTGTCCAGACGCAAAATGCTGTTTTTGTAGCTGAACTTATTGGCTTCTAAATATTTGGTTTCGTAAAGGTCTGCCAATAGGTATACCCCGGTGTCGTCCGCCACAATTTGGTGGTAGTAACAGGGCAAGCCTTCCAGTTTGGCGGGCAGCTTTTTACGGCCCAGAACACCACCATCGGCGTCTGTGGCGGTAACAACAGCATAGCCCCCCACCTTGGAAACGGTATACACCATGCCCTCTGGGCTAACCGTTTGGTCTACGGTAACCACAAAGGCTTCAAATGTTACATAACGTGACAATACAATTGAAAACAAAATGCTGATGACGAGTGCAATAGGCAGCCACTTTTTCAAACCATCACCCCTTTTCCAACACGGCTTTATCCGGCAGTTTAAGGGTATGCCCTGCATATATTAAATCTGCATTTTCAATGGCATTGTACTGTGCCACCGCCTGAACATACGCCACATGGCCATAGTGGTTCTTGCAAATTTGAGACAAATTATCCCCAACCACGATGGTGTACAGCACATCGGCCGGCGGGGGTTCTTCTGCCGGCTCTTCTTTTTCCTCTGGGGGGATTGGTGGCGGCTCTGGTTCCGGCTGTTCTTCCTCTGCATCCAGATTAGCAAACACTTCAATAACCACCTGCTCATCCTCCACAGGCAATACATCCACCGTTCCAATGGCCGGAACGTCCGGGGTTAACTCCTTTTCCTGCTGCCCTTTATAAAGGGCATATACCACCAGCGGCACGGCAATAATTCCCACCATCGCCGCACACCTTTTGGCCAGGGCAGCCGTTTTTTCTTTTTGTGCCTGTATGGCTTTTTGAATGGTCATGTCGTCCCTTTGAATGCCCGCAGATGCATCCAAATCCCGAATGACTTCCCCCACAGACATGTACACGGCTTTCTTGCACTTTTCAATGATGATGGCCAGCTTGCTATCTTTTTGAATTTCTGCTTCTGCAAATATTTCGGTCATCAAACTGCCCAGGGCGCTGAAAATATCTTTTTCCCCAAGGTTTAAGTTGCCGTGGGCATCCAGCAAGAAATGAAAAACAATTGCATCCCCGTCCATTAGAATGTTTTGGCTATTTAATATGGAATACCGAATGAGGGGCGGGGCGTTGTAATAATCTAAAAAGCGGTAAATGATTTGATGCAGCAGTATTTTTTTGTGGTAAGCGTTCCAGTGGTTTTCATGGATGCATTGCAGCACCCCCGTACCTTTGCCATGGGTAAACACCACATACAAGCTGGAGCTTTCTGTAAAGCAATCTAAAAAGTCCGGCACGTTTTTTTTGCTGAAAGCCTCGTACAGCCCATAAAGGTAACTGTTAATGATGGCACGGTCAGCTATCCGGTTTAATAAAACTGCCGCAGACTGGTCTTGCAACAGTTCGGCCACCGCATATTCAGCAAACCCGGAAGCTTGAAGGTGTTTGGTTGCCTTATATTTTTCCAGCATGACAATGATTCCTCCACCACTATTTTTCTTTCACCACCACAAAAGCCGTGGCCGTTTTACCGGGATAACGCACGCTTTCCGCCACCACTTCAAAAACCCCTTCCACGGAAGGGGCTTCATATACCCCGTTGCTGTCAATAATCCCGCCGTTTGCTTCGCTCACAGACCATTTGCAGGCATTGCTTTTGGCACCTGTCATCACCATTTCAAACCGGCATTTCCCTCGGGGGGGCAGCATGATGGTGTTGGGTTCTATCCGAAGTGTCACATCCTGCACCCTGAACAGATTTTCCTCCTGCACCATTTCTTTTTTAACCGCCCACCATTTCACCTTCACACAATTTAAAAAACTGTCCTCCCCAAACCTTACCCCAATGCGGAAAGTGCCCTTGTCTGTATAGGAAAGCACCCCTGTTTTCACATGAAACAGCGTCGGTTCAAAATGGCTGCCTTCAAAAACCTGGGCATCCCCCAAAATAGATTTTTTCACTTGCCATGGGCTGTCTGCTTCTATGTCCTCCACCGCCACGGTGATACACACATCCCCTTTCCCCAATCCATGGGCAATTTCGTCGCTAAAATAGGCCATGTTTTTGGAGCGCAAATCCACCTCGATGGTTTCTTGCCCGCAAGCCATCTGGTCTTTTGGTTTTTCCTGTTCAGCTTTTACAACCACGGGGGCTGCTTCTGTTTTTGCAGTGTGCGTCTGCCGAAGCAGCTTTAATTTGCTTTGCAACCGTTCCAACATGCCGTACAAAAAGGCATTGCTCACCACATGCTGTTTAAAGGGCAGCGGCTCTAAATCTTCAATGAAGCAGTCCCCCTCCAGTTTCACCAACCGAAGGCGGGCCAGAACAATTTTATTGGAATCCCCAAAGGCTTCTAAATCCCCAAAACATTTAGACAAATACAGCGCCGCAATGCGATCATGTTCCTCTTTTTCCGAAATATCTACCATCGTCTCTACTGGGTTGGCGGAAAGCCCTTTTTTGGTTCCCATCTTAATGGTAAAGTCCTCTGGGTTCAGGCTTATAGAACCTTTGGCATCCACGCTGTTATCGGATACCAATGTATACGCCAAAGTGATGGTGCCCCGTTCATCCGTGCCTTCATCCGCATAAGTCACATTTAAACGGCTTTGCCCCCCATCGGTTTTTAAATTGCCTAGTGTATAGGAAAAATCAATGTTCAAGTTTTTAACTGGCTGCTTTTTACTTATGCTTACTTTCAAAGCAAACCGGTCTTGCCGCTGAACAAACCGGGGCAGGCTGTGAGTAATTTTCACGTTGCTGTCTTCGTAAAGGACGGCCCGAATGTATGTATATCCCTCCATGGTGAACCATTGGGGGTTGGGGATGCTGTTTGTTAGGGAAAGGGTGTAGCCTTCCCGAATTTTATTAAAGGCTTTTTGCCCCTGGGCATCCTGTGCCGCATGAATGGATAACGCAGAGTCCTCCATGCTTTCTGCATATTCAATGCACAAAAAAGCGTCCCCATCACCTTGAATGGTTTCATAACCCGCCAATACGTTTATTTTCTTGGTAACGGATTCTTCAATAACCATTTCACGCCCCAGATAGTCCAACGCAAACCCGGCTTCTATGGAAACCGTTTTGTCGTTTAAAAGCACCACCTGCATCCCGGCCAAAACCCCGGCACCTGCTGTAAAAATGTTATTTAGCCGCCTTTTATCGTTCAAATACCGCTGCTCGTCCTCAAAGTCTCTGGCCGTCAGCAGTTTGCCGTAAAAATAATTGTTGCGTGCAAAGGGATAAAGCTTTTTATTGTTCACGGTGGGCATTCCCCCTCCCTTTATAATTGTGTGTGATAGGGCAAAATGGTTTTGTCGTCCATAACAAATTTTGCAGACCCGCCCACCACACTATTCACGCCCAGATACGTATGGTCACCCAGCACCATGTAAGGTTTTAGCACCACCAAATGCCCAAAAGTGTGGGCCGGTTTAAAGGCTTCCACCAGGTTGCCGATTTCCGCAATGGCCTTGTTGCCTTCAATGTGCCGGTCATGGATGAAAATAAAAAATGCATACACATCTGTGCCAAACAGCTGCATAAAATCTTCTTCATAGGGGCTGCCTTGGTAAAAGTCTAAAATTTCCGCCGCTTCCATCAGCATGGGCATAGCCCCGGTGTAAAAGGCCACCACTTCTGCAATGCCGGCCAGCGTACCTTTTTGAAGGTACAAGCGGTACATGCGTCCAATCAGCGCACGAAGCTGTGGTTCCTCCCACATATGGGGGTTGTCCACCGCCATAAATCGGGAAAGCCAGTGCAAATGGGCCTTCTCCACCCCGTTGGGGTTAAAGTGCACGGAAATGGCCTCAATGCTTTCCTGCAAATCGTCGGTAACGGACTGAAAAATGCTTAAAAAACGTTGCATCAGTTCCGGGTTGTTTTGCTTTAATCTATAAAATTCCGGCAACTGGTTGATGAGGTGCTCCCCGGAAAATTCCACCTGCACCTGTTGAATGAGTGGACGGCTGCCATCGAACACATCCACTTCTATTTTAAGGAACAAATACCGGCCTTTTGCTTCAAGCAGCAACATGTCCCTGCACAATGGCAAACGCTGGGATACCCACAGCCCGTCCATGGCGGCAATTTTTTCATCCACCGTCCAAACTGTGCTTTGAAGGAAGGCATCCACGCTGACTCTGGTTTCCCCCAAGCTTATTTCCCCTGTGTCTGAGGCAAAGTAGGAAACAACAACAGCACCATCGCCCTCTAGGGCACCTGCTATCTTTAGGCGCCCCCATTGGGTTTCTTTTTCCCCGCTGTCCAACCCATAGGCCACATACACACCCTTAAAAGCCATACTTTCGGAAGGGGGGCTAAAACACAACCCGCCATGGTTGATGGCGCAATGTTTAAAACAGCCGTCCGCCAGAAGCTCCTCATCCAGCACAAACCACTTTTTCTCTTGAAAGCTATACATCAGTGAGCGTCAACTCCCGGATAAACACCTTGGCGTAAGGGGGCACGGTTACATCACCAAAGCGATTCATTTCCCCCTTGTCTTTCGGAATGGAAAGCTTTAAATATTTCACTTTCTGAACGTCATACAGGCATTCAATGGCTGCAAATATCCGGCTGTGGTAAAAGGTTCCCCCAAAGCCTTTATGCTGAATGTCATTGATATACTGCGCCACCGCCAGTTGCATATCTGCTAAAACCTGTTGCCTAGGCGCAGTGATGGCCGCCTCCACATCAATGTCCATGGGCACTTCCACCGGCAGCAGCACGTGAATGCGGGTGGTCACCAGCTTCACCCGGTTTAGCTGCCTTCTAACGTTTTCAATATAGTTTTCCAAAAATGCAGCTTTTGCGCTTGACCGAATGTTTTTGCCGTCCACCACCACGGTTATGGTGTTTTCCGCCCCTTGTGGGCCATAACTTTTCTGGTTTGGGTTGTACAGTGGAACCACACTGACATTGTCAATGAGCACCCCTTGGGTTTGGTAAGCAAAATTTGCGTAATCCGCTACGGTAACGGCTTTTTGGGAAAGGCTGTCTTTCAGCCGCAGCGCCCGGTTGAGCATGTCCTCCGGGGTTTCGCTGTCCCGGCCCCCAGCCGCCTCTTGAAAGTGGTGCATGGTTATGCCGGGGAACCGTTCTGCTTCACAAAACCGGTTTATAAGCCCCTGCACCATGTTGCCTTTCTTCCCTTTCACCGTTTGAAGGGCAGTGACCCAAAGGTTGTCCTTTCCACGGGTGGGTACTTTGCCGTGGATGTTGTTGCCGAATTGCAGCGCCCCTTTATCTGGGTTTAAAAAGTACACTTTATCTTTTGGGCCGCAGGGTTCTAACGCCTCTGCCTTTTGCCACGGGTAGAACATGCCCGCTTTATCCTTTACAAAAAGTTGGAAATGCGCGTAGGCAATGGCTTCATCTTCGGCCACACCCGGCACTTTGTATATGTGAGATGCTATGCCGTTTCCAGAACCTAGAACCTTTTGGCTGTGAAAGGCTTTTTGAGAATAAATGATGAGTAGAAGCGCCTCATCCCCTTCAATGTCTTCCAACCATTGCCGGGTTTCCCCCTGCAATACCAGCCGGAACATGTGGTTGCTTGTTTGTTGAACCGTAAAGGCCACGCCCATTTCGGCTGCTGTGCGGTATCCCTCGCCGCTTCGAATGAGCAAATCAAAGCAGCCGTCCATAGCCAGATAGGCATCGAACAGCAAGTTGTCTGCAATGGCTTGGCTTGCCGAGAAACGGATGGTTTCAATGTGGGTTTCCTGCTGAACCAGCGCCGCCACGTTTAGGTGCAAACTTTTCAGCACGGGCAGCCTGTCGTAGCCATCCTTCACCAACCTTGCACGCAACAGCCAGGGGAAATCTTCCTGGGCACAGGCTTCTTGGCTGCCTTTCAAGGCAAATGTTAATCTGCCTGAAAAGAGAAGGCCATAGGTTTCATCCTGCAAAATTTCCACCGGGTGCCAGCCTAAAACGCCATCTTCGTGGCCGTAATATTCCCAATTCAAAACGGAAAGCGGCACAAAACTTTCCGGGTCTGTCACCGGGTTACGCCTGGAACCTGCATCTTCCCACAGTTCAATAAACAGGTTGATGCTTGTCTGCTCCGGCAACCTGTTTGCAAAGGTTATGTAGAAACATTTTTGGGGCATTCCGCCCTCTTCAAACAGCCACACCTTCCGTTGACCGCCAGCCCCATGAAAAGCCTGAAAACGAAGGCTCCCCCCCATATCATGAGTACCCAAGGCTTGAATGGTGTTGTCCAAAACCTCCAGCCGCTCCACCGTTTCAAACACCATATCAAAAGCCATGCAGGGGGTACCCCGGGGGATGATGGCCTGGGTTTGGCTTTCAAATGCCACAAATGTTTTTGCACCCTGCGGATATACCTTGTCCATGCCCAGCAAGCCCATCATTTGTTGCAAGCTTTTAAGCCCGATTTTGTCAATGTGGGCCTCCTGCTCTGCTTTGATATGGGCCAGCAGCTCCAAAACGGTGATGCCGGGGTCGTGCACGCCCCGTGTCTGCCACACGTCCTGGTGATGGTCGATGTGTTGCAGAGCGGCCTGGATGATTTCGTATGGATTTTCATGGGAAAGCTTGGGAAGTTGCAGCATCTCTTTGCCCTTTCTTAATTCTTACCCTATCACATGCAGATTGATTTCATGGTGGCCGTTAACCGGCACGCCAAAAACCTGGGCACCTATGGCGGTGAAATCCAATTCCCGCCGTTGGCTTTGAATAATTTCAAAGCAGCTGATGTACAGGTTGTCTATCATTTCCAGCTTGTTAACGGTTTTAAGCTCGTGGTACAGTTGCATTTTTGAAGGCATTTCCCCTATTTCAAAGCCTTTGCCGTTGGAATTTCCGGAAACAGGGTTAAAATAGCGCTCCAGCTTTTGCTCAATGCCCCGGTACACTTCGGCGTAATCCTCAAAACAGGCAATGCGGCCTTCTATAACAAGGGAAAATTCTATGTAGCTGGCTTCTATAACCTTTATTTTATCGCCCCGCACCAAGGTTGCAGGGGCTCTTTCTGCCAGGGTTCGGTGGATGTTGCCCGCAATCCCCGAAAAATATTGTTCCGTCTGGTTTGCAAACCGTGGCAGCACCACAATGTGCAGTTCCCCCGGCTTGCTTCCTTCCCTGTGGTGGTGGGCGAAAATTTTCACTTTTTCAATGTTGCGGTCTGCCTGCTTCACAATCACCTGGTAATCTTCCAAGGATACCGCCCTGTTTTGCACTTTCACCATTTGGGTGCTACGGGCCACGGCATCTTCCAAGCTTTCCATGGCAGAACCCCCAATAACAGGCTCTGGGTTAAACACCGCCTCTACAAAGGGCACCGAGTCTGCAAACCCAGCTATGCCATGATGCACACAGTTTCCCCGTTCATATGCCCCCACCTTGTATGCTACGCAAATGGTGCCCGTGTCCCCTGAACAGGGAATTTTGCCGTTTTTGCCGTCCCCAAAGTACAGGGTGCCGGACTGTTCCTCCAGCATGTATACCCGGGCTTGACCATCCCAGTTTAAAAAACGTTCCACCCGCTGCCAAGGCACCCAGGCTTTCACCACCATGCCTTGGGCATCCCGTTCCAGCTTTGTGCCGGGAAGAAAACTGGCATCATCCTGTGCCAAAACATCCGCCGGCATGGCAGGGGCTTCATTCACCCATACCTTGTGGCTGACCACGTTTGGGTTAGCCAGCTTGCAAACCTTATTTTTTTCCCCGTCCTGAATGAAAAAATATTCAGCTTCCAAAGATTCCTGCTGCACAATGGGCACAGTGTTCATGTGTATGCCCTTTAACACAGGCCGGGGAACATCTGTTTTTTCATAGCCGGCGTCTGTATTCACCGCCCGCAGCCAGTAGCTTTCCTTCCCGAACAAAACCTGTTTTTTGAACGGGGTGTGTATGATAAACGTTACAATCCCGCTCTGGCTTAAAGACGCTGTTTCATCCGCTTCTTTAAGGTCTATCCATTGCCCGGGGCCACTTTTGCCGCCGAAATATTCCCACCGCAGCACTGGGGATGGTGCGTCTGTTTTTCCGCCCATTTGAAAAAACAACTTCATGGGGCCGCCCTGAAACGGCTTATCCAGGGCAAAGTATATCGCCGGATACTCCGACAAAGGCTTGCCGGCCAAAACTGTTTCTTCTTTGGCGTAAACATCCACCCCATAAAGCGCCACATCCTTTTCAGCTATTACCTTTTCCAGCACAGGCATCGGTTGTCGGTAGGCATAGTGCATACTCACGTTTTCCAGCACGGGCACACAGTACCGGCCTGTTGGCTTAAAGGCGTTCCGTATGCGCCGGATGCTTGCCCGAACCCAACGCCCTTGATGTGCGCCCACAATAAGGGTTTGCATGTCCGGCGGGCAATGAAAAGTGATGGTGATGGATTTTTTGTCCCCGTAGTCAAAGATGGTTTGGTACCGGTGGTCGTTAAACAGCCGTGCCCAGCCGTTTCCGTTCCAGTATTCCCACATCACCTCTGCAATGGCAATGCTTGCTACAGGGGGCTCCTCCAAAGCCGATTTACGCATGATGGGCTTCCATGCCATCACTCTTTTTTCTTCCTGCACCGTTTCTTTTTCACAGTTTTCAAAATGCAAATCAAAGGTTAGGTCAATAATGGCCCCTGCCTTGCAAAAGGCACTTTCGCAGTTAATGAACAAGCTGTCGTATATAGAAAATGCATGGGAAAAAGGTAGTATTTGGCCTGTGCCCAGCTGCACATCGTTGGCGTATAGCACGGGTTGCAAGCCGGTTTCACTGGCGGTCACTTCCAGATGGGTAAAAGACAGGTTTTGGGCTTCTTTTATGTTATGAATCCGACAGGCCAGCCACCTTGAGGCATGACCGGCAAAGGCCGTTTCTTCAACCGGCTTGTTCACCTTGAAGCTTATTTTGTTATCCACACAGCCTATGACATCTATACATTCAAAACCTGTGGCGCTTAATACGCCCCAGCTGGCATTTTCCAGCACAGATAAAAACTCGGCCAGCTTCTTTTCCATGTGGGCTTTTTCCTCATGGCAAAAGGTGATGCTTATTTCCCCGCCGGTTCCCACAAGCAACATGTTGGCTTCGCTAATATACAGCCCTATTTTTTGCAGATTTTCACCAGCGGCAAAATCAAACAACCGGCAGTCCTTTTCTTGCTGGGCTTGGGGCATGTCCAACTGCACCATACAGCTACCGTCACTGTTACAGCAAAACAAAGCGTCTATACTGCTTGCCACTGCTTGCATGGCCGCCGTGGTTTCGTAAATGACCCGTTCGCCCTGCTGGTCTTGCCGGTATAGCCGTGTGCCCTTTTCAATGAACACTCCGTCATAATCCCCCGGTGCCAGCTTGACGGTGGCATACCCTTTGGCACACTGGCCGTTTAAGCGCTCTGCCCCCAGCAAGTTGAGAAAAAACAACACATGCTTTGTCAACATTTTGTTGTAGCGGCTAACCGTGTCTGCCATCATGGCTGCATACATGCCCAGCAGAACGCTTCCCGGGTCACCGTTATCCTCCACCGTCCACTGGGGGATATAAGCTTTGGCCAGAGCCACCATTTCACGATATAATGCTTGTTCATCCCGTTGGTCCAGCAGAAGGGTTTTGAGCACAAGATACCATTCCTATCATTCCAGCAAATTTAAAACATAAGTGATTGCATCGGGTTCATCCGTTGCCTTCACCGTATAGCGGATATGCACCGTGACGGTGTCTTGGGCTTCCGGCGGCACGAAGGCATCTACAAAGAGTTCATCAATTCTTTTTTCCTGCTGCAAGATGCTTTCTGTTACTGCATGGCGTATGTCTGCCAGCAAATTATAGGACACAGGCTCAAACATGAATTGGTTTAGGTTGCTGCCGTAATGGGGGTGGAACAGTCGTTCCCCTTTTAAGGTGTTCAGCAGAATAATGATTGCTTGCCGAATGTCCTGGGCGGTTGAGGTGGTTTCAAACTTTCCTGTTTTGGGGCCGATGGCAAGGGGAAATTTCCAGCCCACGTTTCCGTTTTGCATGGCTTCACACCCTCCCTTTAATTGATTTTTGTAATAGCCCCTTTCAAGGACAGAGGGCCGTCCGCACTCACATTCAGGCTGCCGGTGGATTTTAGGTTTAAAGCACCTTGAGCCTCTATGGACACTTGCTGGCTTTTAATTTTAAGGGACTGGGCGCTTTCAATGGAAACTGTATTGCCGGTGCCGTCCAACAAAATTTTGGAATTACCCGCAGTGATGCTTATTTTCTTTTCAGACTCCACCGTAACCATGCCGTTTTTCACGTCTATTTTAATCACATTTTTTGTGTTTTTATCTTTGAGGATAATTGTTTCTTTTTCATCATCCAGCTTCATTTCAAGCCCCTTTGGGGTTAAAAGCTGGATTGTCTCCTTGCCGTTTTCATCATAAAAATTAAGCTCATGGCCGCTTTTGGTTTTAATTTTTCTTAAATCATTTTTTTGGTCTTTAATTTCCACCGGCGGCTTTTTTTTCTGATTCCATAAGGAACCCAACACATAAGGCCGGGCAATGTCTCCCCCAGAAAAGGCCACCAACACCTCGTCCCCAACTTCTGGCAAAAAGAACATGCCCCACTGTGCCCCTACCATGGGGGTCATCACCCGGATAAACCCGGTTTCATCGTCGGAAGTATTTCGGTTTAATAGTTTCACCTTTACCCGGCCCAGCTTGTCCGGGTCGTCTATGCTGGTGACCACAGCAGGCATTACGCCGCTACAATCATTTGGCGAAGTATAATCACCGGTGTTGTCAAAAATATCAGACATGCTCATAGCTTTCCTGCCTCCAGTTCACACGTAGTGGTAAAATTGCCTTGCTTCATTTGGTGAATCACTTTCGTTACGGCGTATTTTTTGTCAAATTCCGGGCCAAAACCTTTCACCTGGGCAATTCTGCCCGGTATCAGTTCTGGAATGCCCGGGGTTACAATGGAACCTTGCATCACGTTATTGGAAAGGGTGCTTAAAATGGCCTGTGCCCGTTCTTTGGCTTCGGCTTCAGATTCTACCGCCGGGTCTATCACAGTTCTGGAAACCCTGTCTGTCAACAGGTTGGAAATGTCCGCCGCCTTACCGCTTCCCCCCGGCCTGTTGATGTAGCTGTCGACTTTGGACTGTATGGGGGCTTGCGGGTCTTTTTCATTATTCGCCCGCACTGTTACGCTTTTCACTTTATTTTTCATGGATGTGAGCATGGAAAAAGTGTGGATGTATTCGGAAATTTCGTACTGAACCATGACGTTTTGTTCTGTTTTGGATATTTTCCTAAACTGAACTTCACCGTTCACAATATAAAAATCATAATTCAGCTTTTTGGCCATGCGCACCACAAAGTCATAATCGCTTTCGTTGTGCTGTTCGATGGTTACGTTCACCTCGGGGTCACTTTTATCTATTCCGCTGGATTTCACCGTTAACACGGATGCGTAACCTTTCAACACCTCTGCCACGGCTTCGCTGTATTTTTTTATGCCTTTTTTGGTTTCTGAATGGAGGCTGTTCATCATGATGCCTTTACCGTCCAGGCACTCCACCGTTAAGTGAACCCCCTGGCTGTTGTCGTAATCCATATAAACCCCATCAATGTAGCCTTTGAATACCCCGGTTTTGGCAGTCCCGCCGTAGCACATGGATACTTCCACCTTGTTACCCGGCTTCACCAATTTGCCAATTTTCTCGTCCAGTGCAATCTTGCCAGAGGTATCGTAAATAAATTCTCCCTGCATGACGAATTGACAGGAACCTGCGGCATATCCGGCGGTAATCTCCACGGTGATGGGTTCATCCAGAAAATGCGCTTCCACTGGGCTGCCGTTAATTTTCACTTCAAATTCCGGCTTTGTGAACATGTTGTATTTTTCCGAAAGCTCCTTTAGAGAAATAGGCCCGCTTCCCACCGTCATCCCCCAGTCTGTTACCGATATGCATTTTGAATGGCAACCGGTGCGTTGCTGTTTAGCGCTTCATTGTAATTTTTGGGTGCATTTATTTTTTCAAAGGAAAGGGTGCCTCCTTTGTTCAGGCTGTTGCTTGCTTCGTTAATGGTCAGTTCAATCTGCGCCCGAATCACCTCACCCACTTTATTAAACCGGGCACATTTAATTTTGACGGAAGCCACATAACCTGTATACCGAAGGCTGCCGTATGCAAATTGAACCAGAGGCGGATGGTTGCTGTTTTTGTCCAGCATGGTTAGGCCCATAAACTTTTGAACAAAGCTCTGGTTTAAGTCCATAGACCCGTCATAGGCATTTGTGTTTTGCTTAAACCCAGCGGCTTTTTGATTATTTTTAAGGTAGTCCAACTGAATGGTGGTATCATATGTAAAACTAATACTTAAGCTGTTGTTGGCGTTGTTTTGGAAATTCCCCACTCTTTTGGCTTGCGGGGAAATAGCATTTGAAGGGGGCTTGTAGTTGCTGGTAAAGCTCATGCTATATTCAGTGGGGTTAAATTGCGCCGCAATAACCTCATTGTTCTTATATTTATAAACCTGTGCGTTGTGATGTTGGCGCACTTCATAGTTGCCCAGAACAATGATTCTAGCCTTTTCTATGGCGCCATCCATATCGAGTAAAGCTTCTTCCAATTCCTCACTATAAACACTGCCGGGTTCAAGCATAAAATCCTCCGGTATGGGCAAACCACTAGCCCCTCTTATTTTCCAACTTTTCGCCGGGCGCTTAAAAGGCTGCGTTCCAGCCGCATGTAAATCATATCGGTGATGGCATCAATGTCCGGCAGCCTGCCTGCTCCCCCGGTGCCCTCAATCTGCTCCTGCTTGCCCACTAGCCGATTGAGTGTTTCCCAAATTTGAGTATTGTGTGCTTGCTCTTTTTGCTCGTATACATCCATCATGCGGTGAAGGGCTGAAAGGTTTTTTTCTTGAATTTCATCTGCAATATCCTGCATGGCCGCCGCTTGCTTCTGGGAACCCTTGTCTTGCCATTGCATGCGGTGCTCCATGCTTATTCCCGTGTGCACCGGCGTTTGCGGGTGTGTCGTTTCTGGCTTTTCAAAGGTTGGTGTAGTTTTGAATGAGGCCAGTTGCAGGAGGTGTTGTGCGCCAGGCACTTTTCTAACCATATGCCGTGCTGCTTCAGAAGTACCGCCAATAGTAAGCATGAAAACATTCTTTCTCTGTTCTAGCTCACCAAACTTTAGTTGGCTACTTTTTGGAGGCAAACCCCTAGCGCCATTTGGTTGGCACATTATTTGTACAGCTAAAAGACATTGCTGCCATATGGACGTTCTTGCACGTAGATGTTTAATAAAATTGTAAGCTTGATGTTGAATTCTGTCTCTTGCTCGCTCATAAAGCACTAGATGCCTTTGTTCATAGGTTTGCAACTGTGCCCTTTGCATCAGTAGCTGGTGAACAGAAAGTTGTGCTTCATTTTTAATGTTTTCCCTTTGGTTCCAGTGGGTCACGGCATTGGTTTTCTCTCGAGTTTGCAACAGCAACCTTTGTACAAACCTCCAGCCTAAAGAACGTTGTACTTTGTTTCTAACACTATCCCGTTGCCGCCACTGGGCTACAATGTTGTTTTTTTCATAATCTTGCAGCACTGCCCTTTGCATCATCACCTGGCGAACATAATGCTGCACTTGTTTTTCAATACTTTCTCTATGGTGCCCATGGGTAAGTGCATTGGTTTTCCCATGTATTTCCACTTTTGCTCTTTGCATGAACCGCTGATGAGCTGAAAGTTGCACTTGATTTTCAATGCTTTTCCATCGTTGCCCATAGGTCTTCTCGTGAGTTTGCAGCAGTACCTTTTGCATAAATAGCCAATGTGCAGAGAATTGCACTTGACTTTTGGTGCTTTCGCTATGGTACCAGTGTGCCAGAGCATCGCTATGCCTATAAGCTTGCAACAACATCCGATAGGCAGAAAGCTGTACTTTATTTTTAATGCTTTCTCTTTGATGCCACTGGGTGACGACATTGCTTTGCTTTTTAGCTTGCAATAGTAACCTTTGCACAAACCTCCATTGAAAAGAAAGTTGTGCTTCGTTTTTAATGATAGCCCTTTGCTGCCACCGGGGCACCAAATTGTGCTTCACATAAGTTTGCAACAGTACCCTGTGTATAAACAGCCGGTGAGCTGAAAGTTGCACTTTATTTTTAATGTTTTCCCTTTGATGCCGTTGGGTTACGGTATTGCTCTTCTCGTGAGTTTGTAATAGTGTTTTTTGCATAAGCAGCCGATGGGCAGAGAATTGTTCTTGACTTTTAATGCTTTCTCTATAGTGCCAATGTGTCAAAGCATCGTTTTTCTTATAAACTTGCAACAGTGCCCTTTGCATAAGCAACCAGTGAGCTGCAATTTGCACTTTATTTTTAATGTTTTCCCTTTGTTGCCGCTGGGTTGCGGTATTGCTCTTCTCGTGCATTTGCAATAGTGCTTCTTGCATAAACAACCGATGGGCAGATAATTGTTCTTGACTCTTAATGTTTTCTCTATGGTACCAGCGTGTCAGGACATCTCTTCGCCTATAAGCGTGCAGCAGTCTCCTTTGCATAAACATCCGATAGGCAGAAATTTGCACTTGATTTTCAGTGTTTTTCCTTTTCTGTTCACGGGTTACGGTATTGTTCTTCTCATAATTTTGCAGCAGTGCAATTTGCATAAGCAGCCTATGGGCAGAAAATTGCACTTGGTTTTTAATGCTTTTCCTTTGATGCCACTGGGTCTCGGTATTGCTTTGCTCATAGGCTTGCAACAGTGCCCTTTGCACAAGCATCTGGCGGGCAGATTGCCGTACTTGATTTTTAGTGCTTTCCCCATAGTGCCAATGTATCAAGGCATCGCTTTTCTTATAAGCTTGGAACAGCGCCCTTTGCACAAGCAAACGGTGTGTTGAAAGATGCACTTTATTTCTTATATTTTCCCTTTGCTGCCAATGTGTCACGGCATTATTTTGCGCTTGAGTTTGCAACAGAGCTCTTTGTAACAATCGGTGTGCAGAGAATTGTACTTGACTTTTAGTGCTTTCTCTATGATGCCAATGTTCCAGGGCATGGCTTTTCTTATAATCTTGCAACAGTGCCCTTTGTATAAGCAAACGGTGTGCTGAAAGATGCACTTTATTTCTTATATTTTCCCTTTGCTGCCTATGCATAACGGCGCTGCTTTTCCCTTGGGCTTGGAATAGTAACTTTTGCGCAAACATCCAGTCTAAAGAAAGTAGTATTTCATTTTCAAGGTTTTTCCTTTGCTGCCAATGGGTCAAAGTATTGCCCTTCTCATAATCTTGCCACAATACCCTTTGCTTCAACAACCAGGATACAGAATGTTGCACTTGACTTTCAAAACTGCCATCGTACTGCAAACGGTTTATAGCCAGCTTATTCACGGCCAGAAAAAAATTGGATAGCTTTACATAATGTTCCGCAAACTCCCGTGCCCATGCATATTTTTCTGTAAGCCAAAACCGCAACAGACGCAGGTACCCACTTTCATTTCCAGGCACCATAACCCATCGTGCTGATTGCCCGCCAAAACCGTCATCATCTCTTTCAAGCACATGTGTTAACCCTCCTGCGTATGGCCGGACAGACTGGCTCAATGAGTTTACCTGCCGCAGGCTGGAAAGTTGCATCAGCTTTTGCAAGCCAGTCTTAAAAAATACTTTTTTTTTATTATCTTGCCGGTTCGCAATCTGGTTTTGATGCACAATCTGGGTCAAATGCGTAATCTGGGTTTGATTATAGATGTTGGTTAAAGACACATGTTGAACGGAAACATGCTGAACCAACACATGCTGGCCAATGCCAAGCCCGGAGGCATAAATAAAATCTCTGCCCACATTCATGCTTGAAATGCGGGCTTTTGATAAAATGTTTTGAGCAAACCGGTTGTTCAAAGAACCGATGCCTTTGGCCGACAGCTTGAATGGCTTACCAATGCGCATAGTATCACCTTATGGTTTTCCGGGGGGCGTCACATATTGAAAGTTATTATAAACAATGGTCATTTTTTGAATTAACACCTGGGACGTCGCCCCAGTTAATTCCGAAAGCTTCACATCCTGCACCACTGCCCGGCGTGCATAAAACACGCTTTTCACTGTGCCGTCGCTTTGTTTCACAACAATGGTCATGTCGTGCACTTTATGCATCATGTTCAAGACATCTAGGGTGCCGAACCCTTTTTCCAGCGTCAGGGTATTCAGCGTTTTTTGGTAGTCCCTCAAAAAGTAGGGCTTGTTGGCACCACCTTCATTAAAAGGGGTTATGTGGGATGCTTTTAATGTCATTTCAGAGATTTTTGAAAAGTGCATTTCAATTTGATTGTTAAAAATAACGTAAAACCGGTGGGACAACACCGGAAAAGAATCACTCACTGGGTTAGCGCTCCTTAAGCTTGCTTGGGCTTGGCTTATGAACAGGGGTTATACATCCACATCGAAAATGTTTTGCTTGTCTTTGTCCCCGTTAATGGCTTTATTGATTTTAGAAATTTCATCGCACCAGAGCTGCCGTTCACGGTGGGCCAAATGCATCACCTCTTCACGGGACCAATGGTTGTAGTAGGCAATGAAAGCCATTTCCTCGTAAAGCTTATCTAAAGGATAGCTTTTTAAAGCTCCCCCAAAAAAGGCCATGGCTGCTGGCTGGTTTCACCGCAATGGGGGCAAGTGAGTGCTATTTGGGGCGTATCCTCCTGGTTAATGCGCTGGTACATGTCTTGTAAAAAAGCCAAGTCTGCCGTAAATAGGTTTTCAATCACATGGGTGTTCATCACCGGCACTTCCCCCAGCTTTGTGACCACCCGGGCCAACAATATGATGGTTAAATAACCTGGGTTTTGCTGAACCCGTGGGTCCCTTAAAGGCATGATCTCATCTGCCGCCGTAGCCAGCCGCATTACGCCTTTTCGGTGCACAACACCGCTTTCGTCCAAATAACCTTTGGGTAGTTCAAAGGGATATTCTGTCATCATTTGCATCAGTCACACTCCTAGTTTTCATGCATTAAATGGTGCGTGTAAGCCCTTCGTGGGCAAATTCAATGGATTCAATGGCCACTTCCGATGCAGAGCCTTTCAGTTCCGGCCCGGTATATTTGCAAGGCCACGCCCGAACAATGGTCCAGGAAGCCGCCACTTCCCCGTTTCCGCTGGCCGCATCCTTCAAAATGCTAATGGTAATGTCTTTTCTGGTTTTGTCGCCATAAAACCCGGTTTTCACATCATCAATCCAGGTGAAAAACTCAATTTTATCAATGACACCTCTTTTTAAGGTGACGTTGCCGTATTTCACCAAGCCGGGCATTTTGCGCACCGTATTTTCAGCCGCATCCCCTTCCCGGTATTCCACCACGTCATAGGTGGCATCTATGCCGGAAACCTCACTGAAAGCACCGGTTTGTATACCGTTTATTTCCACCTTGAACCGATAATTCTTAAATGGATATACAATATCGCTCATATAAGCCTCCTACCCGTTTACTGTGCGCCGTTGGTTTTTTGGGTGATTCTGAAAATTACAAATTCTGCTGGTTTCACAGGGGCCACGCCAATCACGCAAATAAGCCTGCCGGAATCAATGTCGTTTTGGGTCATGGTGTTGGGGCCAATGTCTACAAAAAAGGCCTCTGCCTCTGAACTGCCCACCAATGCGCCACTTCGCCACACATCTCCCAAAAACATGTCGATGGTGCGTTTCACCCGAATCCACAAAAATTGGTCGTTGGGTTCAAACACCACCCAATTGGTGCTGGCTTTAATGGACTCCTCTATGTAAATGAAAAGCCTTCTTACGTTGATGTAACGCCACAAGCTGTTGGAGCTTGCGGTTCTGGCACCCCACACACGAATGCCCTGGCCGGGAAAGCTGCGGATGAGGTTAACCCCCTTAGGGTTCAACACGTCCTGCTCACCGGTGGTATAATTATACATTAGCCCCACACAGGCACTGACAATTTCGTTGGCAGGCGCTTTGTGCACGCCCCTGGTGTTGTCGGTTCTGGCATACACCCCGCCAATGGAACCGGAGGGCGGAATGGCAATGGCGTTTTGGGTGAGGGGGTCCAACACTTTGACCCAAGGATGGTACAGGGCAGCATAATCACTGTCAAAATAATTGCGGTAGTTGATAATGTCTGTGTCGGTGCGTAAATCATTGGGAAAATCCAAAATGGCAAAACGGTTTTTTAGCCTTTCGCAATGGGCAACAAGCTGCAAAGCCACGCCTGGTTCTGTGATGCCGGGCACCGCCATCAGGCTCACTTCCTCGTTGTCTATAAAGCTTTGAATGCCACTGCGGTTGCCGGGGCCATTATCTTCCCCCACAAAGTCGCTGCTGGAAATGGCAGCGGGGGTACCATTTTGCCCGCCAAAAAGGCTGATGTAAAAAACATCGTCCTCTTTTCCAGAAATGCGCTTGAATGGGCTAATGATTTCATTTACAGCGGTGGCTTTGGCCGTCACCAATTCGGACTTGGCTAGCTTCACATCAATAAAGTAGCGGCTGTTCTGGTTAAAGGAACAGTGTTCATACACTTCCGACTGGCCTTCCGCCCGCACTTCAATGTCAATTTCTGCCGTACTGATGGTTATTTTGGGCAGAATGTCTGTGTCGATGATGTTTTCTTCAAAAGGCGCTTTGAATATGACAAAATTGCCATCCACAGATTCAATTTTGTTATACAACAAATTGCTGCCGTTGTTCACTTCCACAATGTCATCCGGGAGAAAACCGGCGGCATTTTTTAGCTTGTATTTTTCTTTGCCTAAAGCTTCAACCTTTTCCAACACCTGGGTTTTGGCTTTAGACGAAGGCTTCACGGCAATGGTGATTTTGTTGCCCCACACACCGGGGTTGGATGCGTAAAAAACCACGGGAGAGCTGGCCACATCCTCTACATTGCAAGCTTTTGTTGCATCTTTAGGCACCACACGTTTAATGTAGCAACGGGTGCCCCCATTCACAAAAAATTGGTTAACGGCGTAGGCCAGGTAGCGGTATGCTTCAAATTCCCCTTCGGACAATTCCCCACCAAAAACCCTTCTAAACGCCGCCGCACTGGTCACCAACACAGGAAGCCCTGTGTCCGGGCCTTTTTCCGTTACCCCAACAAACCCCATGGTGCTTGTACTTACACTGGATACAGGGGGCGAACTGGAGTCAAACTCCTCCACATAAACCCCTGGTGATAAATATTCAGCCATAGTCCCCCGGTTTTATACAAGCGTGTTGCCTTTGCTCCTAAAACCGAATCCTCCCCTCACATAAATTTAGCTTTATCTGTTCTAAACGTCATTGACTACATCTTAAACCTGTTGTATATTAATGTCAATAATAGTCGAAATGTTTTAGGATTCTGTAAAACCTGTATGAGGTATGTTAATGGCCCAAACCAAAATCCCTTTACCTTACCCCTCTATCCATGCCTATTTGCTGGAGGTGATCATGGTCACCCGGCTGCGCATGGCTTTTTACATGCAAAGAACTGTGCGTGATGGGGAAAATGGCACGGGTTTCGGTCTTAAAAATAAGTTTTTAAGCCCAACCGACTTAGACCCTCACCATATTGCAACCCCCTATTTTACAACCGAAGACATTCAAAGCTACGAACAGGAATGTGCAGAAATTGCACTATCTTATACACACATGCGTTTAAGAAGCCAAGCATCTGTGCCCGGAATTCCGCTTGAATTGCTTTTTGAACACCACCATTTCAGTGATTTTTTAAGGCATTGCGTTTTTATGGGGTTGTCGGCGGCTCTTGCACCGGAACTTGGTGGCCTTTTTGCTTATTTTAACGACGACTTCACCGTGAAAAAGCCCACCCTGCATTTGTGCATCAACACCTTTAGCTTGCATCCTCAAAGGCAGCTGGAACTATACCAGGAACTTTTAGCCCACCACAACCAGCTATCCTTTTTGTTCGATGGCCTTACCCCGAACAGCTACAATGACCCTCTCATCCCTTCCGAATCTTTGAAAAGGTTTGCTTTTCAAACCCCCGGCTTTCCAGCACGATTACAAGGGGTTTGCACCCTCCCTGTTAATGATTTTGCCACTCATCCTTTGCTAAGAAATCTGGCGCAAGGGCAGCATCAACTGCTACATTTCTACGGCCCGTGGGGTAGCGGCAAGAAACGTTTGGCACAGGCTTATTGCTTACAAAAACAAAAACCCTTAATGGTTGTTGATTTTAAGGGCTTGATTGAAGATGCTGAAAAGTTTCCCCTGCGTGTAGCGGCCATAGCCCAAGAAGTGTTTTTCAACGGCTTTGCTTTGTGCATAGACCACCTAGACCTCCTGCATGAAACCCCAGACAAACAGGCATTGCTAGAAAAATTACTCCAACCTTTATATGCCTTAAACCCGCTCATTTTTTTAATCTCTGAAAAGCAGTTGGTGTTTAATCAAACGCAATGGGGGCACAAACTGCTGTCTGTTCCAATTGAAATGCCCACCCCTGCCGAAAGAACAGCCTTATGGCACAGCGCCTTACAGAAGCTCAATCACAAGCTGGAGGACGAGGAAGATGTGACTACAGCATTAGGGCACCATTTTGCCTTTACCCCCGGGCAAATCCGCCACAGCATATCCCATGCCATAGCAACCGCACAGTGGAACGGCAACGCTACATTAACAAAAGAAATGCTTTTTACCGCTTGCCAAAAACAGGTGCACACCAGCCTAAGCCACCTAGCCCCCCTGGCCAAAAGCCACTTTCAATGGGATGACCTGGTGCTTCGCCCAGAACAAAAAAATGGCCTTAGAAACATTTGCGACCAATTCAAACACCGGCATACTGTGTACGACCAATGGAAAATCAACAGCAAATCCGGCTACGGCAAAGGGTTGTCCATGCTGTTTTACGGCCCGCCAGGCACAGGCAAAACCATGGGCGCCCAAGTAATGGGCAACGCATTGATGATGGATGTTTACAAAGTGGAATTGTCATCGGTGGTGTCTAAATACATTGGGGATACCCAAAAAAACTTAAGCAACATTTTTAATGAGGCCGCCAAATTCAACAACATTTTATTTTTCGATGAAGCAGACGCACTGTTTGGCAAACGCACGGAACTTAAAGACAGCCACGACCGGTACGCCAATGCAGACACCGCCTACCTGCTGCAACAAATTGAAGCCTATTCCGGGATTGTAGTTTTGGCCACCAATCTGGTTCAAAACTTTGATGATGCTTTTAAAAGGCGAATTAAGCACATGGTTGAGTTTCCCATGCCAGACGCTTCCCTTCGGCTTGAAATATGGAAAAAAGCTTTTCCACCAGAAGCACCCCTGGACAACGGGATAGACTTTTCGTTTTTAGCCCAACATTTCGAGCTTTCGGGCAGCGACATTACGAACATTGTGGCCGCTGCTGCATTTTTGGCTGCTGCCCAGCAAACTGCTATAACCATGGGGCACATTCTAACTGCGCTAAAAACCGAGGCTGCAAAAAATGGCTTAAAGCTGGAAAAGGAAGATTTCGGAGACTATTTTTTCTTGCTGGAAACATAAGCTGAAAAACAAGCATAGCAAAAAGGCCTTTGACCATTCGCTAGTCCAAGGTCTTTTTCTACATTTACTTATAGCAGACCATTGGGTTGACTACAGCGTGGCATTGCATTTTTCAGAAACGACAATAAAAACTATAAAAAATCAGAAGCGTTTCGGGACATTTTGTTGGATTATAAACCCAAACTGGACATATATTTGCCATAAAGCACTTTCCATTGAAAAAAACAATTTTTTCGGGTTGTAAATATGGTGCAAAATATGCCCATCTTTTGCTTTAATTTGTGCTGCCTCACATAGGAAAACGTATTGACAATGCAATACGTCAAAGTGTAAAATAAATCATTAGGAAAGTTCAAACCAATTAAAGGAGAATGGTTAATGTCTTACGTCAATCGAGTATTGGAAAACGTTATGAAAAAACACGCAAGCCAGCCAGAGTTTTTGCAAACGGCCCAGGAAGTGCTTGGTTCCTTGGAAAGCGTTATTGCAGACAATAAGGCATATCAACAAGCCGGGCTTTTAGAACGGTTAGTGGAACCCGAACGCCAAATCATTTTCAGAGTGCCTTGGGTTGACGATAAAGGTCAAGTGCAAGTGAACACTGGCTACCGGGTGCAGTTTAATTCAGCCATTGGGCCATACAAAGGTGGCTTACGCTTCCATCCTTCTGTAAACTTAAGCATCATGAAGTTTTTAGCTTTCGAGCAGATTTTTAAAAACTCTCTCACCGGCTTGCCCATCGGCGGCGGCAAAGGCGGCTCCGACTTTGACCCGAAGGGTAAATCTGACAACGAAGTGATGCGTTTCTGCCAAAGCTTTATGACCGAACTTTACCGTCACATTGGCCAAGATACAGACGTGCCAGCGGGCGACATTGGCGTAGGTGCCCGTGAAGTGGGCTTCCTGTATGGCCAATACAAACGCATCACCGGCCTTTACGAAGGTGTTTTAACCGGCAAAGGTTTAACTTACGGCGGTTCTCTGGTGCGCACCGAAGCCACCGGCTATGGCTTGGTTTATATGATGGAAGAAATGGGCAAAGACAAAGGCTTTAACATGGCAGACCAAGTGTGCAGTGTATCCGGTTCTGGCAACGTGGCCATCTTTGCAGTTGAAAAACTTCAACAACTGGGCGCCAAAGTCATTACGATGTCCGATTCCAACGGCTTTATTGTAGACAACAACGGCATTGACTTAGACCTGGTTAAAACCATTAAACTGGAACAAAGAGGCAGAATCAGCGCCTATGTGGATGTTCACAAAGATGCTACATACACAGAAGGCAAAGGCATCTGGAACGTGCCTTGCACCATGGCATTACCTTCTGCCACCCAAAACGAAATTAACTTGGACGATGCCAAAGCCCTTATTAAAAACGGCTGTAAAGTGGTGGGCGAAGGCTCCAACATGTCCAGCACATTAGAAGCCATTGACGCTTTCCTGGAAGCTAACGTGCTCTTTGCACCTTCCAAAGCAGCCAACGCCGGCGGTGTTGCTACATCTGCTTTGGAAATGAGCCAAAACAGCCAACGGTTAAGCTGGAAGTTTGAAGAAGTGGACGCTAAGCTGAAAGACATTATGGTGAACATTTACCATGAAATGTCTGTGGCAGCTGAAACTTACGGCCACAAAGATAACTTTGTAATGGGTGCTAATATTGCAGGATTTAAAAAAGTTGCCGAAGCCATGATGGCTCAAGGCGCTGTTTAATATATTTTAATGTTTTTTACGGTGTTGCATTCAATTTCTGCAACACCTTTTTTTATTTTTATTCTTATGGTAAAAGCATTAAAATGTATTGCAGGCTTTCCGATTTCCATAACACCGATAAGCCTAGTTACAAGCAAACAGCCAAAAGGATTTGTACCAAAAGCATGGCAGAACTCCCATTGCCCAATGCCAGCGCATTTGCAGCATGACCGGCGTCGGTAAGCCCAAACTGCGCCAGCAATCTATCGGCAATCTGCAAAGGGTTTTTAAGATACCGCAGCTTGGCAATCATCACGATGTTTTCCGCCCGTCAAAATCTCGTCCACGGCGGCGAATTGCCCTGTCAAGCTGATGGACTGCCGCACATTGTCGGGGTTCTTGACCAGGTCAAAGCCGTTTACAGTTGCTGAGCCACCATCGGCTTTTATGAGTGTCGTTAGAATTTTTATTGCGGTAGTCTTGCCTGCGCCGTTTCTGCCCAGCAGGGCAAACACCCATCTTATTAGCCCCCTAACTTTTCACGAATTTCACGATTGAGCTTATCACGCCAATTTTCTGTGTATGTTTCGGTATTCCGCAGAAGCTCTTCGCAAAATGCGGCCACATCCTCTCCTGTGATTTCCAATACATGCTTGCCGTTTGCCGCCCCCTCTTCAAACAGCTCGATCAAGTCGCAATGAACCTTCATCATATCGTAGCCTACCCCTGCGGCAAACATCCACATATGGCCCTGGATTTTCTTGAATACGAATTGATAATCCTTTGGCAATGCATCTACCCTTGCCATCTGCTCTTTGTACTCGCGTTTGCTTTCAATTATTTTTTTGACATTAAAGTATCCATCGAAGAAATTAGACATTGGATTGTTCCTCCCTTAATTGATTGATTTTCGACGCAATAAATTCCCACTTTTCCCAATAGCGACGCAGTTCCGCTCGTCCGGCATTGTTAAGCGTAAAAAACTTTCTTGGCGGGCCCATATCAGACGGCTTTTTTTCTATCTCCACAAGCGCATTCTTTTCAAGCCGTACAAGGATTGTATAGACCGTCCCTTCCACCACATCTGTAAAGCCCAGGGCGTTTAGCTTCCGTGTAATTTCATAGCCGTAGGTTTGTTCACGGCTAATAATTTCAAGAACGCAGCCTTCTAATACACCCTTTAACATTTCGGTTAGGTTTTCCAAGCTCATACCTCCTATAGCTATTCCGTATAACAGATAATCTGTATTACATAATACTAGTATATTGTAATACTTAGTAGATTGTGTGTCAATAGGTAAATTATAAAATAAATTAACAGCTAATCAAATACCTCGCCACCATATGGCACGGTTTTTGATACTTAAAAAATACATCTTTTTATTGACCGAATCGGTTTAATGCATTACAATATTATTAAACCGATTCGGTTAATTTTATTTTGAGGTGATTGTAGATTGGAAAGGTTTTTGAGTTTGCCACCGGAAAAGCAAAATGTCATTATAGATGCAGCGATGAGCCTGTTCGGTGCAGTGGGATATAAAAAAGCGTCTGTTGCCGACATAGCCGAGGCAGCCGGTATCTCAAAGGCAATGGTCTTCTACTACTTTGGAAGTAAAAAGTCGCTTTATCTGTACCTGATAGAGTTTTCCGGAAATGCCCTCAAAACAGAAATTGATAATCGCTTTGACAAGTCGGTCACAGACTTTTTTGACAAAATCCGCTTAACATCTGAAATTAAAATGTCGGCGCTAAAAAGATTTCCAGGAATCCTCTCGTTCTTGACAGGTATGTATTATGAAACCGATAAGGAGGTTGCTGAGGATATACATCGAGTTTTATCTGAGGGGGAGGCGTTTGGCTCAGCGTTTGTGTTTGAAAACATGGACAGAAATAAATTTAAGGATGATGTTGATCCCGAACTTGTCATGAAAATCTTAACATACTATTCAGAGGGGTATATGTCGGGCACTGCCATGCGGCAGACCACTGATTTTGATGCACTGATGGCAGATTTTAATAATTGCCTTGACCTAATGAAACGGCATTTTTACAAAGAAGAATATGTAAAAGAACAGGGGTAAAACTTAAATTGAAAAAGCACATTAAAAGTCGGCAGTTATGTTTTAGTCCAGCGTATGAGAAATAAGGAGTGGCGAAAAAGATGATCTTAGTAAATACTGATTATATTACCGGAAGAGAGCTTGAAATGCTTGGACTTGTTAAGGGTGGCACCATTCAGTCCAAGAACATTGGCAGAGACATCACACAGGGCTTCAAAACACTGGTCGGCGGCGAGCTGACAGCATACAACGACATGATGAACACCGCTCGTGCACTTGCCACCAAGCGCATGGTTGCCGAAGCGGAGGCGCTTGGTGCGGACGCAATTGTGAATATACGGTATGCTTCATCTGCAGTTATGTCCGGTGCGGCAGAAGTTATGGTTTATGGCACAGCGGTGAAATTTATCGGCAAATAAAACAGCTTGGATTGGAGGGAAAACACATGTATATATCCATCAATAAGCTTTGCAAGAGCTACGGGAGCGGCGAGGTAAAAACCTATGCTCTGAAAAACGCCTTCTTTGAGCTTGGCAAAGGCGAAATCGGCGTGATTTTAGGTCCATCCGGCAGTGGAAAGTCCACGCTGATGAACATTTTGGGCGGCATTGACCGGGCAGACAGCGGAACCGTCCTCGTGGGTGGCGAAAACATTGCAGTGCAGGGTGACGATGCGCTGACGGAATACCGCCGCAACAAGGTGGGCTTTATCTTCCAAAGCTACAACCTTGTCCCCCATCTTACGGTGATAGAAAACATTGAAGTGGTGGAAAATATCAGCACCGCTCCACTAGCAGTGAGCGAAGTGCTTTCTGCCGTTGGGCTTTCCAAGAAAAAGGACCACTTTCCCCGTGAGCTTTCAGGTGGCGAACAACAGCGTGTGGCGATTGCACGGGCTATTGTCAAGAATCCAGAGCTGCTGCTCTGCGACGAAATCACAGGTGCGCTGGACTTTGAAAGCGCCATTGAGGTGCTGGCACTTGTACAAGAAATCAGCAAAAGATTTGGCACAACCATTGTAATGATTACCCACAACAGCGCCATTTCCGCAATGGCTCATCGGGTGTATAAATTCCGTAGCGGCGAGGTGGTGGATGTTACA
>CAZCQP010000003.1:0-104815 GCA_964500895.1 uncultured Eubacteriales bacterium | reverse complement strand
CCATGAAGCTTATGAGTATTGCCATGCAGCCATTAAGTGCACCACCGTTTCCCTTGGAAAGGATTGAAGAAATGGTTGCGTTGATGGGCGGCGATGGCAGCTTACCCAAAGCACACAATTAGCTATTTTGACCTAATGACACAATAAGCGCTCTGTTTTTAGAGCGCTTTTGCTTGTTTATGGCGCATTTGACGAAAGGTGAACGTATGGTTAATCGCATTGAAGCTGTTATAAAGCATTTAAGAAGCAATAACATCGCCGGGTACTTTGTTTCTAATCAAAATGATCTTATCGCTCTATTAACCAATTTAATTAGTGAAAATACTACGGTTGGATGCGGGGATTCTGTTACATTAGAGCAGACAGGCGTATTCGACTTTTTAAGAAATGGCAACTATATATTTTATGATAAGTATAAACCCAATTTAACATCGGAAGAAAAACGAGACATTTACTTAAAGAATTTTAGTGCAGATACTTTCATCACTGGTTCCAATGCTATCACTGAAGATGGCAAAATATTTAACATTGATGGTAATGGCAGTAGGGTTGCGCCCATCATTTACGGGCCTAAACAAGTGATTATTGTTGTGGGCCTGAATAAAATTGTTGAAAACGTGGATGCAGCCATTAAACGCACAAGGCAAATTGCAGCGCCGCTAGACGCTAAAAGGTTAAAAAAGGAAACACCCTGCACGAGGACGGGCCAGTGCATAGACTGTAAGCACAAACAACGCATTTGCAACGATTTCGTATTAATCACCGGGCAATTTATAGAAAATAGAATTAAAGTCATTGTTGTGAATGACACACTGGGTTTTTAGCCCTCCGCTCTGCTTGCAGGGCGTTTTTTTATTGAATGTTTTTCCACAGCATACACAAGCCCACATCCTTAATTTAAGCAATAAATACAATAAACTTTACATTGACATTTAATATATGATTAATTATACTATAATTAGTTTTTAGCACGTGCTAATAAAGGCTTTTTTAAGTGCAAGTCGCAAGGTATAGCGGGCTATATTTTATAGAATATAGCTAAATCATGAGTGGAGGGGTACATATGGAAAGCAAAAGTAAGAAGAAGTTTAAGTTTCCCAATAGCTTGCTGGTACTGTTTATTCTTATTTGCTTTGTCACGCTGCTAACCTACATCGTTCCGGCCGGTAAGTTTGGCACCATGGTCAACGCGTCTACTGGTGTTGAAATGGTGGATGCAACCGCTTTCAACCCTGTAGACCAGTCCCCTGTAAGCCTGTTTCGCCTGTTTGTGGCCATTCCCGAAGGGTTTATCAATGGCGCATCCATTATCTTTCTCATCATTTTTGGTTACTTTTGGGTGTTCTCTGTGGTTAGCAGCGGCGCTTTAACGGCTGCCATTAACAAGCTGCTGAACAGTAAAGCCAAAGATAGCAAGCTGTTCATTCCAATCATTTTTCTCATTTTTGCCCTAGCCGGTTCCACCTATGGCGAGTTTGAAACCATTTACGGCCTTTTGCCCATTTTCGTAGCCCTTGCCATTGCCCTGGGCTACGATGCCATTGTGGGCATGTGTATGTCTGGCATGGCTGTGGCCGTTGGTTTTGCTTCTGCCACCACCAATCCTTTTACCATCGGCATTGCCCAATCTTATGGTGAACTGCCCATCTTTTCCGGGCTAGGGTTGCGCTGGGTGGTCTTTTTTGCCTTTTACCTTATTAGCGTTGCCACAGTCATGCGCTATGCGGCTATGATTAAGAAAGACCCGTCCAAAAGCGTGGTGGCAGATTGTGATTTCAGCTCCTTCAAGCTGGATACACAAAGCGCAGCATCTCAAAATTTTACTGGCACCCATAAGCTGCTGCTTTTAGGCATGGTGGCTACAGTGGCTACCATTGTTATTGGCTCCTTAAAGTTGGGCTGGTATTTGAACGAAATGAGCGGCATCTTCATTATATCGGGCATACTGTCCCAGTTGATAGCTAAAAAAACACCAGAACAAATTGCGCAAAACCTGGTGACGGCCTGCTCCGAAATGGCCATTGCCGTCATGGTTGTAGGGTTTTCCCGAACGATTCTGGTTATTCTGCAATCCGGCAGCATTATAGACTCCATCATTTACGCGCTGTACTTGCCCATGCAAAACGCACCCGCCTGGCTGGTTGGGGAACTGATGCTGGTGGCTCAAAACATTTTGAATTTCTTTATTCCTTCCGGCAGCGGTCAGGCCACAGCCATTATGCCTATTATGATTCCTCTGGCAGACTTGGCAGGATTAAACCGGCAAATTGCGGTTTTGGCCTACCAATTTGGAGACGGTTTTTCCAACCTCATTTGGCCCACAGGCGCTTGCGCCATTATGTGCGGTGTTACGAAAGTCCCCATCGGCAAATGGTATAAATTTTTCTTGCCGGTGTTTGGCCTTATGTTTGTGGCACAAACCATTTTTATCATCATTGCTGTTATGATAAACTACGGCCCATTTTAAAACTACATATAGGAGGAAACGCTATGACTTTCGGCTGCCAATCCATGATAGGAAAATTAGAATCCGTGTTAATTAAACCGGTGGAAAACGCTTTTATTTCCCAAGAGAATCTGGAAAGTAATTATGAAGCCTTTCGGTATTTCGGCTGCCCGAACTACGATAAAGCCCGTGCTGAATTTGAACAATTCAAAAGCATTCTAAAAGCCCATGTGCCCAATGTATATGCACTTCCCCAAAACGACGGCACAGGCTTAGATTCTGTGTATGCCCACGATACGGTGAAGATTACAAAGAATGGTGCCATTTATTTCCCCATGGGCAAAAAACTGCGGGCCGGTGAACCAGCAGCCACAGAAGCTTATTTACAGTCTCTGGGTGTTCCCACTTTAGGGCACATTATCCCGCCTGGCAAAATGGAAGGTGGCGATGTGCTTTGGCTGGACGAACGCACTGTGGCCATTGGCTTGGGTTACCGCACCAACGAAGAAGGCATTCGCCAGTTCAAACAATTGACCCAAGGGCTTGTGGACGACTATTTCATCGTTCAGCTTCCCCATGGAGACGGCGAGGATTGCTGCCTGCACTTGATGAGCCTTATCAGCATGGTTAGCCAGGATAAAGCCGTGGTATATTCCAAATACATGCCGGTGGTTTTTAGGAACTATTTGCTTGCACGCAACATCCAATTGTTTGAATGCAACGATAAGGAATACGACTATTTAGGCTCTAACCTGCTGGCACTGGAACCCAACAAAGTGATGCTCATTAAAGGTTGCCCCGAAATTGAAACCCAGCTTGTAAACGCCGGTGTTACGGTGCTGACTTACGAAGGATTCGATTTAAGTTACAAAGGCACAGGAGGCCCCACCTGCCTAACATGTCCTATTTTAAGATTATAAGGGAGAATGGCTATGACGGCTGATATGGCCCAAGACATTAAAAAGATTTTATACGACTACATCAAGATTGAAAGCTATACAGACTCTCCTGGGGAAAAGCTGGCGGAAAATTTCCTGTTGAACTATTTTCAGTCTATCCCTTACTTTCAGGAAAACCCCCACTTGTGGGGGGCTTACCCCATCGAACAAGACCCTTTTGACCGGGCAGTCTGTTACGCCCTGCTGAAAGGCCCCTGCCCTTCCCCAGACACCATCGTGCTGCTGCATCACTACGATGTGGTGGCCATTGATGATTTCAAACACTTAAAGCACCTGGCCTTTTCGCCGGATGCCCTGTATGAAGAACTGGTGAAAATCAAGCAATCTTTTTCACTGGAAATTCAAAGTGACATAGACAGCGGGGCTTATATGTTCGGCCATGGGGCCTGTGATATGAAAGCCGGGGCTGCCATTCAGCTGGCATTACTTAAACATTATAGCAGCCAGGCAGATTTTAAAGGCAACATACTGGTGTTGGGTTTGCCGGATGAAGAAAACTTGTCCGCTGGTATGCGCAGTGCCGTACTGCTTTTAAAAGCTTTGCAAGAACAACATGGGCTGCATTACAAACTGGCTGTCAATTCGGAGCCCCACCAGCGGAAGGAGCCGGAAAAAGGGATGTTCTCCATTGGTTCTGTAGGAAAGCTGATGCCGTTTATTTATGTTCGTGGGGTACTGTCCCATGCTGGGAAGGTGTTTGAAGGACTGAACCCTTTAAACATTATGAGTGAAATTGTGCGGCTGTCGGAATTGAACATGGAATTGGGTGATGTTCTGCCGGAACAAGCTACACCGCCCCCCACCTGGCTGTATTTACGGGACGACAAAAAACAATACGATGTGAGTATGCCTTTATCCAGCTTTGGTTATTTTAGCATACTGACGCTGGAAAAGACGCTACAGGAAGCCTTAACCCAGATTGAAGCGCTTTGCAAACAAGCCGCTTCCAACGTTTTGGCGGACATGAACATGAAATACAGCGCTTTTTTACAGGCCAATCACCTTCCCCAGAAGCAATTGCCTTGGCAAGTGCAAGTGATGGACTTTAATGCGCTGCATGCATTAGCTGCATCTCAAACCCCTGGTTTTGAAGATTCCTATGCACAGTACATGGAAAAACTACATGGTGAGCTGAATGCCCACACAAAAGGTTTTGCAGACTGCCAAATGGCGTTGCTGGAGTTTGTGCTAAACGTCGTGGAGGACACCAGCCCCAAAGTGATTTACGGGCTGATACCGCCCTTCTACCCCAGCGTGTGTAACGTTACTTTGCAAGGGCTTACAGAAGCTGCTGCCCAGTTGCCCCAAAACCTTTGTGCCTATGCGCAGGAAGCCTTTGACCAATGCTATGATATAGAACATTACTATACGGGTATTTCAGATTTAAGCTATACTGCCATGAAAAACAGCCAGGCCGTGGTTGCCGCATTACGCAATGCCATGCCCTTTTATGAAAAGATGTATCACATTCCTGTGGAAACTATTGAACAAATGTCTATGCCTTGCATCAACATTGGGCCGTGGGGAAAGGATTTTCATAAGCTGACGGAAAGGGTATACAAAGAAGATGTGTTTGTACGCACCCCCCTGCTGGTTAACCATGCTGTTTCCCTTTTGTTGGCAAAGGACTAAGCCATCAAGTACCTTTCACTATGCATTTTTTATAAAACATTCCGGTAACACTTTAAAGCCGCAGTTGCATTCAAAACGTATGCTGCGGCTTGTTTCTATGGCCCGCTGAATGATGCGTTCTGTTTCTTCTTCACGAAGGCCCAAAATGCCCAAATGGATACGGTTGTATATGCTAATCACTTCTTCAATGGGCAGTGTATGGCTTTCGCTCATTTTAGAGGACATCAGTTTGCATTCCACACTGGCCAGCACCATGCTGTATACCTGCATCTGTTCCGCTGAATAATTTAAGTTTAAATAAGCGCACTCTTTACGAAAGTCCCGTAGTACAGACCTTTCTATAAACCCATTGATAACATTTTGGAGAATCAGCTCCATAAAAAAGCGTTTAAAGTGCGCATTGGTTAAAAGAAAGTTGAAGATAATACGCCCTTGCACAATACTCACAAAGGTAACGTCGGGTTCGTCTTTAAAATATAAGGCGTTCAGTGTGCTGTAAAAATCGTCAACAAACTGTTCAATAATGGTAGCGGCAATTGCTTCTTTGCTGCCAAAGTAGTGGTGAATAAGCCCCCTGTTTACATTGGCTAGGTTGGCAATGTCTTGCTGGGATGTGCAAAGCAACCCTTTTTCGTAAAAAAGGGTTCCGGCACTGATTAAAATTTTATGGCGGGTTTTTTCACTTTTGGTGGGCATGGCTGTACCTTTCTTGAATAACGTATACAAATACTCTATCAATTATAGCAAACTTTCATTCAGAAAGACAGCACGACATGCATATATTTACGAAAAACACCCCCAAGACAAATATAAGTCAAGGGGGTGTGGTGTTTACTGGCTATTTCAGTTTTTTCAACCCAATGCTTCCCGGCAGCGTCATGTATTTTTCTTTCGTAGCCAGCCCTCCACGAATATGGCGCTGGGATTTGTTCACTTCCAGCACTCTGCGTGCTTCGCCTGCCAATTTGGGGTTAATTTTAATCAATCGTTCTGTAACATCTTTATGTTTGGTCGTTGCTTAATAGAACGCTATTTTCCATACCGATGTCACTTAATAAACGTAGGTACACATCAATTTTGCCGTTTTCGTCTACGGTTATTTTCTCTATCACCCTGTTTAGCATGGCATTGGTGAAATGCTCGGCTTTCAACCCATTCTCTATGTCGCAAAAGGTTTCCATTAATGCATTTTTAAACATATCACTTTTGCTCACATTCATTTGAATCATATGCAGCTGCTCATCCACGCTTACAAGGTGTGCATCCAGTTCTTGTGTGCGTTCTTTTAATGCATCAAGGCTGATGATGTCGGCTTCATACATCTCAATTTGTTTTTGTTTCAGTTTATTTAGTCGGTTTCTTTCACGCATGAGGGTCTTTTCCGATTGCACGTTTTCATCTTTCGATTGATAAAGTCTATTGAGTTGATTAATTTTACTTTTAATAAAGCTGGGTTTCTGCATTAACAGCTCAACAAAGTATGCTTTAATTGCTTCTAAAAGTTGAGCTTCATCAATAACAGTTTTATTGATACAAAACCCAGCTCCTTTGGCATTGCGCCCTGTGCATACCCACTTGGTGTATGTATTTTTATATGTTCTAACGGATTGCCTGAATGACGAATGACAACAAGAACATTTGATAAGCTTGCTGAAAACATGCTTGTCTGAATTACGTTCCCCTGTTATATTAAAAGTTTGGGTTCTTTGCGCTAATGTTTTTTGAGCCTTATCAAACAGCTCATCTGGTATAATGCGCAGCGCTTCATTTTCGGTTATAATCCATTCATGCTGATTTTTCTCTTTTCGCTTGCCTGTTAGAAAATCCTCCACTTCTTCCTTGCCATTGATAACCCGGCCTATGTAAATTTGGTTGGCCAAAATCCTTGCAATGGCATTTTGCGTCCACTTACAGCCACGTTTTGTTTTATACCCTTTAGCGTTTAATGTCATGGCTATTTTATTTGCTCCAAAATTTTCATTAACATACATATCAAAGATGTCCCTAACAACCTGTGCTTCGGGCTCGTTAATTTCTAGGCTAAAGTAGTCCCCAACTTGCTTGTTGTATCCGTATACAATGTTAGGAACACGCCCTTTTTCGGCGTTCATCTTCTTTCCAAACTTCACACGCTTTGATGTGTTTGCTGATTCCTCCTGCGCAATTGCTGAAAGCAATGTAAGCATAAATTCCGAACTGTCTGAATCGGTTTGGTCGTAATTCACAAATACAACCTTAACCCCTAATGCCTTGAGCGCACGTATGCTCGTCAAAAAGTCAACAGTGTTTCTGGCAAGCCGCGAAACGTCTTTGATAAGCACAATATCAAACATTTGCTTTTTAGCATCTGCCAAAAGCTTCAGAAGCTGTGTGCGGTTTTTAAGCTTCGTTCCACTCTTACCCTCATCGGCATATATTTGGACTAAATGATAATTGTTCTTTTCTGAATACTCCGTAAAAAACCTTTGCTGTGCTGCTAAACTGTCTAATTGTTCATCTTTACTTGTAGAAACACGGCAATACGCAACGGTTCGCATAGCATCACCCTTGTTTTCTTTGATAGAGTAGCATAAATTGCAAAAAGGATGGGAGTAGAAAACCATCGGTGCTCCATAAAATGATTGTGACAATCATCAAAAGGGAGCTATATCCGATGGCTAAAAAATAAAACAACACAAATTGACAGAATTATTACTGCAGTGCTAAGCAATCATGATCAGATGCTTTCCATACTCAAGTGGCTAAGAGAACAGTTGATAAAAGCAGAACTTTTTCCGATAAATTGGAGTACAACTCAGGTCATAAGCTACCGACTCGGATATCATCCCTGTAGGTGCAATACTCGTTCGGGTACTGTATAACCCATGGTACCGAAGGTACGTAAGATCGGATATGCTCCGGTCTTTATCAGCAACCTTAAGCGTAGTGAAACGGCCTTGGTACAGGGTTATTCAAGAAGCGTTAGTAAGCCGGGGTATCCCTGCAGCCAGGCAAGCAGTATGGCCAGTGAACTTGATGAACGTGCTTCCGAAATCGAATACACCTATTCCATTTTATGGGTAGATATTCTTAATGGCAGCAATTGGTAGGGATAATATTCCTGAAATCTCTAGAGGCGTGAGAGTTCCTCCACACCCTTCCAAGAGTACCTTTATTACCTTTGTAAACCTCTTTGGATACTATCCTGCCAAATGGTCAGCCAGGCCTCGGTAGTGCCCGTACCCGCTACCAACCAAACTTGGTTAAACATTGTCCAAAAGGCCTACTTGGTAATCTTGTCGCTCGCTGCAATAGCTATCTGTGTTATTCAGTTTCTTAGCCATCGGATATTGCTCCTTTTTGATTGATTGCCACAATCATTTACGGCAACTCAAAGGTTTTCTACTCCAATCTTTTGAAACTTTCTGTACCCCTATCTCTTTTATTACATTTATTCTTTCAATAACTTCTTAACCCAGTCTCTATTATCCAAATACCATTTGATGGTATTGATAATGCCTTCATCAAACATAGTATCTGGTGTCCAGCCAAGTTCGTTTTTAATTTTAGTTGCATCGATACCATATCGACGATCATGACCCTTTCTGTCTGTTACATAGCCGATTAAATCCTCAGATATTCTACTGTCGTAGTTTTGATTAAGATATTTAATAATAGTTTTAACAATTATGATATTTTCCCTTTCATTAGAGCCACCCACATTATAAACCTCTCCAAGCACCCCACCATTTATAACCATATCAATTGCCTTGCAGTGATCCTTAACATAAAGCCAATCCCGCACCTGTTTTCCATCCCCGTAAATAGGTACCTTTCTATACTGTAAAAGGTTATTAATTACAAGAGGAATCAATTTTTCAGGAAACTGAAACTCACCATAGTTGTTACTACATCGAGTAATGTTAACAGGCATTTTGTAGGTGTCAAAATATGCCTTTACAAACATATCAGCAGATGCCTTACTTGCTGAATATGGGCTATGGGGATCAAGAGGTGTATCTTCCGTAAACAATCCTGTTGAACCCAATGAACCATAAACCTCATCTGTTGAAACCTGAAGAAATTTTACGCCTGTTTTATACGTATCATCTCTTATTTGCCAAGCATGTTTCGCATGGTTAAGTAGATTAAGTGTACCGATAATGTTAGTATTTGCAAAAACACCGGGTGTTTCTATGGAGCGGTCAACATGACTTTCAGCCGCAAAGTTAACCACATAATTGATTTCTTCATTAAAAATATTTTTTATGGCTTCACTGTCACAAATATCTGCCTTTACAAAACAATAGCGAGGATCATTTTCCACTGTCTTCAGATTGTCAATATTGCCAGCATAGGTTAAACAATCTACGTTAATAATTTTTATTTCTGGATATTTTTCAAGCATATACAATATAAAATTGCTGCCTATGAACCCAGCGCCTCCTGTTACCAGATAAGTTTTCATTTTACCATCTCCTTAAAATAGTCTTCAAGTGCTACATCCCAATCTCGCATATGATCTCCAATACTTGCTCTTAATGCTAAATTATCAAGTGATGAATACTTTGGACGTTTTGCCTTTTGGGGATATTCTTTCGAAGTAATGGGATTAACCCTACATTTACTACCACTTAACTCCATTATCCGTTTGGCAAAGTCATACCAACTACACTCACCCTTGCCGGTTATATGATATATTCCATAATAATCAGTTCTTAAAAGGCTTAGAATATGGTTTGCCAAATCCTTTACATTTGTAGGATTTCCCCTTTGATCATTTACGACATTAATTTCATTTTTGCTTTGTCCCAAACTAATCATTGTTTGAACAAAATTTTTATTTATCTTTGAGTACAGCCACGCAGTGCGAATTATAAAATATTTGCCGCAAAAATCACGAACAAAATGTTCTCCCAGGAGCTTAGATTTACCATACACACTTTGTGGATTTGGGACATCATACTCCCTATACGGTTCCTTCGACAATCCATCAAAAACGTAATCAGTAGAAATATGAAACAGTTTTGCCTTTTTTTGTTCTGCAATTAAAGCAAGGTTTCTAGCACCTACAGCATTTATATGGTAAGCATCATCAATATTATCTTCACAGCCATCAACATTTGTATACGCAGCACAATTAATAATAGCATCAAAATGCTTGTCCTTCACAAATCTATATAATGTATCTAGGTCCACGATATTAAGTTCTATATCAGTATCAATAATCGTTTCGTTAGTTAATGACAGTAATTCCTGTCCTAATTGCCCCTTCGAACCCGTTATTAGAATTTTCATGCAATACTCCTTTATTCAAACTGCAAACTCAACGTTGCACAACATGCTAGCATATGTTAAAAACATCTCTTTTGTCATCCATGGACTATAACATGCAATTTCTCAAAAACATGAGCAAAAGCTTTGCCTGATTTACCATACCTCACTTCAAGGAACCTTATGGCTTCCCCTGTTCAAAGCACGTTACAGTCTTTATCAAACTCAATCACACCATAATCATAATCTTACCAGTTAGTAACGTGATATCCAAATCCAGTAGCCTTTTAAGAGATTCTGTTCTTCTGTATATAGTACTAAAACGATATCTGTAAAGCATTTTATTTCAAGGCACAGGCTTCCATTGCTATATCAATAACACCACTAACTAAAATAAATTGCATTCGATAGTCCGCATAGTACCTTGCATCTTTTTGTGGCATCACGTCCCAACTATGGACAATCATCCAGCAAATCTTCTAATAGTATCACGTCAAGAAGATCATAAATATTCAAAACCTTAAAGTCTTGTTCCTGAACCACCGGCTAAAATTATACCTTTTTTAAGGCACTAACATATTCTTTTAAACTCATGTTTTTCTTATCTTTATCTGATAGTATAGGGTCCCCATTAAAATATTTTTGCCAATCGATATTTAGATCAGGGTCGTTAAACATAATCCCACCTTCATCAGTTGGGTCGTAAAGCTGCGTACATTTGTAGACAAACTCAGCGGTTTCGCTTACAACTAAGAAACCATGTGCAAATCCTTCCGGAACATAAAACTGCAGCTTATTTTCAGCTGAAAGCAATATACCCTCCCATTGTCCAAAAGTAGGACTATTTGGACGAATATCAAGAGCAACATCATAAACCTTACCAGAAATTACACGCACAAGTTTACCCTGGGGCTTCTCCTTTTGAAAATGAAGCCCCCGTAAGACGCCTTGTTTTGACTTCGACTGGTTGTCCTGCACAAAACACATGTTTAGCCCAATTTCTGAGTACGCTCTCTGATTATAAGTTTCCATAAAATAACCACGGTTATCGCCAAAAACAGTCGATTCTATAACAATCAAATCCTTAATTTTTGTGGGTGTAATTTTAAATTTTGACACCGTCTCAACTCCAATTTGTTTTTTATAATTTTATCATAATTTTAATATAAAAGAAAGTATAAATAGCAATTCTTTAAACCCTGCTAATCATTAACTTGAATATCAACCCGTTTCTTTTCGCCAAACCAGTCAATACCTTCCTCAACCATTTGATATTCCAAATAGGTGCTATTAGTGGGGGGGGCAACGAAATTATTCAATTCAAACGTATAGTCTTCTCCAGGTTTCACCTCAACACCTTCTGGCAAAGAAATTCTATAGCCATAATCTACACCATCTTGGAATATGCAGAGTTTAATCATATCCTTTGCATTCCATATGCGATCACCCGTATTCCTAACAGAAATACGAAATGTGTACTTTTCATTCCGTTTGACGATACCTAATGTATCATCATAAATAATTTCTGCCCCTAGCTTTTTGGGAACTAATGGACTATCTACAAGTGACTTAGCCTGTAATAAAATGACCACATCATAGTCATTGTTATTTATTTCTCTAATTAAATAACCCTTATTTCCTTCAAATCTAGGATCAACTACAGTTAAACCATTACACATCAAAGAAAGATACGCAGCGGTTCTAAATCCCATACTATCCATGGCAATGAGAATATTATTTTTATCTACCATCCGGTTTTCAAAACGATAACATGGTCTCGTATACTGCATATAATTGGTAATCCAATATATTAATTCAGATTCATTTTGAGATTGCGTAGTATATTGATAACCATTCATTAAGACATCTTGAAAACTTCCATCCTTTATTTTATTCCCATATTCATCTGTAAGCAGAAAGCTAGTGTCGAATTTGGGAATATACATATTAAAATAATCTAAACCTGCAAAATATTTCCCTGATGAAAACGCATAATTACCTAAAAATTTTCTTGTATCCAAATGATAATTTTGCATATCCATTATTACATCCTTATTATCAAATGTTAATCCATATTTAGACTCTAATTCATGCACTAGTTTTTTTAGAACATCAAGTTCGGCCTCAGTTGTCAAATGAAAATCTGTTTTTAAAAAAACATTACTTGAATCAACCGAATCTTTGTTCACATACGATCTGTAATCCAAAACATTTATATCAGCAAGAGAAAGACCTGATAGTAATTTATCCATAGCAATATTTTTATTATTAACAAATCCTGCTGGGAGTTTAGTATACCCTGGAATAACCCTAGAGGGAATTTGCACATATAGCAAAGGAACTCCTTTTTGATCAGTAATTTTCTTTAAATTAATTACTTCGTCTTCAAAATTACTCCAATCATCATTTGAATAAAATGCTTGCATAAATCCATTATTGTCCTTATAAAATTCCTTGTCTCCAATCATTCTTTTATTAAGCATAAGCTGAACAGCACCATAAGCATTTATAAAATCTTTTCGACGAAAAAAACCATTTCTGTAAATTTCCCCTATATCTTGCAAATCATTTTGGATAGTCTGAATTGATGTAGTTTCTAGCTTGTTTAATATTTCTTTACCTGTTGTTTTTAATGATAATATTGAAAGTACAAAAATACTTATTATAAAAAATCCTATCAATATAATATCAGAGCCTTTACTCTTCATTAAAACACCTCCTTAAAAATTAAAATAAATAAATGGATCATATGAACTGTTTACCATATAAGATATGCTTATAATAAACAGTACCATATAAATAATAATCTCAAATAACGTACAGGCCTTGTAATCCGAAAATTTATCTTTTAAAATTTTTATTAATGGGGTACATAATACAGCACATATCATAAGGATTATAAAGTTATCTTTAAAATAAAGGCAAGCTGTGTCATTTTGCAATGAATTAAATGAATAGTTAAACATGGATTTTATATATAATAATCCATAATTGATATCTGGCGCTCTAAACATTACCCAACCAATTATCACAACTAATAGAGTATAAACCCTTTTAAGCAAATGAAGCGTCTTAAAATCAGCATCTTTTCGGCGCAATATTCTTTCTACAATGAGAAAAAAACCGTGCCATAAGCCCCAAATAATAAAATTCCAAGATGCACCATGCCATAATCCTGTAACAAAAAAAACAGTTAAAAGATTAAAATACACATTTCCTGTCCTATTACCGCCAAGAGGTATGTAAACATAATCCCTAAACCAAGATGATAGAGAAATGTGCCATCTCCTCCAAAACTCCGTGATATTTTTAGAAGTATATGGATAATTAAAATTTTCTAAAAATTCAAAGCCAAATATTTGTCCAAGCCCTATTGCCATATCCGAATAGCCGCAAAAATCAAAATAAATCTGAAATGTATAGCAAATAATACCTAGCCAAGACATAATACTTGATAACTCAGAAACCTGAGTTGAAAAAGCGCTATCTGCAATTGTTGCGACAGAATTAGCCAATATAATCTTTTTGGCAAGGCCCATAATAAACCTTTTAATACCTGCATTAAACTTACCACTAGTACACGTTCTGCTTTCAATTTGCTCATTTACATCTATATATCGAACAATAGGCCCCGCAATTAGCTGAGGAAACAAGGCTATATATAGTGCAATATTTAAAGGGTTATTTTGCACCTCCACCTTGCCCATATATAAATCCAAAATGTAAGACATTCCTTGGAATGTAAAAAAGCTTATACCAATAGGAAGCGCAATATGTCTTAGTGATATATTTGATTTAAAAAGGCCGTTAAAAATATCTACTGCAAAGTCAAAATATTTAAAATAAAACAGTAATCCTAAATTTAATAAAATAGCAACTATTAAAATAAATCGTTTTATACTAATGCGCCAATCACGGCTTACATCAATTGCAATTCCCATACAATAATTAACGAGTATGGAAGCAATCATTATAAATACAAATTTAGGTTCACCCCAGGCATAAAATAGAAGTGAAGACACAAGCAAGAAGGTATTTCTAAACTCATGTCGTATAAGGTAATAACCACCTAAAACAACAGGCAGAAATAAAAAAACAAAAATAGTCGACGAGAAGACCACACCAACACCTCATTAATCCCATTATCTATTATTTAAGTTATATTTCTTTAACACCATGCGGCCCAAATATCATTCTTTTAAATTTTATTAGGAGCACGAATAAAGGCCGTGGTAAAAATGCTTTTAACTTATTTTTTAACAACTGTCTAAGTAAGATATCTTGATTCATGGCGACTGGCATTTGGCAGTCTTGTTCTTTTGAAGCCTCCAGCATAGCAAGTAGACCAGCATAAGAGTTAAGTCCATAAACTTTGAACAAATGCGAATTAAGCCTGCTCAACATATACACTAAGTTCGTATGCTCCACCCTTGCGTAATGATCAACCATTAACCAAGCAGGATAATAACCATGATCTTGGGCAATAAATGGGTATAATCTCTCAAATGCATGAAGTAAAGTACCATCATTTGCATTTGGTTCTTTAGGAAAATCTTCATATTCCCAGTCTTCTTTAAACAGTGATTCCAACGCTTTGGTTCTAAACCAAAACATTGTTCCCAATGGCGCTATAGGATCCTTATTGCAATCTATAGGTACTTTAACATTTAATTGATCCGCTAACTTTTTGCTAATTTCATAATTTATACTCCAACCATAACCCAACGTAATATAAAATGGGGAATGGTTTGGAGGGGGCGGTGTTAAAAGTCCTAACCGCGGATTAGATAAAAATGTGTCTACCACATTGTTAACAAAATTATCATTATATAACACATTTTCAAAACACTTATAGGCAAATGATTCACCAATTGAATAAGGTTCCACCTGTTTTGTTTTTTTGTCGTGGGCAAAACATACGATATCATAATCTTTAATAAAGCCTTTGCACCCAACAAGAAGTGCACTGACATCGCGTCCTCGGTTATCAACCAAAATTACTTGAAGCTTATTACACCTCATTTTAGAAAAAACAGTTAATATCTGACTCTTCATTGCCTCACAATGCGTGGTTACATATATATCAGCGTACTCAGGCATAGATTGTGCGTATTCATAACAACTTTCAATTAGGTCCTCATAATAAATGTGCATGACTAGAGCAACTTTGTCCTTGATAGACTTATTTTCCTTGCAGCAAACAGACGAAAGTATATAATTCAAGTGCATACAATTCTTGATATCAGCCTGATTTTGTACCCGAAGAATGTTATCCCATATCATATTAACATCATAGTCAAGATTATCCCTAATGTATTCATACACCTCAAGTCCTTCCTGGCCACACGAATTACTAATAGCTTCACCCGTATGGTTAAAGAACGAAAGCCGCTTAATAATGGGACAACGTTTCTTTTCAACAAGATACTTAGCACTATAAATTAATGGGTCATGTGTATGTTTTTCAAGCTCATCTGAGTTTATATAAGAATCCCATGTAAATCCCTTGTCTTCAAATTCCTTCGTAAAAACCACACCATAATATGCTTTTGATTGCTGATCTGAATATATTTCAGGAATACTTTCCCAGTATTTTCCAAACTCTACACTTTGAAGCAATGACTTGCGAAGAACAATAAAATTATCTTGGAGGTGTTTAGGAACATATCCATATTTTATTGTTCCATAGGGATCATACGGGATATAGTGACCTGTGGCTATCCCCCAAAAGTCTAACGTTAAGCGATCCATTTTATTAAACATTTCCTCAAAAGGGTAGAGCGGTCCAAAAAATGTGTAATCTAATAAAATAATTTCATCGTATTCAGCAAGCTTTAGTGAGCCAAAAAACTTAAACGCTTCTTTATAGGCTAGAATATTATAGTTTACATCACTGCTGACAATGACATAATCAGCAATCAGCTGCAACTTCTGGCGACTAGGAATACTTAGCTTACCATAGCAGATAACCAGAAGATTGTTGATATCTTTTTTGAGCTCACTTAGGCAATAAAGAACATAATCATCAGCAATACCATCTGCATCATAAAAGTAGTAAACTGCAAGCCGCTTTAAGGCTTGTTTATGCATATCAAAACCTCCGAACAATTTTACATAATTATGCTCTGCTTTTATACTTGTTTTTTATAGCTATTAATCTATTAGATACAGGTTTAGGTAAAACCCTTTTTAAAAATGTATAAAACCATTTCTTAAAAGTAATTTGTAATTCAGGATTATAGTTGTCAAGATTATTGTCGTTCATAATGCGCATCTTTGTTGCAAAATATGGCCCTAATCCCAATTTAGCCATTGTAGCTTTGTTAATTTCACTAAACATATAGTATAAATTGGTAAATTGAATTGACGAAAAGTTTTGTGAAAATACCCATGCAGGATAATATCCATTATGTTGGGCAACGAATGGATGTATTCTTTCTATTGCATTAGAGATAGTTCCATCAACTAAGCTGTGTGGCTCCTCAGGAAAATCGTCATACTTCCAATTATAATCAAATAGCTGCTTCAGCGCAGCAGGTCTAAACCAAAACATAGATCCTATCGGTGCAATAGGGTCCTTTTCCAAGCTCATAGGAACATCAATCTTTAGCTTTTTTGCTAAATCTTTACAGGCCTCAAAATTGATAGACCAAACAAATCCCATCGTGGTAAAAAACTGCGCATGATTAGGAGGTGGTGGGGTTAATAAACCCAATCTTGGATTATCTAAAAAAGTATTGATAATATTTTCAACAAAAGGTTCATTATAAAGTACATTCTCAAAACATGTGTATGAAAACGATTCACCCACAGACAGTGGTTCTAAATGTTTTGTTTTTTTATCATGTGCAAAACATACAAGGTCATAATCCATAATAAATTCCTTACAGCCTATCAATAATGCGCTTACATCACGCCCTCTGTTATCAACTAACACAACCTCAAGTTTATTACACTCGATTTGTGAAAAAATAGATAATATTTCTTGTCTCATATCTTCTGATTGAGTTGTTACATATATGTCAGCGTACGACGGCATAGATTTTGCATAGTTAAAGCAATAATTAATTAAATCTTTATAATAAATATGCACAATAAGTGCAACCTTCATCTTTTTTTGTGAACTATTTGAATATTTAAGAAAAGATGTTGGTATTATATAATTAAGATGCATCCGATTTTTTATATCACTTTGATGTTGTGTCCTAAGAAGATTATCCCAAATCAAGTTAACATCATAGTCAAGGTTATTCTCTATATATTTAAATGCTTCAACTGTCTCTTGACCACAGGTATTGTTCAGTACATCATCCATATGATGAAAAAAGGAACGGCGTTTAATAATAGGGCATCGTTTCTTTTCAATAAGATATTTTACATAATAATTAATCGGTCCAGCCGTATGTTTTTCTAACTCATCTGTATTAACATAGGCATCCCATTTATAACCTTTATCCTCAAAATCTTTTGTGAAAATAGCTTCATGAAAGCCTATTGATTCTGCATATGTATTGATTTCAGGTATATTATCCCAGTATTGCTGAAATTCATAGCTAGAAACCAATGTTTTACGGTATGCCATAAAGTGAGATTGGATGTGTTTAGGAATATACCCATACTTAACTGTTCCAAATGGGTCAAATGGAATAGTATGCCATACTGTAATACCCCAAAAATCTAAATCTTTTGCATCCATTGTATCAAACATTTCTTTAAATGGATATAGTGGACCAAATATGGTGAAATTAAGGAGTATAACCTCGTCAAACTCTGACAACTTCTTCCAACCATAGAAAGCCATAGCTTCTTTATATGCCCAAACATCAAGCCCCTTATTTTCTCTTACTAAAAGATGGTCTGATACATCAGAAAACCTTTTTCTACTCTCAGGCGATAAAATGCCATTACAAACAACAAAGAGCTCGTTTACATGCTCTTTAAGATTGTTAAGTAAATAAAAGTTATATTCATCGGCAATGCCATTACTATCGTAAAAAAAGTATATGGCTAATCTTTTAACAGTTTTATCTGTTATAAACCTCATAGTTATTTTCCCCCTCGAAATAAAGCCATTACTTTACGTAAAAGGCTTGTAATCTTCCACGATTTTGAATTTTCCATGGCAAAAATCATATGTTTATACTGTGATACTTCTTTCTCCAATTGAAGCATACTTTCAATCTGAAAAGCATTGTTTTTCTCGAAGTCTTCTAATCGCTTATCCTTTACCATCATTTCTTCATCTAACATTCTAATGTGCTCATCCTTAGCCACTATGGCTTCATCTAGCATCTTTATATGCCCATCCTTAGCCACCATGGCCTCGTCTAGCATCCTTATATGCCCATCCTTAGCCACCATGGCCTCGTCTAGCATCCTTATATGCCCATCCTTAGTTACTATGGCTTCATCTAGCACCCTTATATGTCCATCCTTATACCTTATGGCTTCATCCAGCATCCCTATGTGCTCATCTTTATACCCTAGGGCTTCATTCAATATCCTCATATGCTCATCCCTAGCCGCTAAGGCTTCATCTAACCTCCCTATATGCCCATCCTTCAACTCAATAGCTTCATTCAACATGTTTATATGCTTGTCCTTCGCCCCTAAGGCTTCACTCATCATCCTTATATGCTCGTCTTTGGCTTGTATGTCACTTTTATGCAGATGTTTTATAGCATTATTAAATGCACTAGCAAATTCAGAGATTCCCTTATCTTTTATGGGAGAAGTAAGACACTTACAGATGTTTTCAAAATGCTTATTAATTTGTGAAATCTGAAATTGTACATATTTAAAGTCTACATTGTAGTGTAACAATGCCGACTTTACAACCTCCGATAACATTTGTCCGTCAGTTACAAAATATTGTGCGGCATTAAAACGCTCAAATATTTCATAATTCTTCTTTTGCTGGTGAGAATCAAAAGCAATCGCAGGAATATTATATGCAAATGCCGTGACAGCCCCATGAAAGCTCACTCCAATATACATCTCACAACATGCTAATACACTAATTTGTTCTCTTAACGTTAACTCTCTATCAAACAAATAATATTTACCATTACCTACTTCATTAATTTTTCTTAATATACTTTCATCATCATGCGTATATGCTAATGGTAACAGAACAACTTGATATGATTGCTCAACAAGAAAATCTAAAATTTCAACTACTGTGTTAATTTCAGATTCTGGCAAATTTCTATTTGCATGATATACAATATATTTATCACCAAATGGGATAATGTCTTTTCGAATAGGAATTAACTCATCCTTACCAAAAACCTCAGGCAATAAAAACGCTGTATCTAGTGATATATTCAATCTATCTGGATCAATACCTGACTTCGATAAAACGTCAACAGAAAATTTACTCCTTACGCTAATATAATCAACACTAGAGCACAAACCCCTCATTAACTCCTGAAATATTGAAGAAAATTCATACCAGGTATCAGGAGCATTCCAAATCAATTTAATGTTATGCTTTAAGGCAACGAGAGAGGGGGTTATCCATGCTTCAAAAATAGAATAATCTATAAATTCTCGATCAAGCCTTGAAAGCTTTTGAGATATTAATATAAAATGGGCTATCCAGCCTCCAGCAACAACAATGGCATCAAATCCAATCTCTAGATGCTTTTCTTCTAAATCTTTCAAGGCATATACTTGTTTGTTCATACCCAATGCTTGCTTGCATTCAAAACACGAAAATAAAAACAGCTCACAATCTACTCCCATATCCATAAGTTTCTTTTCAAAAACTAGCGGAAAAAGATGATCCCCATAATTTGCAATATCAAAGATGCCTGAAAAAGCTATTTTCACAAAATCAACCTCTCATAATTTTGGTGATCTTTAACGAATCTCCAAACACAACAGGAGAATCATAAGTTCTATCTGGAAACGCCCCATATTTAAGCCTAATTTTAAGTCCCTTTTGAGCTATAAATTTCTCAACTTGCTCAGCTAGCGACACTGGCCTTCCACTACAACAGTTGATAATTCCTGTAATTTTATCTTGCAAAACACAAGCCGAGATTTGATCGGCCAATTCAGTCACACTTATAAAATCATATTTATTCTTACCTGTTGTAAAAGGAAATTCTAATTTACCTTCTTTTTCTGCTTGAACAAGCTTTGTAAAAATGGAATTATTTTTTTCGTCATCACCGTAAATATAAAAAGCCCTAATCCACTGCCAAACTACATCTGTGCCGTCTAGCTTTCTTATCAAAGCCCTTCTTAACGAATCCTTTGAAATACCATACATACTGATAGGATTACATGGCGTGTTCTCATCAATAGCACCCTCATGATACCCTACCTCGTGCATACTGCCCATCACCGCAATATGTGAAAGACCTCCTTTAAGCATGTTATTAATAAATTCATAATGTTTTGAAAGATTTAACATATGCTCATCCGAATGATGCACAAATCCGTCCTTCCAAGCCATATGTAGACAAACGTTGGGATTTCCCAAACGTTTAAATATTTGTGGATCTCCATCGAAAATATCCGCCTCAATGACTGTCTTAATCCTTGAATCAATTTCACTAAAGGCAATATCCACTGCTGAAACATCCGCACCTTTGTCGAGCAATTTGGAAATGATATGCCTTCCTATATAGCCGCCTGCACCCGTAACCAAAACTTTAGTCACAAAAACACCTCTCTTTAATTAATATATTTTATTAATATATGCATCACAAACAAAATCAACATCACCGATTGTCACAATCTTCCCATGATCTAGCCAGGCAGCTCTCTTACAGATTCGTTTAACCTGATCAATGGAATGGGAAACAAAAATTACGGTCGTACCTTTAGCCATCATGTTCATAATTCGATTTTCGCACTTAGCCTGAAATTCAAAATCTCCAACCGACAGAATCTCATCTGCAATTAATATATCCGGCTGTGTACAAGTGGCAATGGAAAAGGCAATACGCGAAACCATTCCCGATGAATAATTTTTCAAAGGCACATCAATAAAATCTCCTATTTCTGAAAAAGCAACAATTTCATCAAACTTCCCAATTATATACTCTCTAGTATACCCAAGAATTAGTCCATTTAAAAAAATATTTTCTCTGGCAGTTAGGTCCATGTCAAAGCCTGCGCCAAGCTCAATTAATGGCGCAACCTTACCATAGACACTCACCTTACCATCTGTCGCTTTATAAACGCCTGCAATTAGCTTTAATAGTGTTGATTTTCCGCTTCCATTATCACCCACAATACCAAAGACTTCACCCTTTTTTATTTCGAAACTAACATTAGACAGCGCAACAAACTCTTCCACCTGAACACGTCCCTTTAAAAAGCTGATGACATATTCTTTCAATGAAAACACTGGCTCTCTTAGAAGATTAAAAACCATTGAAACGTTCTGTACTTCTATAATGTTCATTCGTAACACCTTCTCACACATAAAGAACAAAGCTGTCTTGCTTTTTCTTAAAAAGTATTAAGCCCAATATCAGCGCTCCAAACGCAAATGCCGCACAAAGCAAATTTGTCTTCAAATCAGGAATTTCTCCATGAATCACGCAACTTCGAAAATATTTGACAAAATGAACCAGAGGATTGCAATAATATAACCACTGTATCTTCTCCGGTATAATATCTTCAGGATAAAAAATAGGGGTAAAATAATTGAGTGCTGTCAATAAAACAGTATATAAGTGTAATGTATCTCTAAAAAACACAGCACAGACTGCGAGTATAAGACCAATTCCCAATGCAAAAATAAAAGTATATAAAACCGGAATCGGAGCAAGTAAAACCGTAATTTTAATAGGAACCTTAGTTGCAATCAAAACGATAGCCACAGCAGCAAGTGCGAATGCAAAGTTAATAAAAGCAAACAAAACTTTTTCTACAGCAAAAAGATATTTAGGAATGTAAACCTTTTTTATAAGGGATGCCGATCCCAATACTGAACTCATTGCGCCACTTGTTGCCTCACCATAAAAATTAAAAAGGACAAAACCTGTAAGAAAATACCCCTGAAAGTTAGGTATACTAACTTTAAAAACGGCCGAAAAGACCGCTGTCATAACAAGCATCATCAGTAAAGGATTCAAAACACTCCACACAACACCCAAAACAGAACGGCGATACTTTACTTTAATATCTCTCAAAACTAAGTCGTAAAGTAATATTCTGAATCTTAAAAACGTATCAACATAAGTTTTCGTAGTATAACCTTCCTTCAATATAAAAATTAAAACAAGTCAAATTAAATGCTGTGATTTAAACATATTTCTTATTGTACTATATTTTGCTAAAAAATTCAACATTTACTTGAAAACCACGGAATCACTTTCACTCCCGCCAGCTAGAAGTACCAGTATACTATGGTAATTAAGCAGGCAGTCATGCATAATTTTTGAAAATCGTTGTCTTTATAGAGCTTTGAGGTGTTGAGCGCTTTTACAGAATATTATAAGAACCCTGTATTCAATAACGTTGCAAGAACCTGTTTACCATCTTTAAAAGCAATGAAAGTTCTCTCGACTACTCAAAGCATAGGGATAACTAAAAATGTGTGAAGTTCTTTGCATTTTGCTATTTCCACTTCAGCTTTGATTAGTTCATAATAGCATCAGCAAATGGTTTGCCCGTAAAATCACCATCACAAAGCACTTTAATAATGTTGGCAAGGTTTGGGGAGAAGGTTTCATAATTAGTTATGTCATAACGCATTGTCAAAGGCAGAAACCCAAAACCACCATGAGTATTACTGATTCCAAGAGTGTAAAGAGCGCTTTCACCGCCGAAGAAAAAGGCTATGACGGTGGGAAAAAGTGTCCGGGGTTAAAATTCATATCGGGGTTGATACCCTGGAGCTTCCTCACGCCATAGACGGACTACCGCAAATGTAACAGACCAAATGGGAGCGGTTTTCAAGGGCTTTGTCCAAGATGGCTTTTACCATCAGGCCCTTTTGCATCTCATATCCTATAATGTTTATAACAATTCTTCCATTTGGGATAGTCATGTGGTAGAGAACGCCACCTACAACCTTCCCGCAACACATAAAGAACTGCACAGAATATGTCGTAAATGTTGATTTTTTCTTGTTAGTATCAAAATAATGACGTATGCCTTCAAACTGCGCACGGGTTACGTCGCTTGGATATGCAGCTCTCATTTTTCGCTCCTATGTATAATTTTTTCATATAATTATACATCAAGCCATTGTGGTTTGATAGATAGCAAACAGGTTCTAAAAGCGTTCAAACCAAATACAATTAAGAAACATTTCTACACGTTGGAAGATCCTTCGGAAGTTGCCACCGTTGACAACTCATTTTATTCAAATATAAGACAGCATTCACCAATTTTCAAACTGTTCTTACGGTCTGCTTCTTTGTTGACTATAGTTGGCAGTTATGCTGGTTCCGCCCCTATATAAGGAACGTAAAACATCAAATCTTGCACTAATTACATTGAAGTAGAAGCAGTAGCTTTTTATACAAAGTGCATTTATTATTAGTCAGCGCTGATGCTATTAACCTTTTTAACCTCACCAGCATAACTGGTGAGGTTAAAAAGCAAGAAACATAAAAAAATATTTTTTAATTATTGCTGCCTTACACACCGTTTGCCAACTCCATAATATATTGCCCGTATTCGGTATATTTAAGCGCTTCACCCAGCCCGTAAAGTGCGGAGGCATTGATAAACCCCTGCCGGTACGCAATTTCTTCAATACATGCCACATAAAGCCCTTGCCTGGTTTGCACCGTTTCAATAAAGTTGGCGGCTTCCAGCATTGCCCGGTGTGTCCCAGTGTCCAGCCAAGCCATCCCACGGCCAAACAGCTCTACTTTTAGCTTAGTCATGGCTAAATAAGCATTGTTCACTGCCGTTATTTCCAGTTCACCTCGAGCAGAAGGGGTTACCCCTTTTGCAATGTCCACCACCTGATTGTCATAAAAATAAAGACCGGGCACTGCATAGTTAGATTTTGGCGCTTTGGGCTTCTCTTCAATAGACAATACGTTACCTTCCCGGTCAAAGTCCACCACACCAAAATCACTGGGGTTAGACACATGGTACCCAAAAATAACAGCGCCCTCGTTTGTTTCCACTTGCTGCACGGTTTGCATCAACCTTGCCGAAAAACCGTAACCATAAAAAATATTATCCCCCAATACCAGGGTGACATTGTCTTTTCCGATAAAGTCTTCTCCCAAAATAAAAGCTTCCGCCAGCCCTTTGGGCGCTTCTTGCACAATATACTGAAAAGACATGCCCAGCTTTTTGCCGTCTCCTAACAAGGCCTCAAACATAGGCAAATCTCTAGGGGTAGAGATAATAAGTACCTCCCGAATGCCGGAAAGCATCAAGGTAGATAAAGGATAATAAATCATAGGTTTGTCGTAAATGGTCAACATTTGCTTTGATACAGCTAATGTAGAAGGAAATAATCGTGTTCCTGCGCCACCGGCTAAAATAATACCTTTCATATGTATTCCTCCATGTCTATACAAGTAAAAAGCCAAAATAACCTTTGCTTTTTTATAATAACCTATTTTACAGCAATTGTTCTACCTTGTCCAACATTTGTTACAAGCCAAGCGCAGAATATGCGTTACACCAACAAAAAGTGGCCAACCTTCCGAAGGAAGCTATGCTTTAAGGTTTTCAGACGAATCAGCATTAGCCAGCGGTTCCATTTACGTAATGAAGGAATGCTGCAATAAGCCAACAAGAGGGCTTTTTCAGCTTCCGGCAACCGGCCTTCGTATGCTTGAAGCAAACTATTTGCCTGCAAATAGGTGTTGGAAAGGTTTGTTTTAAGAAAATCAATGTTAAGTGCAAGCCGTATCACAGCAAACAGATTGCGGAAGTTCTTTGCCCCATTGCTGTTATTGGCGTGCTGCCGGTATAAAATGGTGGGGGCATCCACATGCCCCACTTTTCCAAAGATGGCCGCTGTTTGTGCCATCCAAAAATCATGCATAATGAAAAAAGAAGGCATTTCACCAACAAAAGCCGCCAATGCCTGGTTATACATCACTGTACAACCCACGGCAATGTTTTCCGTCAGTAAATGGCACAAAGCCGTATTGTCAAAATTGGCTTTGGTGTAGTGCTCATAAGAATGGGACAAAATATGAAGGGTCCCATCTGTCACTTTTAAATCCGTGTGCACAAGAATGGGGGTATCACTGCTAAATTGCGCCTCCATTTCATGCATTTTTTGCAATGTTCGTTCAATTTTCTCAGGCAGCCATACATCGTCCTGGTCACACAGCATGACATAGCCGGACTTATGTCTTTGCATTAGCCCAAAAAAGTTATATTTAGCGCCTCCGGTGTTTTGGGCATTGCAACTGATGTGAATGCGCCCGTCCCGGCTGGCATAATCCTGTAATATGGCGTATGTGTGGTCACTGGAGCCATCGTCGCAGGCAAACAACTGCCATGCATCAAATGTTTGGCTTAAAAGAGAATCCAGCTGCGCCTTTAAATATTTTTCACCATTATAGGTGGCCATGAGTATGTTTACCATCAGTTATCCCTCTGCATCATTTTGAATAGGTTAAGCAAAAACATCATACAATATTTTGCCATGCATGTCTATTGCATTAAGAAAACTGTCATGAGAAACGTTGAAAAAAGTTTTCTTGACTGCTTACAATATGTGGAAGTATAATACAGAAACTGATACTTAAACACGCCGAAAAGACAGGGGGCCGGTGCCATGGAAATGAGCTGGTTTTGGTTTGCACGTTTCTTTTGTGGCATTTCTTTTGTGTTTTATAACTATGTGGGTTTTACATACATTGAAAACGCCCTATCATCAGTCCGTTTAAAGCCTATAGCCAAAATACTCATGTCTTTAATGAATACGGCTATTTATTTGTTGTTTTCCGCTTTAGGCTTTCACATTTATTTTGTTTATATGGCTGGTTTCGTCACCATTTCTTTAGAGTTTTTATTTTTTTACCATCTTTCGGTTAGACGCATCATTTATGTTGCCAGCACTTTTATGTTTAACATTGTAGCGCTTCGGAATATCATCTTATCCAGCTTTGCATTAGTCACCCTGCAACCCATTAACCAAATTTCTGGAAATGATACCATGTACAACCTAAGCCTAGCCATTAGCTTTTTGCTTTTGGACATTTTTATGTTTTTATTCCGCATTGAAAAATTTGTTACCTTCAGCGAATTGGCCGTATTTGCACAGGCTAAAGTGCATGAAGTTTATTTCGCCTCTTTGGGTTTTTTGTTATTTATCTATTTGCTTATATTTTCAGGTACCCACGGCTACAACATCGCCTATGTGGAACTGACACTGCTTAATTTGCTAACACCTATTATTTTGGCTTGCTTGTACTACATCACCCTGTCCTACGGCATAAGCATGAGCAAAACCCTGGAAACAGAGCGCCGGGCCCGGGCACTGGAACACGATTTATTAGAGACCACCATGAGCAAAGTGCGCCTGGAGAGTATTGCCTACTTTGATTCACTGACGTCCGTGTACAACAGAAGGTATTGCCTTGAAAAAATAGCCGAACTTTTATCCAGCCAACAAAGCTTTTCTTTGTGTTTTGTAGATGTAGATAAGCTTAAAGTGGTGAATGACACGTTTGGACATGCTGCTGGGGATGGGTATTTACAATGGATTGTTCAAATTTTAGTCCATGCATTCAGAAAAAACGATATCATTTCCCGTTTGGGCGGGGACGAATTTGTTGTGCTGCTTCCAAACTGCCCGAAGTATGTGGCTTTAGAAAAGATAGAACAGGCAAATGTAGAAATTATGCGCTTACAGCACCAAGAAAAGCTGCCGTACCAGCCATCCATCAGCTACGGCATTGTGGAGGTGGCACAAGATACGCCATTTAATGTGGATGAACTGTTGGAGCAAGCAGATAAATTGATGTATCACTTTAAAATGGCCAAACGTGGCCAAGAAGAATTATAACATTTTTTGTTTTTCATTTATACGGGTTTAAGGACATAGAATGGTGTAAAGCAAAAAGGGGGTGCTTGCTTGAAAAAGCCGCAACACCTGCACATAACCTTTCATAACCCGAACCCGGTGCATCAGGTGGTTGACGAGCTGATAAAAATTTGCGCAGAACTGGTACGGACAAGGCTTGCCGAGTCTGTCGAGCGCAGTATAAACACAGAAGAAAAGCAAAAAGGCGTTCTTACTTAAAAGTGGGCGTTCCACTAAAAAAATTTGGTAAAACAAAACCCAATTTTTTTTTTACACCCCAAACCAAAAATTTATTAAAAAAAACAAACCAAAAACAAAAATGTTTTATTTATTAAATTGGGTTGTTACAATAAAATATGGTCGTAAAAAACACCATTTTTTTTTGTGCAACGCCCACACCATCATTTGCTTAAATACCTCACACCTAAGAAACGTTCTTTTATATGACATCCATATGTACAGTAGATTTGCTAATGCCAAATTTTTTGGCTGTCTCACGGACGGTTGCATCGTTTTTAATAATAAAATTTGCCACTTCCACGGCTCTTTCTTCAATATAAGTTTTCAAGAAATTGCCCCTCCTTAACACATTTCATTTTTACAATGTATATGAAGACAAATGGGTTTCTATGAAAGAAAACCGCATATTTCACATATTTCTCTTTAACCGTCTCCATGGAAAAGGACGTGCACGTTTTCTTCTCCTGGGCGTATGATATAAAAATGCCGAATAACATACATACTATAAAATTCTTAAAATGGCAACGCAACAACCGGGAAAGGTGGGATGCCCTATGTGCTTTCGGCGCAGAATATGCGGTCTGTGTGCTTTTTTATTTGGGCTTGGCATGTTTCTGGGTCTATTATTAAGCAGTGCAGGAGCGCTAATAGCGGCCATTCTGCTTATTTGTGGGTTCTGGTTGTTATTTATGTAAGAATCTGTATTCAATAAGCTGTCGCCCGCCTTTGAAGCGATTATTCCGCCCTTCTTTGTTGTGGCGGCTTGCCATAATTTTTCTATTATGCCTGCGCCGCCACGCCTCAAATGGCGAAAAATCGCTGTTTCAAATTCGGGCAACCCATTATTGAATACAGCTTCTAACAGTCTTAACCGGCATTTTTGTAAACTGTAGTCATGGGGGTGCAGGGGTTGAAATTCACCGTTATTAAGCTACCCAAATTTTTGGGCGCTATCTTGAAGAAAATATTAGGCATGTCCAGCTAGAATGTTAAACAAAACAAAAAGCCTTGGGAAAATGCAGCAGCATATTTCCCAAGGCCTTTTGCTAAGAACCTGTATTCATAAACGAAACGCCGCCTTTTCGGCGGGTTTTATGCCATACTGCGTTAAATTTTCTTGAAATACCTCAAGGGTATTCCTGCGAAAATTTGCCTTGATGCACCGGCAAGAAGGCCGGACGCACCAAAGGTGCGGCGTTTGTGTAGCAAACGTGCTGAGCTGGCAAAAAATTCGCTCGAAAATCCAGCATTCCTTATTATAAATACAGATTCTAAACTTTACGCCTCGCCCTCTGGCGACAAATCTTCCTCTACAGGCTGCGCATTCTCCTCCGTTAAATCAGCTTCACCGGGCACGTTTTTTTCTTCTTCCGCAGATGCCTCCGTGTCAGGCACTTCTTGCGCTTCAGCGGCCTTCACAATAAACACTTCCGGGTTGCTTTTTAAAGGCTTTGGTGGTTTGTTTACAGCTTCTTTCAGTGCTTGAAACCGTTTTTGCAGGTCTGCAAAATCTTCTTCCATCTGCCGAAGCAACGCTTGCTTTTCTTTAACGGTCTTGGTGAGTATATTAATTTGATACTCCTTTTCTTGATTCTGCCTTTCCAAAATGGACAAACGGTTTTCCATCATAAATTTCTTTTCATCGAACATTTCGTGTTCATCAAACACAATTTTATTGCGTGGTGACGCTGGCTTATTGACCGGTGGTTCAACCGGTTCCGGTGCCGCCACCATTTTTTTAACAGGCATCGGTTGTGGTTCTTGTTGCGGCTCTGGTTTGTATTCTGCAAGGGGGTAAAAGTCCTCGTACATATCCGGTAGAAGCTGTACGTCCCACAAGCTGTTGGCGTCTACATATACCTCATGGCAATAAAATTGGCTTTCATGCTGGGGTTCATAAGACAGATAAGCCGCTTTCACCGGGTTCAAACAAAACTTATTTTGGTAGCGGATGGGCCTTGAAAATGTAGCCCCTTTGTCTTTGGACACACACATAAACAGTTGTTTATTGCTCATGAAAGTGGCATACAACCGGTTTTGAACAATAAATAGCAACACGTGGCTAATGTTTTGGGCTTCCCACAAAACATTTGGGGAACTGAAAGCATCTGTTTCTTTCTTCTTGTATATCAACTGGCTTCCAAATATGCTTTTAACCACAATCAGACTGTGCACGGCGTCTCTGGTGGTTAAAAATGAGGTGTCACCAATGGGATATGCTGTGGAATGAATGCCGTTGAAATTACCCAAGACACGGGGGGTCATTTCCCGGTAACCCACGTTGTTTTCCGGTGTTTGTGTCTGGTAAAACAACAACGCATGTTCTCTGGTTACATGCTGCAATGTGTAAAGCTGCTCTCTTTGGGGCACAAACCGGTCTATGCGGGATGCGATGGACCACCGGCCATTTTCCTGCAAAGACTGGTGCACCAGGTATTGGCTGCGCTCCTCTGGATTGGGCATGTTATAAATAAGGGAAATGCCTTCATCTGCAATCATGGGGTGCAAACATACGGTATATGTATGGTGGGGATGCACATTTTCCAGCACCACTTTGCTTTCCCAGCTGTTGTTGGTATTGGAACACAACAACATATGCCCGTCAATATCCTGGCAAAACAAATACACTTTGCCCTGTTTATCCATACTCACAGTAAAAGGGCTGCGCACCCCTGAAAGCAAAGGCTGCTCCTGGCCCCATTTTCCCTTCCCAAAGGTTTTATAAACAATTCGGCCTTCGCCTGTGTTATAAAAACACCATAAACCATCTTGCTGGGGCATACGCACCACTGCACAGTCTCTCACAAAACCCACTCCTTTAACATTGGAAAACCCTGGTTGATGGCTTGGTCTTCTGTCAGTGCTTTCCTTTTAAATAGACCTTATTACCCACCATATGAACCAATTTTGCTGTTTATGCCCACTTCGTGCCGCAAGACAATCTTTACAATTTCATTTCACATACAGACAAAAACAACACATGTGCCCCTTATTTTGATATAATGGTACAAACTATTCTGGAGGTACTGTATGAACCATGTTTTAAAGCGTCTACTTCCGTTGGCGCTCTCCGCTGCTCTATCCATTCAATCCGTACAATTTACATATGCGCAAGCACAAGCGCCAGCCAATAACGTCAACCTATCGGGTATACGCCTGGAAATTAACGGTGAAACTTTAACCGATTTACCCATGGAACCTGTCATTTATGACGGGTATACATTGGTACCTGCCCGGGAGGTGTTTGAAAAGCTGGGCGCTGTGGTAGACTGGAAGCCAGACACTAGAGAAATATACGTGGGCTACAGCAAACGTCTGCTGGTGATGCAAGTGGACAACAAGTTTGCTAATGTGGACGGGACTTTTATGCCCATGGCCGTTCCGCCTAAAATCATTAACAACAAAACCATGATACCCCTGCGCTTTGTTTCTGAATGCTTTGGCTTTACGGTAGACTGGAACCCTACAGCACGGGTGGCCAGCATTAGCCAATGGGCAGACACTCCCCCAACCATGGATGATGTGCCTACCACCCCGCCGCCTTATATTCCTGTGCCCGATTTACCGGTGATGCCTACCCCAGGGGTTCCGCCCTCCCCCACCCCTATGCCGGTGCCTACGCCCATGCCTCAAATACCTGTGGCCACACCTGCACCAACAGTCACACCAATGCCAACGCCTTCCCCCGCTGTGGGTGCTGCGGCAAAAGATAAATCAACCGGTGCCATTTCTGCCATAGATGCACCCGAAACCCGCATTACAAAAATTGTGCTTCCCGGCAACAACCAAAATAACTTTGTCATTCAAGCGTCCAGCGCTATTAGCCGGGTTGAAAAAAGCCTTTTGCCAGACAACCGGCTTGTACTGGACATTCATAAAGCACACATGCAGCTGGACCAAACGGAATATGTTGTGGAACACAGTGGGGTCAAGCGTATTCGTACTGCCCAAAACCAGACAGAGCCTGAAAAAGTGACCCGGGTGGTGTTCGATTTAGCAGATGGTGCCGAATTTGAAGTGTCTCTGTCTGCCGACCGCACCCAGCTTCTGGTTAAGTTTGCACGGAACAAACTGACCAATGTGGTTTTCACCACCCAAGGTGCTGAAGATGTGGTAACCCTAACCTTTAACGAACCCCCAACCGCCAACGTTTATCCGTTGATAGACCCAGACCGGGTGGTGATTGACGTTCCGAATACAGACTTAGGACAAGCCTTTAATCAAGGCCAGTTCGGGCGTTTTACCACAGCCATTCGCACCAATCAGCTCAGCAATGGTACAGCCCAGGTGGTGCTGGACTTAAAAGGTTCTGCCATGTTTGAAAAGATTGTTAGTGGCAATGTGGTCACTATAAGATTGAAGGAACCCACCTACCGCAACATCCGTTACGACGGCAAAACTAAAACATTAACCATTCAAAAAAGTGGTGCTGGTGCTTTAAACAGCCAGGGCTGGCAAGCCATAGACCGATACAACGACCTGACCTATACCCTCGTACTTCCGGGGGACTACACCAACCTGCTGGGCTACGGGGAATACGTGCTGAATGATGCTTCCATGCAATCTGTACTGATTCAGAAAAATGCCCAAGGCAAAACAGAACTGGTGCTACGGGAAAAAGCCGTGTTTGCTTACAATGTGGAGGACAAAGGGCAAACCATCACCATCACTGCGGTGGCTCCAAAAGATAAGTATGAACGGGTGGTCATTTTAGACCCTGGCCACGGGGGTAAAGACCCAGGAACTTCCGGTAATGGTCTTGTGGAAAAAGATGTGAACTTTGACGTGGCTAAAAGAGCCGCCCAGCTTTTGGAACAAGATGGCAAAACAAAGGTATACATGACAAGAACATCAGATGTGTACATAACCCTGGAAGACAGAGTGGCTTTTGCCAACCCGTTGGGAGATTTGTTTGTATCCATCCATTGCAACGCCGCCGACAAAAACCCAAAAGCCAACGGCACAGAAACTTATTATTTCACCCATTCAAACGACGGCACCATTGGCATTTCTTCAAAAGAAGTGGCCAGCACCCTGCAAAGGAGTATGCTGAAACACTTGCAAAGCACCGACCGCAAAGCCATGGAAAGCGGGTTTTATGTCATTAAATTTACAAAAATACCTTCTGCCTTAATAGAGCTGGGCTTTTTATCCAACCCAGAGGAAGCGGCACGTATGGCCACAGACAGCTACAGACAACAAGCGGCTCAAGGCATTAGTGAAGGCATTAACACCATTTTCCAGACGTATCATCCAAGCTAAAAATGATAACGGGAGGTTTCACATGGCACACCCCACCCTGTACCGCCGAAGGTTCATCCCTGATGAACTGGTCTGCTTAAAGAACGACTGCATTGTTGCTTACGATGACAACCGTATTGTGACACATTGGGAAACGCTGAAATTGCGGAAAGATTTTGCATATGGTTGCTCTTGTTACTTTTTAAAAGAGGGCTTTAAAGTAAGCCGGTTTATGACCGAAAACGGCCAGCTGCTTTATTATTACTGCGACATTATACAGTCTTTATTTAACCCTAAAAAAAACGAATGGGTGTTTAACGATTTACTGGTGGATGTGGTGGTCTACGAAAACGGCTTTGTGAAGGTCATGGATTTAGCCGAGTTGCCGGAAGCAGCGGCAAAAGGGCTTATCACCAGTGCCATGATGCATGAAGCACTGCTGCGTACCGACGCCCTTTTGCAAATCATCTACGATGGGCAGTTCCACACCCTTACCCAGTATTTGGAAACAAATGATTAGGAGATGTTATGGAGGAAAAAGGAATACACACCGGGCATCGTGAGCGGCTGAGAACAAGGTTTATGCATGACGGACTAGACAGCTTTGAAGACCACCAGGTGTTGGAACTTTTACTTTTCTACTGCATACCCAGGCAAGACACAAATGCACTAGCCCATAAGCTGCTGAATGAATACGGTACACTCTATAACCTGTTTGATGCCGACCCACAAGATGTGATGAACCGCTGTAAGGTGAGCAAAAATATTGCGGTGCTCATGACCATGGTGCCGGGGCTGGTTCGGCGCTATACCGCCAGCAAGTTCGACAACAAAGCCCAGGTGCTGGATACCTCTAGAAAAGCCGGGCTTTATGCGGTGTCTTTGCTTTTAGGTTTAAACCGTGAATGCTTTTATGCCATCTGCCTGAACCTGCACCGGAAAGTGATTTATGCCGAAAAACTTTCGGAGGGCACCCAAACAGACGCCCCTCTATACCCCCGAAACCTTATGGAAACACTTCTAAAATATAAAGCCACTGGGGTGGTGTTGGCCCACAATCACCCCGGCGGAATGCTCTCTCCTTCCCGCAACGACATTACCGCCACCAAAAAAATTATAGATCTATTAACCCCAGTAGGCATTGAAGTGGTAGACCACATCATTGTCGCCGGGGACCAGTATTACAGCTTTTCCGAACATAAAACATTGCCCTTGTGGTATTAAGCCCGCTATACACGGGCTTCAGGCTGTCGACAACTGGCAAAAACCTCGGGGCTTTGCCCCGAACCCTAACCGCTTTTTGAAAAAAGCGGTGCAAAAACTTCATGAAAATGCCGCTTAGCGGCATTTTAGGCAAAAGCTTTTTGAAAGGTTTGGGAAACTTTTTCTCGAAAAAGTTTCCCAAGGTCTTTTGTCAATAACCTAAGCCCGTTATAACACGGGCTTTTTTGCTGTGCCCAAAAACACGAATATCACGCCATTTCCATGAATAAGATATATTGTTAATCGCACTGCTGTGACTGCCGGGAGGGATGATTGTGACCATGGCCATGGGCAAGCCAGATAAGCCAAAAATTAACCTTAGAGACAAATTCATCAGCCTGTTAGAGCTTCCAAAGGAAATCGTGGCCAATCTGCCCCTCATCTCCATTGTTGGCAACGAAGAGATTAAAATTGAAAACTACAAAAACCTGATTGAATACACCCAGGAAAGCATCCGCATCAACACCAGTTGCGGCATTTTTAAAATTGAAGGCAAAAAACTAATCTTAAAACACATTACGGCAGAAGCCATTACCGTTACAGGCTTGGTGACCAAACTGGAATACATTCTTTAGAAAATCGGTGGTTATATGCTCATTTGGCTATGGCAATACTTGCGTGGATATGTTATGATAAAAGTAACAGGCTTTTCAGTGGAGCGGTTTATTAATTTGGCAGTACACCAAGACGTATACATCTGGGACGTTGCATACACCCAAGATGCCGTCTACATGAAGGTGTCTGCCAAAGCATTTAAACATTTAAAAAGCTGTGCAAAAAAAACAAAATGCCACATGAAGATTGTGTCTAAAACCGGCTACCCTTTTCTGGCCCATCGCTACCGTAAACGCAAGCTGCTCCTGGCCGGGCTGGCTTTTTTTGTCTTTACCATTTACGGGTTGTCCCTTTTTGTGTGGCAGGTGGATGTGGTTGGCACAGACCGTTTGAACCCTGGGGATATTAAAGCCTTTTGTAAAGAGCAAGACATGACCGTGGGGGTTTTTAAATATCAGTTGGACACCAAAGCGCTGGAACAGGCACTGCTTGTTCACTTCCCGGACATTGTCTGGGTGAATGTACACATTAAGGGCACCAAAGCCACGGTCAGCTTGAAAGAAGCCTTGCCCAAGCAAGTGCTGGTAGACCGTAAAACCCCCTGCCATGTGGTAGCGGCCAAAGACGGGCTGGTGGTGAGCGTGGCCACAAGCGCCGGAACACCCTTGGTGAAACAAAATGATGTGGTACACGAAGGCGACCTGCTGGTGTCTGGTGAATTGGTCATTAAAAATGATGAAACAGGTGCCGTGAAAGAATACGTCCATGCCGATGCGGAAGTTTTGTGCAAGCTGTATTATGAAATAAATTTTGAAATTCCCTACAACTATACAGAAAAACGCTACACCGGCAAAACCAAAAAGCACTACGGCCTTATGGTGCTGGATAAACGGCTAGACTGGCCTTTTTATGCCAACCCCTATACCAACTTTGATCAGTCTGTTTCCCGCAAGCAGCTGGGCTTTGGGCTGAATTACCCCCTGCCGGTCATTTTGGTTACCACCACCTATACAGAGTTTGAACCGGTGGAGAAAAGCCGCACACCAGAGCAAGTGAAAGAGCTGGCCCAGCGCATGGTCACCGGGCGTATTATTCGTGAATTTGATTTTTCTGCGGATATTATTGAAAAAAACTTTGATTTTATTGAAAATAATGATAAAATGCTGGTAAAATCTATTATAACTACTATAGAAAGCATAGGGCGGCAAGTGCTTATCACGCCGTCTGTGGAGGAAGAAACGGAAGATGACCCAGGAGAAAGTGCAAGTTGACATTCCCAATGTGCTCATCGGCAACGTCTTTGGGAAACTAGATGAAAATGTGCGCAAAATTGAAAGAGCTTTTGAGGTTTCTATCGTAAACAGGGGCGACTGTGTGTTGGTGGCCGGGGCAAAAGCAGACAAAGCCGCCACGGTGCTTCAAAAATTAACGGAAATTGCTGCCACCAAAGAAGAAATTAAAGAACAAAAAGTGAATTATCTCATTGCTGCCTTAGAGGACGAAGGCTTTAAAGACATTGATAAGCTAAGCGGGGACCATATTTGCCTCACCGTTACCGGCAAAATGCTTAGCCCCAAAACCCTTGGCCAAAAGAAGTATGTGGAGCTCATTCGCCGCAATACGGTGGTGTTTGGGGTTGGCCCAGCAGGCACCGGCAAAACGTATCTGGCCATGGCCATGGCCATTACTGCTTTTAAAAATAACGATGTAAACCGCATCATTTTAACCCGCCCCGCCATTGAAGCCGGGGAAAAACTGGGTTTTTTGCCGGGGGATTTACAGCAAAAGGTAGACCCCTATTTGCGCCCCCTGTACGATGCCCTATATGAGATTATGGGGGCTGAAACCTTTTTAAAGCATATGGAAAGAGGGGCCATTGAGGTGGCACCTTTGGCTTATATGCGTGGCCGAACGTTGGACAACTCCTTCATTGTATTGGATGAGGCCCAAAATACCACCCCGGAACAGATGAAAATGTTTTTAACCCGTATCGGCTTTGGCTCTAAAGCCGTTATCACCGGGGACATTACCCAGATTGACTTGCCAGAGGGCAAAAAGTCTGGGTTAACAGAAGCCGTTCGTATTTTAAAAGATGTGGAAGACATAGGCATTTGCCATCTAACCAACCGGGATGTTGTGCGCCACCCCTTGGTACAGCGCATCATTGCTGCCTATGAAAAACATGAAAAGCCCCGTGCTGCTGTGAAGCGTACAGTGCCCAGGGACAAGCGTGGGCAGTAACGCCCCTTGTTTGGGTTTACAAAGGAAGAATGCTTATGAAAACTGGTCAAAGCAGAAAACGGTCACGTTTACGCTATATGTTATTGCTCACAGCTCTGGTCATTACCGTGGGGCTGGTTATGGGCGGGGCATATGTGCAGGAGGGTTATAACATCACCCGGGGGCAGGTGTCTTTTCAGCGTGTACGGGCCCCCAGAAAAATTGAAAACACCGTAGCCACCCAGCGCAACCGGGCAACAGCAGCCGAGGCCGCCAAAAAAATGGAGCCGGTTATGGAGCGGGACACCATAGTCAATGAAAGAGTGTTGGAAGCGCTGGAAGGTTTTTTTGACAAGGTTTCCCTCACCCGGAAAAACATGGCTTTGTCTGCGGCTATGTCTCAAATGGACGCCCAAACGGAGGAAGCTTTGCAAGAAGGGCAAGCAGGCCAAACTAGGCCGGTTTCTCCTAACACCAACACTACAGACGCTTCGGCTTCCAACTTGGTTTTGCCCATTTATTTAAACGACCATTTAACCCGGTTGTTATTAGACATGAGCGAAAGTGATTTTCTTGCCTTTAAACAAAAGGTGCTGGATGTGACCGCATCCATTTTTGCAGACGGCATTCAAGATGTGGATGCCAAAGGCCTCTTAATGGTTAAAAATGCCGTGGACAAGCTGGATTTAGACGCAGACACCCAAAACCTGTGTAATGAAATTGTGGCGGCTTATATTCAGCCAAACATTGTGGTGAATGAAGATGCCACCCAATTGGCCCGGGCAGAACGGTCCTCCCAGTACGAAACCGTTTATTATTTAAAAGGTCAAACCATTGTAGACGAAGGGCAGATTATTTCAGAAGAAGCGTATGCCGTTATGGAGCAGCTGAAGCTAATTAAAGAGGACAACAATGGTGCCAACTGGTTTCTCATTACAGGTGCCATGCTCATTATTTGCGGGCTGTTTGCTCTTTTCTGCATTTACGTGGGTGTTTTTTACCCCCACACCATCTATACACAAAAGGAAGCGTTGCTATTCTTTACGCTGTATGTTAGCTGCATTGCCATTGCTTACTTGACCATGGGGCTGCCCTACTTGTTTTCGGCCAATCTGGTGTTTGTCATCCTGGTGGCCATGTTGTTCGATTTTAGAATAGCGGTGCTTACCAACGTATTTCTCACCATTGTCTCCATGCTCATTTGCAAAGGAGACAACGCCTTTGTGTTGTACTATATCATCACAGGCACCTTTGCGGCGTGCGTTTCCCGTTATACCAACGAGCGCAACAAAATTATTATGGCTGGGCTTTTAACTTCTGCTGTCAGTTTTGGGGCATTTGTGGGGGTCTCTTTGTTCTTCGACCGCTCCTATTCCTCTGAAATGCTCATACAAGCCCTGTATGCTGCTGCCATGGGCCTGGTTTCTGTTATTGTCAGCATTGGCAGCGCCCCTTTCTGGGAAGTGGTTTTTGGAGTGGTAACCCCTTACCGGCTGATTGAAATGGCCAACCCCAATAACCCCCTATTGCGCCGGCTTACGTTGGAAGCCCCGGGCACCTACCACCATAGCCTCATTGTGGCCAATCTGGCGGAAACTGCTGCCTACAAAATTGGGGCAAACCCGGCTTTGGCACGGGCAGCCGGTTATTATCACGACGTTGGGAAGCTGAAGTACCCCAATTATTTTGCAGAAAACCAGATGGGGCAAAACCCTCATGATGATATGGACCCCTACAGCAGTGTACAAGTGCTCATCAGCCACGTGGCATTTGGGCTGGAACTGGCTGAAAAACATCGATTGCCCGGGGTGATTCACGACATCATTGCCCAGCATCATGGCACCACACTTATGAAGTTTTTTTATGTCAAAGCCCAGCGGATGGCGGCAGAAAAGCAAGCAGATTCCCAGGCCACAGAGCAAGATGAACCAGCGGAAACCGTAGATGAAAAAGATTTTCGCTACCCCTATATCACCCCTCAATCCCAGGAAGCCGCCATTGTAATGATGGCAGACACCGTGGAAGCTGCTTTGCGTTCCACCATTTCCGCCGGGAAGTCTATGGCAGAAGTGGAAATGCTTGTGCGCAAGCTGGTGAAGGACAAGCTGGAAGATGGCCAATTGGTAGACAGCCAGCTGACCATTGGTGATGTGGAAACCATCATCAATGCATTTCTCATTGTATTTAAGGGGATGCACCATGAACGTGTGCCTTACCCAGAAGATAAAAAGGTGGAAACCCCATGACAGACGTGAACATCAGCATAGACAACCGCACCCCCCAGCCTTTAACCGAGGAATTGGAGCAGGTCATTCACAAAGCGGTTCAAGAAACGTTGCACCATCAGCACATTGAACAGCCCGTAGAGGTGAGTGTATCCATTGTGGATGATGCGGAAATTCAGGAGTTAAACGCCAGGTACCGGCATAAAAACACCCCCACAGATGTGCTCTCCTTCCCTTTATGTACGCCGGAAGATTTGCATAACCAGAGCTTTTGCCTTCCTTTAGGAGACATTGTCATCTCCATAGAAACAGCCACAGCCCAGGCCGATACTTACGGCCACAGTTTACAGCGAGAAATGGGCTTTTTAACGGTGCATAGTATGCTGCACTTGCTGGGTTATGACCACCTCACCTACAAAGAAGACCAGCAGATGCAGCGTTTGCAGGAGGAAATTTTAAATACCATGCAGTTATTACGCTAACAGGAGTTTTAGCCATGAAAAAATGTTGTATTGTTTTTTTAGCCCTTGTGCTTGGAAGCATGTCTTTATCAGGATGCAAAGGTAAGCAGCCGGAAGCTGTTGACGCAGAAGTACTGCCTGTAGAAGCACCAGAAACAGAACCTTTAGAACCCTCACCCGAGCCTGAAGAAGACTTAACCGGTAAAGCCATTGACACTTTAACCGGGTTATACATCGACGAAGAAGCCGCCGCAAGACGGCCCATTGCCGTTGTCATTAACAACTTGCATAAAGCCAAACCTCAAAGCGGCATTGCACAGGCAGACCTCATTTATGAGGTGCTGGCAGAGGGGGACATTACCCGGCTTGTGGCTTTGTTTAAATCTTTTGACAGCCAAAAAATTGGGCCGGTACGTAGCACCCGGGATTATTTCTTAGATTTTGCCCTGAACCATGATGCCATCTTTGCCCACCACGGCGGCAGCCCTGCGGGGTATAATGCCATCAGTTCCCTGGGCATAGACCACTTAGACGGCATGGCAGACGGTGCCACATTCTGGCGGGACCCAGCTAGAGCCAATGTTCCCGGCATGTACGAGCACAGCTCTTATACAGACAGCAAAGGGCTGCTAACGGTGATAGAAAAAAATATTAAACGCCCCACCGTTTATGAAGATGCACCCACTCCCTTCCAATTTTCGGATACGGACATGACACCCACCGGCGCATTACCGGCCTCTGTGGTTACCGTCCCCTACTCCAGCACATACACCCGGTCTTTTGTTTATGACAAAGACACCAGCATGTATTTGGTGTACCAAGGGGAAGAACCACATATAGACGAAGAAACCGGGGAACAATTAGCGGTGAAAAACATACTGGTGCAGCTCACCACCATGGGCGTCATTTCCGGTGACGATGCCGGGCGCAGAAGCGTGAATGTTGTGGGCAGTGGCGGCGGATACTATATGACAGACGGCATGTACATACCCATTAAATGGTCAAAAACTTCCCACAACGCCCCCATGATGTGGACGGACGAGGCGGGAAACCCATTGGTTATGAATAAAGGCAAAACCTGGATTAATGTGCATCAGGGTGATGTGCTGGTGCCTACCTCCGAGGTTGAGCAAGAACAGGCAAAGGTAGAGAAGTAACATGGACATAAGCTGGGAAAACCTTGAAAGCGCATGTAACACATGTACAGCCTGTGGTCTGTACACAGACCGCCATCAGGTTGTGCTTGGGGTGGGCAACCGCCATGCCTCCTTAATGTTTGTGGGGGAAGGCCCCGGCTACCACGAGGATATGCAAGGGGAGCCTTTTGTGGGGGCGGCTGGTCAATTGCTGGACAAAATGCTGGAAGCCATCGGCCTTACCCGGCAAGAGGTTTACATTGCCAATATCGTTAAATGTCGGCCACCCAACAACCGGGACCCTCGTCCCGATGAACAGACCGCCTGTTTGCCCTATTTACGCCAGCAGTTTTTGCTGGTTCGGCCTAAAATCATGGTTTGCCTGGGGCGTATTGCTGCCCAGGCACTGATTGATAAAGATTTTAAAATCACCAAGCAGCGTGGGCAATGGTTTGAGCGCAAAGGGGTGCAGTTTATGGCTACATACCACCCATCCGCATTGCTGCGCAACCCTGAGAACAAGCGCCCGGCCTGGGAGGATTTTAAAGCAATTAAAGCAAAATATGAAGAAATCATTAAAAACTGAAAAGAGGACATTATTTGGCTCAACAATTCCGTTCCGGGTTTGTGTCCGTCATTGGGCGGCCAAACGTAGGAAAATCAACTTTAATCAACTGCTTCATTGGCGAAAAAATCAACATCGTATCCAACAAGCCCCAAACCACCCGGCGCAAAATTCAAAGTATTTTAACCCGGGACGATTTTCAAATTGTTTTTATCGACACCCCCGGTATGCATACGCCCAAGTCCAAGCTGGGCACCTACATGCAAACCAGCGCTGAAAAATCCTTAAATGACACCGATGTGGTGCTTTACATGGTAGAACCCTTTGAGAAGATTAACGCCAAGGATTCTGCCATTTTGGAAAAATTAAGCCGGGTGAAAGACTGTGCTGTCATTCTAGTGATTAATAAGCTGGACACCGTGGAAAAACCCCAGCTTTTAAAGGTGATGGACAGCTACCAGGCCCGTTACCCTTTTAAAGCCATCGTGCCCATTGCCGCCAAAACCGGCGACAATGTGTCCAACCTTTTAGACACGGTGAAAGCATTTCTGCCCATTGGCCCTCAATATTTTCCAGAGCATATGATTACCGATGAACCGGAACGCCAGCTGGTTGCGGAAATGGTACGGGAAAAAGCGCTAATGCTTTTGCAGGAGGAACTGCCCCATGGCTTATTCACCGAAGTGGCAGCCATGAAAAAAAGAGAAAATCAAGAATTATTTGATATAGACGTGAACATTTACTGCGAAAAAGCTTCCCATAAAGGCATGATTATTGGTAAACAAGGGGCCATGCTGAAAGACATTGGCAAGCGTGCCCGGCAAGACATGGAACGATTCTTAGGCGCACCCGTTTATTTGCAGTTATGGGTGAAAGTGAAGCCCGGCTGGCGGGACAGTGACATGCAACTGCGCAATTTCGGCTACGATAGCAGGCGCATTTAAGCTTCCAAATTTTAATCCGTATAAATGCAAATTGGCTGGATATGATAATATTTATGAAAAAGGGGGAATGAAACATGGCTGCTTACGAGGATTTATTTTGGAGGGTTTTTGAGAAATCAGGCAGTATTGATGCCTACATGGGTTATTCGCTAAAAAGCCATCAGTCAGACGGCAAGCCCTTCCCTTCTTCTTCCAGCCAGCAAGGTCCGGGTCTATGAACAGCTTCAAAGGCCGGGGCGTTGTGTTAAACGCCATGGATGTGGGGGAATCGGACAAACGCTTAACCCTGTTATTAAAAGAAAAAGGCAAAATATACGTATCGGCCAGAGGGGCCAGAAAGCCCAAAAGTAAGTTTCTGGCCGGTACGGAGTTGTTTACATATGCAGACTTTGTGCTTTTAGATGGCGGCCGGTTCACGGTATTGTCCCAGGTGGATGTGATTGAAAGCTTTTATCCCATTCGCCAGGACTATGGGGCTTTATGTGCAGCCGCCTATTTTTCAGAACTTTGCCACGTTTTTTTACCGTTGGACTTACCTTGTGATGACATTTTATTGTTTTTTTTAAAAACACTCTCGGTTCTAAGCAAAGGACGAGTGAACCCTGGCCTTTTAAGCTGCATTTTTCAGTTAAAACTGTTGCAGCTGAACGGTTTTTCCCCTGCCCTTTCCAACTGCACCCATTGTGGGCGGGAAGTGCCTTTAGAAAAGGCCAGGCGATTTTGCCCCGCCGGGGTTTTGTGCTCCGTATGTAAAACCACGGATGCGCCCACCCTATTACTGCCGGAAGAAGCCGTGTATGCGTTGTCCGTTATATTAGACAGCCCCATCGACAAAACCTATGGCTTTGAAGCTTCCCGGCCTGTATTGGAAGCACTTAAAAAAGCGGCAGATTTTTTTGTGGGGCAGCATTTACAAGGCCCTTTAAAAAGCAAAAAATTGCTGGATGGGGTGTTTCATCAATGGTTAACCACACCTACGCCCCAAGAAAAATTTTAATGCCGATGCCAATTAAGATGAAGCCGCCTAACCGTTCCGCAATTTGAGGCTTTAATGCAATGCGGCAACCTGCAAACGCCCCAAATGTGGAAAGAATAAAAGCTACAAACCCAATGATGGCAGCGGCATACCAAATGTTGATGCCCTCGATGGCGAAAGCCACCCCCACCGCAAAAGCGTCAATGCTGGTGGCCACGGCCAACAAAGCCAGCCGTTTGAAACTGGTTACATCTTCTGGGTTTAAGGGGTTTGTTTCTTCTTCCTGCTGAAAAGATTCATACACCATTTTGCCCCCGATGGTACCCAAAAGCCCTAAGGACACCCAGTTGTCAATGGCCATCAAGGAGCTGCCCAAAGTGACGCCGCCCATATAACCCAACAAAGGCATGGCAAATTGAAAAAAACCGAAAAACAAACCGAACTTTAAGGCTACCCGTAATGGTACCCGATACAGCAACAATCCGTTGGAGACTGAAACGCCAAAGGCGTCCATGGCCAGGCTTAAAGCAATAACAAATACTGAAATGGTGTTCATGGTCGGCTCCTCTGTTAGATGTTTTGTGCTATAGCCGTTTAAGCCAAAACCGGGCTTAAACGTGTGCCCTGCGCTTGCACAAGACTATTCCAATTGAATTAACTATATATTCATTTTATCACATCCGATGCCTATTCATGCATGATTTTAAGCCCTTAGGAGGGACAGTATGGAAAATGAAAAATTATTAATTTTAAAAATGCTGGAAGATGGCCGCATTACCGCCGATGAAGCCGCCAGGCTATTAGAAGCTGCGGGGCGGGGTACCCATGCAAAAGAAGCACCTAAGCCCGGAACACCCCCGTTTACAGCCAGACCAGATGCAAAAGCCGAGGCACCAAGAAGCAATGCCGGTGGTGGCGGCAGCACCGCAAGCAAAAGTGACATGAGCTTTAAAGAGTTTACCGGAGACTTGGGGGGAAAGTTTAATACAATTTCAAAAACGTTGGAACCGAAGCTACAACGGGCATCCCAGGCTGTCATGAAAGGCACCTTAAACCTGGCGGACAAGCTTTCCCAAACCATTTCCGATGTAACCAAGGAAACAACCCGTCCACCCAAACCTGCCAGCACCCCCACAACACCAGCCTCCTCCTTTATTCGGGAATTCGAGCTGGTGGTTCCCCAGGGCAACAACGAGCTGCATTTGTCTGCCTTGAATGGGCCTTTGCGGCTGAAAGGTTACAACGGCAATAAAATTACATTAAAAATCAACTGCAAATCCACCCCCTTCGATTGCCCCATTTCCCTAACCCAGCTGGGTAATAAGTTTACGTTGCTTTATGACGAGCGGGAGTTTGAGTTTGTTTCTGTGGAAGGCTATGTGCCTTCTCATTTGTTCAACATGCTGGTGCTGCAAGTAATTAACGGCAACTTGGACGTTTCAGACATGGTGTGTGCCAACGCACACATTGATAACTTTAACAGCCAGGTATCCATGAACAACATGGACATTGGCCAGTTGAAGCTGGTCACCGCTAACGGCGGCATTCACTGTAATGTTAGCCAGTTTTCCGCATTCTCCAACTACAACTGGTCTGCGGAAACCAGCAACGCCCAACTTACCATGAATATGCCTTCCAACGCTGCCTATGGCTACCATATCCGTGCCCATGCTTCTTTGGGGTCTGTAAAAGTGGGGCTTACCAACATGAATTATTTGGCCAGCGATGCTTCCAATGTAGAAGCCAAGTCCATCGGTTATGATGCGGCGCAAAAACATATCATGTTGCAGCTGGAAACTTCCGGCGCAGCCGTGGTGGTGAACTAAGTGGAATTGGATGACGCATTTTACATGGTGCAATGCCTGGAGCAGGCTCGGCAAGCTTTGGCCCTGGACGAAGTGCCCATTGGCTGTGTGATTGCCTATGAGGGCCAAATCATTGGCCAAGGGTGTAACCTGCGCAACACCAACAAAAACCCTTTGCACCATGCAGAAATATTGGCTATTGAACAGGCCTGCACCCATATGGGTGATTGGCGGCTTGAAAACACCACCCTTTACGTTACAGTGGAACCCTGCCCCATGTGCGCCGGGGCCATTGTGCAAGCCCGCATTCCCCGGGTGGTGTTTGCTACCCGCAACCCAAAGGCCGGTTGCGGCGGCTCTATTTTAAATATTTTAAACCACCCTGCTTTTAACCATCAAGTGGAGGTGGTTGAAGGAGTTTTGGCCGAAGAAAGCCAAACCCTTTTAAAAACATATTTTAAGCAGTTACGTGAAAAACGCAAAGAGGAGGCCCTCTAGCATGAAATTTGTCATACGTCCCATTTGTTTAAATGCAGATGCCCCGGACATCAACCGTATGCGTTTGCAGCCCGGGGTGATGCAAAATATTGCTTCCCTGCCCACAGAAACCCCAGCCCAAACCCTACAGCTTTTGCAGCAAGAAACCACCAACGGCCATGGCCTTGTAGCCGAAACCACCTTGGAAGACGGCACAAAGCAAGTGGTTGGCTTTGGTGTGCTGCGCTTGGAAAGCACTTCCCGTATGCGCCATTGCGGCAATGTGGCTTTGATTGTGGATGAAAGCTATCAAGGGCAAGGCATAGGCCGCCAGCTTTTAGCCGGGCTTTTGGACATGGCAGACCAATGGCTCATGCTCACACGGGTGGAGCTAACGGTATTAACCGATAACCTCCCTGCTATTGGGTTATATGAAAAAATGGGGTTTGAAAAAGAAGGGGTTTTGCGCAAAACCACCGTGGTGAACGGGGTTTACATGGATGATTACCTGATGGCACGCATTGCGAAAGGTGAGACACAGGGAAAGGAGTGTTTGGCATGAACATACATATCCGCCCTGCCCTGCCCCAAGACGCACTGGACATTAGCGCCATCCGCCGGATGCCTGGGGTGTTGGAAAACATCTGCGGCATTCCATCAGAACAAGTGGCTGTCATTGAGGCCATGTTATCCGACACCAGCTTAAACAACCATCGGCTTGTGGCAGAAATTACATTGCCGGAAGGCGATACCAAAGTGGTAGGTTTTGTGGGGTTATGGGTGAATGAAAGCCCACGCGTTCGCCACTGCGGCGGTCTGTTTTTAATGGTACATGTCGGTTATCAGCACCAGGGCATTGGCCAAAAGTTGATGGAAGCCATTCTAAATCTGGCAGACAACTGGTTGAAACTGGAACGTGTGGAACTGGCTGTGTTTGCAGAAAATACCCCAGCCATTGGGTTATATCAAAAAATGGGGTTTGTTCAGGAAGCGTATAAACGCAAGGCCGCCATTCGCCTGGGTAAATATGCAGACGAACTAGTGATGGCCCGGTTAAAATAAAAAGCAGCCGTGTAAATTTTGGAGTTTACACGGCTGCTTTTTATTTAGCAAACCTTTTTCAAAATAAGCAGTCTTTGCCCAGCCGGCACCCGCTGCGGGTCTTCAATGTCATTCACGCTCATCAACTCATCCACAGACGTGTTGTATTTCTTGGCAATGTGCCACAGGGTGTCTTCTTTTTGCACCACATAGATGGTCATGCTGGCCATGGAATCCAACACAGCTTTGTCCATGTCCTCAAAGGAAATGTCCGTTACCATGTTCATTTCCATCACGTTAAACACCTGAGTGTTAAAGCTTAGCAGGAACCGCAACTCCATTTCTCTGCCGCTTAGCATGTTAAAGGCCACATGGTCTACGCTGGCAGAAAGCTCTGGCATCATTCCCGGTAGTGCCCCTTTTGTTTCTATGGTTTGGCGGTAAGGCACCATGGTATTGTGGGAATATAGCGGCATTTGGTCATTTTCCGCTACATAAAGCACGCTGGCTTCAATGGCCCCTTCCACCACCACTTTGTCGTCAATGATGCTCACATCGTCTACAATGGCACGGCCCTTTACCCGGAAAATTTGCAAAATGTCTGGGCATTCATCGGTGAGCTGCACCACTTCTTTAATGGGGGACTGGTTCTTGTTGCGGCAAATCAGTTTGGGATATTGCATGGGTGTTTTATTAATGACCAAGTTTTTATTAATGCAATGGGCATCTTCTAAAATCTCCATAGATTCCTGGCAATGCACTTTCACCATAGCGCTCATGGAAACTTCCACCTCTAAAACCCGTTCCTCCCCGTCATTGTCCTGGATGGGCTGCACATATTGCTCGATGACGGATAAGGTCACATCGGCCATCATGTCTTCTTTCGCACCGGAAAGCTCCAGGCTGCCGTTGAAGGGCATTTCGTGCTCCACAAACTCAATGATGCTGGTGTCATTGTCCCCCCGGTACAAGGTGGAAACCAACAGTTCACCGTTCACAGCTACACGACCGTTATGCATACGCACTTCTTTGTTGGCTACAGAAATGCTGCACTGTAAAATTTCACGGATGTTGGGCTTGCCGGAAGGCAACGGCATTTCATCTTTCACCACAAAGCGCTCTACTTTATTGTCCACACGCCGGTTAATTAAAAGGTTGCTTTTCAAAAGCTGATTTTCCGGCACATTGTTAATGTGGGTGATGATGTCGTGTTCATTGGTGCATTCACACTGGGCGCATACGTCCACCACAGCCCGATAGTTAATTTTGCGGTCGTTAATCATTTTGTAGTCCAAGTTGGTAATGTGGGTGGTTACCTCCACCCAGGTGTCCTTGCCTACCCCTTCAATGTTTAAAAAATCGTCAATGGGTGTTACAAGGGTTAAACTATGTACGGGCTTTTCACTGCCCCGTGCCAAATACAGCACTTGCACAGACAGCTTGCCTGCGAAATTCACCCGGTTGCTGCCGGCATCCACCCGGTCTATGCTGGCTTTTGCTTCGGCTTGCAGCACCACAGATACATCCGGCTTTACATCCGGTACAATCAAGTCCCCCTCCAGCAATACCTGGGTGGTCTCCTTGGCTATTTTTTCGTCAAGAACAATGCGCTCTCTGACCAGCTCATAAGACATACAAATAACCTCCTTAGGCTTTCTATTCTAAAAATATATTAAGCCGGAAGGTTATTTATGCTTGGCAGACCGGTCACATCAGCCACTTTATAAAATTTTTCTGTTTATGATAAGTTTAAGAGGCTGTTTAATATCTTGCTTGTAGCGGATTATCGAGATGCTTTTTCGCCATTCGAGGAGGCCGCGCGACGGCATAATAAGCAATTATGACTAGCGCGGCTGACAAAGAAGGGCGGAAAAGCAGCCGAAAAGGCGTTGCAATGAAGATATTAAAACAGGCTCTAAGGAAAAATAGCATTTGTATTTAGGTGATCTTTGTTGTATTCTTGTACAAAGGAAGTGGGTAAAATGATAAACCGTGATGCAATCTTTATCTATGCGAAAGATAAGTACAATATTGAACCTGACTATCCGTGGGCAAAAACGCCCCAATCTGCAATTTTACGGCATAAATCTAATCGAAAATGGTTTGGTGCAATCGTGAATATTACAGAGGATAAATTAAACCTCCCTGGCAACAAACTGATTGATGCGCTTCTCCTAAAATGCGACCCTCTTTTAATTGGCTCGCTTAGGAACAAAGCTGGTATCTTACCGGCCTATCATATGAACAAAGAACATTGGATTACAGTTTTACTCGACGGTTCTTGCCCAAAAGAAAGGGTTTTTGAATTGATTGATTTGAGCTATGGCCTTACAAAATCAACATAACCGAAGTATAGCCGCCATGTAAAAACTTGGCGGCTATACTTGTCAAAAATTGCATTCGGTGTTCTGTAGCTACTCCACGCCTTTCATGGTGAGGGAAATGCGCTTTTTGCCTAAATCTACACTTAAAACTTTAACCGTTACAATATCGCCAATGCTTACGGCATCTAAAGGATGTTTAATGAATTTATCGGAAATTTGGGAAATGTGCACCAGCCCATCCTGATGAACGCCAATGTCCACAAACGCCCCAAAGTCAATCACGTTGCGCACTGTACCTTTCAGCACCATGCCTTCGGTTAAGTCTTCCATAGACAGCACATCGCTGCGTAAAACCGGGGGTGCGGCATCCCGAGGGTCTCTGCCCGGCTTTTCCAGCTCTTTAATAATGTCCAGCAAGGTGGGAACCCCTATAGACAATTCTTCCGCCAGTTTTTTCATATCCCGAATGCTGTTCTGTATGTTTTTAAGTGTTCTTCCCTGCACATCCTCCAACGTATAGTTCAAGGACTGTAACAACTGTTGAGCCGCTTTGTAAGACTCCGGGTGTACACCCGTATTATCCAGCACATGCTCCCCTTCGGGAATACGCAAAAATCCTGCACACTGTTCAAAAGCTTTAGGCCCCAGCTTGGCCACTTTTTTAAGTTGGCTGCGGCTTTTAAACTTACCATTTGCTTCCCTAAACGTTATAATATTTTTGGCTAATGTTGCAGAAATGCCAGACACATAAGACAGCAAAGCCGGCGATGCGGTGTTTAAATCCACCCCAACGCTGTTTACACAGTCTTCCACTACACCGCCCAATGTATCGCCCAAACGTTTTTGGTTCATGTCATGCTGATACTGCCCCACCCCAATGCTTTTAGGGTCTATTTTAACCAGTTCAGCCAGGGGGTCTTGCAACCGGCGGCCAATAGAAACAGCACTGCGCAGGGCCACGTCAAAGTCTGGAAATTCCTCTGCCCCCAGCTTAGAAGCAGAGTAAACCGATGCCCCTGCTTCATTTACAATCACGTACTTTACATCCCTTTGAATGCCTTTCAGCATGTCCGCCACAAAACTTTCTGTCTCTCTGGAGGCGGTACCGTTGCCAATGGCAATAATAGAAACCCCGTATTTTTCAATGAGGGGCAACAGCTTTGCTTTGGCTTCTTCGGTTTTGTTTTGGGGGGCGGTGGGGTAAATGACGCCGGTGCTTAACACCTTGCCTGTGCCGTCTATCACAGCCATTTTGCAGCCTGTGCGGAACCCCGGGTCCAGCGCCATAACCACCCGTTCTTTTAAAGGCGCTTCCAACAATAAAGGCTTTAAGTTTTGGGCAAAGACTTTAATGGCCCCTTCTTCTGCCTTTTCTGTTAAATCATTGCGTATTTCTCGTTCAATAGACGGTGCAATCAGCCGTTTGTAGCTGTCGTCTATGGTTTCCTGCATGGCCAGAGCGGTATGGTCGTTTTTCTTCAGCAGCGCTTTTTCCAGCCTGTTGTAAATGTCTTCCACCGGGGCTTCAATTTTAACCGTTAACAGCTTTTCCTTTTCGCCCCGGTTTAAAGCCAGTATACGGTGCCCTGCAATGCGGCTCACCGGCTCTGAAAAATCTGCATACATGTCGTACACCGTTTGTTTTTCGGCATCTGTGGCCTTGGACACCACAAAACCTTTCCTAACCGTTTCTTTACGAATCATGCTCCGAATATCGGCGGAATCTGAAATCATTTCCGCCACAATGTCTTTGGCACCTGATAAAGCATCCTGGATAGAATGGACCTCTTTTTCCGGGTTGATGTAAGCTTCTGCCAAGGTTTCCAAGGGCGTTTTGGTTTCTTGTGCCCATAGCACATCCGCCAAGCCTTGCAGCCCTCGTTCCTTGGCAATGGACGCCCGGGTGCGCCGTTTGGGCTTAAAGGGCCGGTAAATGTCTTCTAATTCCACCAAAGTGGTGGCAACGTCCAGCTTCGCAGACAGCTCATCAGTGAGCTTGTCCTGCTCTGCAATAGATTTGCGCACCTGTTCCCGCCGTTCTTCCAAGTTACGCAAATAACACAGCCTGTCGTAAAGTTCCCTTAAAAGCTGGTCGTCAATGGAACCCGTTAATTCCTTGCGGTAACGGGCGATAAAGGGAATGGTGTTCCCTTCGTCTAAAAGATTTACCGTATTTTGCACCTGAAACGGCTTTAATTGAAATTCATCTTCCAATTGCTTTAAAATGTCCAACGAAACATGTTCCTTCCTAACAACCTTTTTACAATCAATATAACCAAGCGCCATCTAGGCAGTGTTTGAACATTCATTAACAAACACACCCTGGTGGCAGCTGCCCTTTTATGTAAGCTGCTCGCCGCAAACCGGGCACTTGTGCATGGCAGTTTCTTGTTTGTACCCACAACGGCTGCAAATATAGACAGGCGGGGATATTTCCACCACGGCAGAGCTTTTGTTTTTTTCACCCTGAATCTCTGCCAGCATTTCAAGAAAACGGTTTTCATGGCTTTTTTCAATGGCCGCTATATTATCAAACATAATGGCTAAAAGCTCAAACCCTTCATCTCTGGCGGTTTGGGCAAAGCTAGGATACAAGCTTTCCCATTCCTCCCGTTCGCTTTCGGCAGCAGCCATCAGATTTTCCATACTTTCACCCAAGCCATTGTTTAAAAGCTTAAACCAAATTTTTGCATGTTCCATTTCGTTGCGGGCCATTTCTTCAAAAAGATCCGCCACTTTAGTCAAGCCTTCATTCCTGGCTTGCAATGCAAAATAGGTGTATTTGTTTCGGGCTTGAGACTCACCGGCAAAAGCCAATCTCACATTTTCTTCCGAACGCGTTCCTGAAATGTCCATGTGTAAACTTCTCCTCGCTTTCATCCTCATCCTGTCGCATATTAACCTTGATCCAACAAGCTTAGAATAGACCTGTTGTCAAAATTGTCCGCCAGTTCACACAATTTGGCGGCCAACAAGGGGTTCTGATTTTGAAGGGATTCTGCCAAGGTTATTACCGTGTCAAAGTCGCCTTTATACACGGCGTCTTTCAGTGCTTGCTTTGTCTCTGGGTCAATGGGGCTTTGTGGTATGTTGGTTTCGGCTGGCACTTCGTCTGTTTCTTCTTCAAATTCATAGGTTACATCCAGCAAGCCATTAATAGCACGCATTAACTGGTCCATATCCACAGGCTTTGATATAAAATCATTTGCACCAGCAGCCAACGCCTCCTGCTTATGTTCGTCAAAAGCATTAGCCGTTACAGCAATAATCGGCGTAGAAGCCCCTTGTTCCCCCTTCCGTATACGCAAAATTGCTTCAATGCCATTTACCTTTGGCATTCGCAAATCCATAGTGATCAAATCTGGGCGCTCTTTCTGCCACATGTCCACAGCCTCAAGTCCATTTTCCGCCTCAATCACGTGAAAGCCCACCCTGGTTAAGAGTTTCTTAAGAATCTCCCTATTGTCTATTTTATCATCTGCTACCAAAATTGTAAATTCTTTATTAATCTTTTTTATTTTTCCATAATCCTTATCGTCATGGATTTCTGGCAAAACGGCGGAATGACAATTTTTAAATGTAAACTCCATTCTAAAGGTGGTGCCATGGCCTTCCATGGAGTTGATGACAGACAACTCCCCGCCCATCATACGGGCAAAGGTACGGCTAATGGACATGCCAAGCCCTGTGCCGCCGCCAGATTGAATGCCGGCCTCTGTCTGTTCAAATGCATTAAACACCTGTTGCATTTCCTCGTTTTTAATGCCTTTGCCTGTATCCCGCACGTCTATCTGAACCTTAATGCGGTCGTTACTGGCTGGCGTTTGGGAAGCATGAAGCGCAATTCCCCCCTTGTCTGTAAACTTCACCGCATTGCTCATAACGTTAAACAGTATCTGGCGTACTTTGCCCCCGTCCCCCGTAACTTGGTCTGGAATGTCATCTGAAATGGTCATTTCAAAAAACAACCCTTTTGCATCCATTTGTGGCGTGAAGGTATTGACCACATCCTCAAACAAATGACGCAAGCTAATAGGCCCTTCGTTTAAATTAATTTTGCCTGCTTCAATTTTGGACAGCACCAGAATGTCATTGATTAAAGCCAGCAGATGATTGCCGTTGCGTTTAATGATGTTCACATAGTACATATCCGCACTGTTAATATGCTCACTCAACTGTAACAACTGGGCATAGCCCAAAATGGCGTTCATAGGGGTGCGGATTTCATGGCTCATGTTGGCAATGAACAAGCTTTTGGCTTTGTTAGCGCTCTCTGCCGCTTTGCTTAAGCGCACCAGCTCTGTCTCGTTAATACAAATTTCCAACATGCCGTAAATGGAACCTGTTTCATCATACAGGGGGTTACGGAACACTTTAAAATACATGGGGTTTCCGTCGTCCCCATCGACCATAATATCCTGGATGACCACTTGCCTTTTTTGGGTTGCAAAGGGGCAAATATCGCAAGATTTATCTTTGCCTAAAAACTTAAAGCAGTTGTTTTGGCTGTAACCAAAACCTTCCTGTACGCTGGCTCTGTTGTAAAACTTAATTTTATGGTCTGCCCCCACAATACGAATGGGGATAGGAATAACCTGAAAATAGTTTAAGATAACATCAAAGGAGTGGTTAACCGTTTTAACCAGCTCTGCATATTGCCCGGTGGCTTCCCGGCATTCCACCACAGAATGCAGGTTGCCTGTGGCAAAATCCTGGGTGGTGTCGCTTAAATGGGTGATGATGGTTTCAATGTTATGAACCGTGCTTCTAAAAGCTTTTTCCATGGCTTCCTGCTGGTCGAACATAGACTGCAGGTATGGTGCAGAAGGCCGCCGACCCACTTCAATAACCGCATGTTGAAAATCACCCATGGACAACCGGGATAACGCTTCCAGCGTCACAAAGGACATATGCTCGAAATAGGCAAAAATCTGCTCCTGTTCGTTGATTTTGGCCATCACTTCCGATTGGTTAACAAAAACCTGTAAAAACACTTGGGTATCATCAGCACGTTCGGAGAAATCGAAGTGAACGGTATTAAATTTCAAATGCATACCCATGGTGTATATATTGGCCGTACCGTTAGCCCGCCCTTTTTTGCAGCGGTTAATTTCGTTCATAATCTTTTGCTTGTTTTTAATATCCAAGTCATACAGCGTGAGGCCCTGCTCCACCTGTTGAGGTGTCAAGCCTAAAATGTCTAGGATGCTTTTGTTGGCGTAAAGAATATTAAAGCTACTGTCCACAATGGATATGCCCATGGGCAATATATCAAACACGCCCACAATGCTGTCCATCATGGCATTAAGGGAAGCTTTAATTTCATTGTTTGGGGCGTCCAAACGGTCTGTGTCCAAACGCTTCATTAAATTGCCGTTGCCAATGCTGTATACCATGTTTTTAATTTCATGCAGTAGCCTATTGTTGTATTCCACCATTTCAATCAAGCTGTTTGCAGCCTGAGTCACTTCATTGTTGCCGGATAACCGCTTAGACGGCAACCCTTGCTGAATATTTTTCACCAATAAACCCAGTTCATAAATGGGTTGGGTGGTGCGGTAGGAAATAAGCCCTACAACTGCCAGTACCACTAGCATAATGAGGCCATAAGAAACCAGCCCACCTGCAATATAATTTTCTGAAAACAAGCTTAGGAGGGCTCCATTAGGTTGAAAAGACGCCAGATACCACCCATCAAAATCCAAATCCCCCAAATAAGCCTGGCCTTTTTGGTGGCTATGCCTGTCCACCTTGGATTCTTCCAGTGCCTGTATGTAATCTAGCGGTAAATCTTCAAAGTGCAGCGGGGTATCTTGCAAGCAAAATTCCCTGTAATTGAATCTCTTTAAATCATAATTATACAACCGAAATATAACAGAATAATTAGTGGGCGGTTGCGCCAGCTCTTCATGTGCTGTCACATCCTCCAGTAAACGCTTCAAATTCATGGTGGTACCTACAAACCCCAGCAGCTTACCATTTTTCATAACCGGTGCAACCATATCGCAGATCATATTACCGTTATCGTCTAAATGGGCAATAAGCCCGGACATAGTTGTTCTTTCCACCAAAACCTTGATGCGTTCCATATCGTCGGCAGACAACCGGATGGGTTGTGCCTTAGGACTGTTCACCAGCATGTATTCGCCGGAAATGTGGATCATCCACAGATCAAATTCAGTCGTTTTTATTTTTTCATAGGCATTTTGGAAGTTTTCTTCAAACAATGCATAATTTTTTCCTGTGTTAAATTCCTCCCAAGTAGATGACGCCGAGAGCAAATCGGTTAATAAGGCGTTAATGGCTAAATTGTCTACAATGCCTCTTTGATTCGTCAAAATAAGATTAAGGTGTTCCGTCATCACTTTGTTTTCAAAGGAATCTAAAGACGTCTTTGTAGCATTAAAAAAGGCATTCAATATGCAAACAAACACAAAAAACAGGCCCACCAACACCGTAAGAAAAACCAAAACAACATTAAGCACAAATTTATTGCGTAGGGATTGCATAGCCCAAGCCACCTCTTTCAAGTCTACATGTCAATCAGTCTTTCGGCTACTTGATTTAACGAATCATGATTTTCCACAAACGCTTCCACCAGCTCTGGTGCAAAATGGCTTTCACAGCTGTCTATAATAATTTGCTCTGCCTGCTCTTTAGGAATCGGCTCTTTGTACGGCCGTTTACTCCTTAGGGCATCATACACATCCGCCACCGCCATAATTCTTGCGCTTAGGGGAATGTCGTTTCCGGACAACCCTATAGGGTAGCCGGTACCATCATATTTTTCATGATGGCATAAAATTACATCATAAGCCATTTCGCAATAGGCGGTTTCAGACATCTGTTTCTTCACCTCTAAAAAGGTGTTTGCCCCCAGTTGGGCATGGGTTTTCATAATTTCAAATTCATCGGGTTCCAGCCTGCCCGGTTTCAACAATATTTTATCTGGGATACCCACTTTGCCAATATCGTGGAGGGGGGCCACCAACTTAATCGTATGAATAAAATCATCGTCAACTTCCGCAAAGATATTTTTACGCATTAAATGTTTAGCTAAAATTTCACAATAATGCCCCACCCGTTCTAAATGCAAACCTGTATCCGTGTCCCGGCATTCAGATAACTTTGCCAAGGCGATGATGGTGGAATTTTGCGCCCGAATCAGCCTTTTATTGGTCTGTTCAATTTCATCCAGCTGACTTTGTACCCGCCTTTCCAGCGAATTATTCCACGCTTGTATTTCTTTTTGAAGCTTGCTAATTTGTAAATGGGTGCTCACCCGCATTTTCACTTCTTCAAATTCAAAAGGCTTTGTAATATAGTCCACACCGCCATATTCAAATGCTTTCACTTTATCTTCAACGTCGTTTAATGCGCTAATAAATATAATGGGGGTATCCTTATGTACCGGATTAGCTTTTATAATCTTACATGCTTCAAAACCATTCATGTCCGGCATAGAGATGTCCATCAAGATGATGCTTGGGGGGTTTAAGTCCAAGGCTTCAATGGCGTCTATCGCACTTCGAAACACAGAAACGTCAAACCCAATTCTTTGTAACATTTCTTTTAATAGTTTAAGGTTTGCCGGTGTATCGTCCACAATCATAACCTTATTAAAAGCATCCATAGTGCCGCCGCCCTTTCTCAATGATGTGCTTATTAACTTTACAGCATGGTATTTTTATATCATACAACGAAAAGAGCCTTTACCACAAGTGTTTATTGTATAAACCTTGTATAAAAGGCTCTTTTTTAAACACAGTTCCATAAATCATAGACCCAGCCCTAGAAGCCGAGCCACTGTAGCCACCAGAAAACAGGCTGCCATGCCCAGAACTGTAGGCAAAACGAAGGCTACCGCCGTCCATTTCATGCTTTCCGTTTCTTTACGAATGGTTAGGCAAGTGGTGGAACAGGGCCAATGCATAAGCGAAAATAACATCACACAAATTGCCGTCACTCCGGTCCAGCCATTGTCCAGCAGCAATGTACGCAAATTTTCCATGCTGGTGGGTTCCATTAACGTACCTTGGGACAAGTATGCCATTAAAATGATGGGCAACACAATTTCATTGGCCGGAAAACCAAGGATGAATGCCATCATAATAATACCATCCATGCCCAACAACCTGGCAAAGGGGTCTAAAACGCCAGCACAGTGGGCCAAAAGGCTTACATCTCCAACAACGATGTTGCTCATAAGCCAAATGATTAACCCCGCAGGTGCCGCCACGCTCACCGCCCTGCCCAACACAAAGAGGGTTCTATCAAACAACGACCGCACCAACACTTTGGCCACTTGGGGCTTGCGGTAAGGAGGAAGTTCCAGAGTAAAGGACGATGGTGTACCTTTTAGCACCGTACCAGACAAAAATCTGGATGCTAAAAAAGTGGCCGCTACGCCCAGTGCAATAATGCCTGTAAGTATGATGGCGCTTAGTACGCTTTGCCACACCCCCGTTGCCCCCATGGCAAAGAAAATGGTAATGAGCGCAAGCAGTGTAGGAAATGCGCCACCAACCAAAAGGGAAGTTTGCATCTTTCTAAGCACCGTTTATAAAAATATGTAGGTCCCTTCCATTCCAAACCATTTTCTTTACTATCAATTTAATTAAAACACGCTTTTCGTGAATGGTCAATGCATTAAAGTAACTTTTTTTGCTAATAAGCATAGTGGCTAACCGTTCTACCTGCATTTCCTTTTGAAAGATGCCACCAGCATCTTTCTCTAGCTGGTTGCGGGTTTTGTTTAGCGCTGTAAGCTCTTGGTCCAGGGTGGTCATCCGGTCATTAACACGCTGTATGAATGCTGTGCCAAGGCCTGTTTGGGTCAGTGAATTTACCAGATTGTTCATTTCTTCGCTGCATTTTTTAATGCTTGCCTCGAGTACAGCCATGGGATTTTCACGTTCCCGGCTCTGCAAATCACTTTTTAGCTTTTCCAGTTGCTTATGAATGCTTGAATGCCCGTTGGTGTACTGCATCAGATATGCACAGGCCATATCGTCCGCTTGCTGCCCGCTAATGTTTTGGCAATCGCAAAGTGCCATGCCACCACGCATTTTACTGTTGCATATATAGTCAAATAAATCAGGGTTTGCGCCTTTACTCCTGCGAGGCTTTGCAAACATCCGGCTACCACACTTTTCACAGAAAATAAGCCCGGAAAGCAAAGCGTAATCGTTATGCATATTGGAAGATTTTTTGCCTGTGGGCATGTTGTCTGCCAGTATCTTTTGCACGGTTACCCACTTTTGCCCTGGTATTCGCCCCTTATGTTTGCCCATGGCAATAATCCATTTATCTATAGGTTGCCTTGGGGCGTGTTTTTTCTTGTAATCACGCTTGTTGTACGACAACAGCCCATATTTATCCGTACAATCCTTTGCCTCGAAGCAAACGTCTGCCTTTTGTTTGGTAAAGTAGTCCAACGCATCTTTATCTGCCATGCAATAAACCGGGTTTTGCAAAATCTCTTTAATGCCGAGCAAGGTGTAAGGTTTGCCTCTGCGTGACTTTATGCCCTGCTTCATCAGATGTTTGCTTACGCCGGATATGCTGCGCAGTTCCAAAAACTTTTCAAACATCATGTCAACGGCCCGAAGCTCTTCTGGGTTCTCTTTAAGCTTGCAAGCAGTTTTCATTTTTCCGTCTACAATCACCTCTTGCACCTTTTCTGACGTATACCCTGTGGGTGTCGTACCCCCAAGCCACCGCCCCGTGCGGGCAAGCATAAGCATATTATCACGAACCCGTTCGGCAATGGTTTCCCGTTCTAACTGGGCGAAAACCGAAGCAATGTACATCATGGCCTTACCCATTGGTTTTGAAGTATCAAACTCTTCTTTAATGCATACAAAGGAAATGCTGCGGTCATTTAATTCTTCTATCAGTGCAGAAAAGTCGCTGACATTACGGCTGATACGGTCCAGCCGGTAGCAAACCACAAAGTCTGGCTTTTCCTGCTTCATGTCCTTTAACATTTTTTGAAACTGGGGCCTGGCCGTATCCTTTGCTGAAAAACCTTCATCTTCGTACACGGTCATCGCCAAATCCGTTACACCTGGAAACTTTGTAAAAATGTACTGTTTGCACATTTCAATTTGGTTTTCAATGCTTTCGCCCTTTCCGGTATAGACAGACTTACGGCTGTATATAAAAAATTTCAAAAGCTATCACCATCCTCTAAGAAAGTAAAATGTCCGCCGAAAACAGAGCCGGCGGACGCTTTTGTATGGATTAAGCTTTTGTAGGTACTAGGCTTTCCTTCTGCTTTGCAGCAATTGCAGCATAATGGCAATAAGCAGAATAGCCCCTTTGATGGTATCATTAATGAGGGGGTTATACCCCAAGGACAGAATGATTTTATCAATAACTGTAAACGTAAGCATACCGAATATAACGCCCATTATTTTGCCCCGGCCGCCAGACATTTCAAGGCCACCAATCACTACCGCCGCAATGGCATAAAGCTCATAGTTTTTGCCCGCAGAAGACGGGGTGATGGTTCCGTTTTGCCCCGCAAACATAACCGCTGCCAAACCAACCAATGCCCCTGCTATTACGTATACAACCACCCGAACCCGTTCGGTGTTAATACCGCTTAATTTGGCGGCTTTTTCGTTGCTACCAATGGCGTACAACGTTTTGCCGAATTTGGTGGAGGTTGTTACATAAATTAATATGCAGGCAATGACAATAAAAATGATGGTTAAAATGGGAATGGTAAACTGATTGCCGTTACCCAAGGCAAAAAATGCATCATATTGGGCGGCATTGGCATCTATTTTATACATGGCCACACCCGTATTGCTTAAATAATACTGGGAAACTGAACGGTACATCATCATGGTAGCCAGAGTGGCGATGAAGGCAGGCATACGAATCTTACCAATTAAAAGACCGTTTATAAGCCCTGCAACACCACCTGCCGCTATGCCGAAAACAATGGTCAGTGCCAGGCTGCCCGTAGCATTAAACACCAGCACCGAAAACCCGCCCACTAATGCCACCGTTGACCCTACAGACAAATCAATGTTGCCGATAAGAATGATAAGCCCCATGGCCAACGCCACAATGCCAATGATGGAGCTGTGGCGCATAATGTTTGTAATGGCTGCCCAGTTGGTGGCTTTGCCGTTCACAATTAAGTAGGCAATAAAAATAACAAAGAAAATGATAACATAGTTAAAATTAAACCACAGCCATTTTAAAATGGATTCTTTTTGAGCGTTATTCTGCTTGTTCATAGTCACCCTCCGAAATACTGACTGCATTTGTGGCATAAAGCATCACCGTTTTCTCGTTAATATTTTGCCTGTCCAACACCACTTGCAAATGTGAATGGTAAAACACTGCGCATCTGTCTGATATTTTTTGTATTTCAGATATTTCTAACGTATTCACAATGACGGTCTTTCCTTGATTGGATAGCTCTACAATCAGCTTATAAATTTCATTTTTGGCTCCAACGTCAATACCTTGGGTGGGGTTGTCGAACAAAAAGATGTCCGCCTGGGTGTTCAGCCATTTGGCCAAAACAACTTTTTGCTGGTTTCCACCGCTTAGGCTAACAATCAGGTCATTGTGGTTATTGGCTTTAATGTTGAGCATTTTGCTTAGATGGTTATATTTACTGACTTCATTTTTTTTGAATATATGTTGTTTTGCGCTGCTTAACGTATGTTCGGATATGTATGCATTTTCCAGCAAGTTCATGTCTGGAATAATAGAGTTTTCTTTGCGGTTAGAGGGCAGCATGGCAATTTTATTTTTCATGGCATGGTGAATGCCGCTGCAATTGTAAACCTTTCCGGCCACCTTCATGGTGCCCGATGTGGGCTGTGTTATGCCAAACATACACTGCAACAGTTCACTGCACCCTGCCCCATGCAACCCGGTTAAACTAAATATTTCACCCTTGTAAATTTTTAAATTTATATCTGTAAAACCGGTGCCGGTAAAGTTTTCAAGCTCCAACACAGGTTCCGTTAATTTCCTTTCCTTGTACACGTCACTGTTATCGTAGGATTCACCCACCATTAATTTGGTAACGGCTTCCGGCGTGGTTTCAGAAATAAGGCCAGAGCCCACATAGTTGCCGTTTCTAAGCACCGTGTACTTATCGGCAATTGTAAATATTTCTGGCATTTTATGGGAAATAAAGATAAAAGATTTCCCTTTTGCTTTCAGCCGGTTAATGATAGCAAATAATTTTTCAATTTCAGCATTACCCAAGGCAGTTGTTGGCTCGTCCATAATGAAAATGTTGGCGTCTTTGCGCAAAGCTTTGGCAATTTCCAGTAGCTGCTTTTGGGCAGTGTCCAATTCACTCACCATGACTGTAGGGTCTATCTCCACGCCCAGGTCGTCAAAAAGCACCGCCACAGACTGAATCATTTCCTTGTTCATCACTTTTCCAAAGCGGTTAACAATTTCTTCTCTTAAAAAAATGTTTTCAAAAACGGTTAGATCATTAAAAAGGTTCAATTCCTGGTGTACAAATGCAATGCCCAGCTCTGAAGCGGTTTTGGTGGTGATTTTATCAATCTTTTTGCCGTTAAGCACAATTTCCCCGCTGTCTCGTTCGTGAACGCCGCCAAGAATGTTCATCAGCGTGGATTTCCCTGCGCCGTTTTCGCCCAGCAGGGCATGGGTTTCGCCCTCGCCTACTGTGAGGGTCACATTGTTTAATACCTTAACACCAAAAAACGACTTGCTTATGTTTGTCATTTCCAATAACTGCATGTTTGACCCCCGCTTATTCGCAAACTTTATAAGCAAAGGCTGTATAAAGCACTGCATCATACAGCCTTTGCTAGAGGAAACGGATTAATAAGGTGAATCAGGATTTAAGTAGTCTTTGGCATTGGTGCTATCCACTTTTTTAACAGGGATAACAATTTCTTTGTCAACCGTTTCGCCGTTCAACACTTGCACCAACACGTCAATGGCGTCTTGCACCATGTATGGCGGGTAGGTGAGAGAGAACAGATAGAACTGGTCGGCATAGGTGCCATCATTCAGAATGTTGTACATTTCTTGGTTACCGGCAGAAGCGGCTAAAACTTCAACTTTGTCAATGTTTTTGCCCAGGTTGCCTGCTTGAATAGCGTTGAAGATACCAATGGCGATTTCATCGTCATGGGTGAAGATAAACTTGTATTGATCAAGTTCTTCTTGTGTTTTAGAGCCTACGAAGCCCTCGAACAAGGTTTTGGAATTGTCACGGCTCCAACCAGTGAAGTCGGTTTTGAAGATAGCAGCGTTCAGTTCTTCGTCCGTCCAGCCGCCTTGTGTTTTCAAGCCTTCTCTAAAGCCATTGGAACGCATTTCAGGAACGCTGGAGTTGTCGCCAGGCATTTCTAAAATTTTGTCGGTTTTTTGCAGCCCTTTTTCAAGGAAAATCTTGGCGGTTTCGTACCCAATGCCGAAGTTGTCGCCCATTACGTTGGCGTTGGAATTGACGCCTTCAAGAATACGGTCGAACATAACGAAAGGTACTTTGCCTTCCATGCCTTTAACGGCGTTGACCACGCTGTTATCAAAAGGTAAAATCATCACGCCTTTAATGTCGGAACGGGTCATCAAGTCTTCCAGTTTCTCAATCTGGGCTTGTGCGGTGTCTGCTGTGTATACAACCGCTTTTTGGCCTAATGTTTCCAGCTCTTTTTGCTTCTCATTGGCGTAGTACAACACGCCTACCGGCCAACCGTGGGTGGCACCTGGAATGAGAATGGAAATTTCCCCGTCTGCTGCGGGTGCTTCTTGCACAGCTAGTGTTTCGGCTGCCGGTTCTTCAGCGGCAGGCGCTTCCGGAGACGGAGCCGGTGTGGAAGAACTGCATCCGGTGAACAGGAGTGCGGTAGACATTACCAGCGCAAGCCCTAATGCAATTGCTTTTTTCATACTTTGACCTCCATTTTTTTATATTTTCAGTACATATATAAACCTTGCATAAACCATCTATGCTCAGTTTACATCAACCCAGCAAGCGCCTTTTTCTGCGCTTTCCATCACGGCATGCACAAATTTCACACCATTTAAGCCGTCCTTCACCGTTGCAAAATCCATATCTGCTTCGGTAAGCTGCTGGCCTTCTTTCAGCTTTAACACCGCACTGATGATGTTTTTGTACATGTTAGCAAACGCCACATACAGCCCTTCAGGGTGGCCGGAGGGGATGCGGCTGTATCCGCCCGCTTGTTCCGTGATATAACCTGTGCCTCTGGAAAGGGTTTGGGTGGGTTTGCCTTTTGGCGTATACTGAACGTAGTCTGGGAAGTGTTGTTCCCATTCCAGTGCCCCTAAATCCCCATAAATACGCACTTTAAACCCGTTCAACTTACCGGCTGCAATTTGGGAACACCAGTATGCACCGTTCACCCCGTTGTCGTATTCGATGAGCATGTTGGCGTTTAAGTCCAGCGGGTGCCCAAAACGGTTAACGGTAGCGGCCAAACGCTTGATATTTAAACCTGTTAAATAGTGAATCATGTTTTCAATGTGGGTGCCAATATCCCCCACGCAATTGGATACGCCGGAATATTGAGGGTCTGTACGCCACACAGAAAGTTTTGCTGTGCCTGGTTGTTCCGGGGAAAGGTTGTCAATGAGCCATTCCTGAATGTATTCGCCATTTACAGACACCACATTGCCAATGGCCCCGTTTGCAATCATTTCTTTCATAACTTTAATCATGGTGTAGCCGGTGTATGAATATGTAACGGCAAAGAGCAGGTTTTTCTTTTCTGCCAGCTCCACCAGTTCCTGGGCTTGCGCCACTTCAAAGCACAAAGGCTTTTCGCACACCACATGAATGCCTTTTTCCAGAAACGCCTTAGACACCGCATAATGCAAATGATTTGGCGTGGTGATGATAACAAAGTTAATGCCGTCTTCACGTGCACTTTCTTTTTCTGCCATATCGGCGTAGCTTGCATAAACCCGGCCGTCCTCTAAGCTGTAGGCCTGGCCGGTTTCATTGTTCTTTTCAGCATCGGAGCTAAAGCATCCGGCAACCAAACGGGCTCGGTTGTCATAATTTAAAGCTTTGCGGTGTACCTCACCGATAAAGGCATGAAGATGCCCGCCCACCATGCCGTATGTCACACGTTTCATGCACAATCCTCCTTCCATTGTTTCAAATTAGTTTGCAATGGCATCGTCAAACTTAAAATCGGAAGCTTTAAAGTCAATTTTCTTCACAAATGCAGCAGCTTCTGTTGCCCCTTCAATGCGGTCCATGCCGCTGTCTTCCCATTCCACGGAAAGCGGGCCGTCGTAACCGGCAGCATTGAGTGTACGGATAATTTCTTCAAAGTTTACATCCCCATGGCCTAAAGAACGGAAGTTCCAGCCACGGCGCAAGTCGCCAAAATCAATGTGGGAACCTAAAATGCCGCTTCTGCCGTCCAGCGTTACGGCCACGTCTTTCATATGTACATGGTATACTTTGTGCATGAAATCCCGCAGGAAAAGCTCTGGCTTAATGCCTTGCCACAGCAGATGGCTGGGGTCAAAGTTCAGCCCAAATGCTTCAACGCCCTCAAACTTTTTCAGTAGTTTTTGGGTGGAGTAATAATCAAAAGCAATTTCCCCCGGGTGCACTTCCAAAGCAAATTTCACATCATTTTCTTTGAACACTTCCAAAATGGGCGTCCACAACCGTACAATTTCGTCAAAACCTTCTTCCACCATTTGCTCTGTGGTTTGTGGGAAGGAGTATACAAACTTCCAGATGGGGGAACCGGTAAAGCCTGTAATGACTTTAACACCCATTTTCTTAGCCACAATGGCGGCTTTTTTCATAGTCTCAATGCCCCATTGCCGAATTTCTTCCGGCTTATCGGCCAGTTGAGGGGGGGCAAAGTTGTTCAAGCGCACGTCTGGGGCATCCCCCACGCATTGGCCAATGATGTGGGTGGCCAGTGCCTTGCATTGCAGGTTATACTTTTTAAGGGTGTTTAAAACTTCAGCTACATAGCCGTCGTCTGCGGCGGCTTTGTCCAAATCTACACCGTTGCCCCAGCAAGCCAGTTCCAGGCCGTCATAGCCCATTTGTACTGCCAACTGGCACAGCTCCTCCAAAGGCAAATCTGCCCACTGGCATGTGCATAATGTAACAAGTCTTTTTCCCATGGCATAAACCTCCTTAAAATATGAAGTTTGATCGTGGTTGCGTCTTTAATTACAAATCGTTAAACCGTGTGGCCAAATCTTTGTAAAGGTTTTTATAAATGTCATAATACTTATCGTAAGCCGGTTTGTTTTCGTTTTGGGGTTCATAGCTTTTTTTCGTAGCCAAAAACTGTTGGCAACCTTCTTCCACGGTTTGAAACCAACCGGCGCCAACCCCTGCCAGAATGGCCACACCTAAAGCCGGGCCTTCTGCGCTTTGCAGTGTTTTCACCGGGCTGCCAAAAATATCTGCCAGCATTTGGCACCAGAAGGCGCTACGCCCTCCCCCACCGCAAATGGTCATGTCGTTGCAGACAATGTCCATTTCTTTGAGCAAGGCCAGGCAGTCCATCAGTGAATAGCTAACCCCTTCCATAACGCTGCGAATCATGTGGCTTCTATGATGTACGGGGGACAAGCCGAAAAACACGCCCCTTGCGTTGGGGTTTAAATGGGGGGTGCGCTCGCCCATTAAGTAGGGCAGAAACACCAGACTTTCAGCACCAATGGGTGCCGTTTCTGCTTCTTTAGCCATCACATCGTATGGGTCGGTGCCCTGCATGTTGGCTTCCGCCGCTTCCTCCGTACACACCGTGTCCCGCAACCAGCGAAGGGAAAGGCCTGCCCCTTGGGTGACGCCCATCACATGCCATTCCCCGGGCACAGCTGAACAAAACGTATGTATCCGCCCCTTTGATTCGATGACGGGTGTGGAGGTGTGGGCATATACCACCCCGGAAGTGCCAATGGTCGTAAAGGCCCTTCCATCTTTTACAATGCCGGTGCCTACAGCTGCGGCTGCATTATCGCCAGCCCCACCTGCCACCAACGTGCCTTCTGCAAGGCCGGTTTGTTGGGAAGCTTGTTGGGTCACCCGGCCGGTAATTTCCACAGACTCATGCATCTTACCCAGCAGGTTGATGTTTATGTCCAACTTTTCCAATATTTCTTCAGACCAGCAACGGCCCTTCACATCCAGCAGCCCCATGCCCGAAGCATCCGACACTTCCGTGGCAAATTCCCCGGTCAGCTTATAGCGGATGTAATCTTTTGGCAGCAATATTTTATGGCATTTGGCATAGTGCTCTGGTTCGTGCTTGCGCACCCACAATATTTTAGGGGATGTAAAACCCGTAAGGGGTGGATTAGCCGCAATTTCAACGTGGCGTTGTTCACCAACCAAACCGTTAATGTCTGCGCACTCTTGGGCGGTGCGCTGGTCACACCAAAGAATGGCATGGCGAATCACTTCACCATTAACATCCAGCATAACCAGCCCGTGCATTTGCCCGGACAAACCAATACCTTCAATTTCTTCAGGCATTATGCCAGACTGGACTAAAACAGATTGAATGGTTGTGCACGTGGCCTGCCACCAGTGGTTAGGGTCTTGCTCTGCCCAGCCGTTTTGGGGCTGGTACAAAGGGTATTCTGCACTTGCCGATGCAACAATTTTCCCCGCTTGGCTTACAAGCAAAGTTTTTGTGCCGGATGTGCCAATGTCTATGCCGATGACGTATTTCACTTTACATTCACCCTTAATTTAAGAATAAATCACTTGGTTTAGAACGCCTTCTAAATACTCCTGCCCGCCACTTTGCACTGTGGGATTTGGGATGTTGGCCGCATAAGCTGCCAGTTCTTCTAAAGTTGTTTCACCTGCCACAATTTTGGCGCCAATGCCGGATTGGTAGCTTTTGTACCGTTCTTCCACGAATTGATTCAAACGGCCGTCTTCCATTACCTTGGCTGCTTTGATAAGCCCCAACGCAAAGGCATCCATCCCGCCGATGTATGCGTGGAAGAAGTCCACCGGCTGAAAAGAACCCCGTCTTAACTTGGCATCAAAGTTCAGGCCGCCGTTGGTAAAGCCCCCTGCTTTTAAAACTTCCAGCATACACAAGGTGGTTTCATGCACGTTGGTAGGGAATTGGTCTGTGTCCCAACCCAGCAGGTAGTCGCCTTGGTTGGCATCAATAGAGCCGAATATGCCATTCACACGGGCCAGCACCAGCTCATGCTGGAAAGTGTGGCCGGCAAGGGTTGCGTGGTTGGCTTCTATGTTCACTTTAAAATCGTCTTTTAAACCGTATTTTTGCAAGAATGCCAAAACAGTGGCCGTGTCAAAATCATACTGATGTTTGGTGGGTTCCTTTGGTTTTGGTTCTATGTAGAAATCCCCTTTAAACCCTTGTGCACGGCCATACTGCACTGCCATTTTCATTAAACGGGCCATGTTGTCCAGCTCCAGCCCCATGTCTGTGTTTAACAGGGTTTCATAACCTTCACGGCCGCCCCAGAAAACATACCCTGCACCACCCAGCTTAATGGTGGCATCTATGGCATTTTTAATTTGAAACGCCCCGCAGGCCAAAACATCCGCATAAGGGGAAGTTCCCGCGCCATGCATATACCGTGGGTGGGAAAACAGGTTTGCCGTTCCCCACAGCAATTTGATTCCGGTTTTATCCATCAGCTGCTTAATATAATCCGTCATTTCTTCCAGATTGGCTTTAAATTCTTCTAAACTGTTGCCTTCCGGCGCAATGTCTACATCGTGGAAACAAAAATATTCAATGCCCATTTTGGTCATAAATTCAAAGGCAGCGTCTGCCTTTGCTTTGGCCATATCCATGGGGTTTTCTTGCCCATAGCTTCTGTCTACCGTGGGAGAGCCGAAAGGGTCCCCACCAGCGCCGCACATGGTGTGCCAATAGCTCATGGCAAACTTTAAATGTTCTTTCATGGGTTTGCCCATAATGATTTGTTCCGGGTTATAGTGCTTAAATGCTAACGGGTTTGTGCTGTCCTTACCCTCATACTTGATGGCGGGTATGTTTTCAAAAAAAGTATGCATATAATCCCCCTTTAGTTTGCTGTTGAAGCAAGCCTTCATTACTTGATTACAGGTTATACTTTGTTTTCACAAATGTGTCTGTAATAATATATTCACTTTCAGGCAAAATGCCCGACATGATATATTCGTAAAGTACCTTAATACTTAAAAACCCTTGCTGATACGGTTCCTGACAAATGGTGGCCATGATGGTATCGTTCAGCAAGTTTTCTTTAATTGTCTGAACAAAATCGAAAGTAACCACTTTTAATTTTTTATGGGGGCAAACTGTTCTTACGGCTTCAAGCCCGCCTTTTGTGCCTGCGGCTGTGAAAAACACACCCGTCATGTCTTGGTCTTTTAAAAGCATTTCCTTGGTTACCTGGTATGCCAACGCATCGTTATCGTTACATTCATATATATCCGCAATGGATATGCGGGGAAAGTCTTGGTTAATGCATGATTTAAAACCTTTTATGCGCAAATTGTGCCCCAGCACCTTTAAAGAGCCTGTGACGATGCCAATTTTTTCTGTTTGCCCACAGGTCATGCCAAACAAACCGGCTGCAATGCGGCCGCCCTTTTCGTAATTGCTGCCCACATACGCCAAACGCTTAGACTTTTCAATGTCTGTGTTAACGGTGACAACAGGAATGCCACTGTTGGCCAGTTCATTAATTTTATTGGCTATCTCTATATCATTAATGGGGGAAATGGCCAGCCCGCAAATTTGATCTTCCATAAATTGGCCAATAAGCCCACTTTGTTGTTGCACATCATAACCTTTTGCAGTTTTTACCACCACTTCAAAACCTAAGTCGGCAATAAGTTTAGCCTGCTCATGTACGCCCTCAATCACATCATCATAAAACGGATTACTCTGGGCATTGAGTATCACGCCAATCTTTTTTTTGCTGTACCGCTTCATCGCCAGCGCTTTGGCCGCTACATTGGGCTTATAGTCTAAGCTTTGGGCAATTTGCAGCACTTTTTCGGTTGTTTCTTTGCTGGCGCCCCCTCTGCCATTTAACACCCTGTCTGCGGTGCCTCTTGATACACCTGCCAGTTCTGCAATACGTTTTATAGTAACTTTCAAGCACTCACCTCACTACCGTGTCCGAGCACGGTGTAACATAATCATACCATTTTTTTCAAATCATGCAATAGATATTTTGTATAAATCTTTAATGCATAATTGTGCAATTTTCCTAAAGGTTTTAATTTTTAATTGTTGCAATTACTTGCTTTGACTACAATAATTTTAATTTTTATTGGTTAAAACATTGTTTATTAACCCTGCTTTTTCTCGTTTTCTTTTTGTTATTGGACGAATCGGTGCATGCATACATTGTCACTACATTGCTTTTGAAATGGAGTGTGTGCATGAGAAAAAACCATGTTCAAAACATTATCGTACATACCACCAATAACAACAATGTACACGCCCTTGCCCAGCCCATAAGCCAGTTTCACGCAGACGTCATAGAGCGAAGGTTAAACCAGTCGCAGCTCACCACGGAACAAAAGATAGCCGTTATTGATAAAATGCTATCCATCCTTCAATCACAGGAGGGAGTTAAATAGACGGCATAGTGTTGCTCTTTGTGTGGTGGCGGAAACCGGCCGTTGCAGGGCACAAAGTTATTGGTAAGAATGGCAATTAAACGTTCCCTTGGGGAGTCAATAATGCGGCACCCTACCACCCCCGCAGCGTTGCATCCGAATCCCATGCACATAGTTAGCGCTTGCTTTCCGCAAGCACAGCACTTTTTAAATTGATAGTCCAGGTTAAAAGCCACCCGGGGCAAATAGCCCAAATCTTCCAAGAGGGTAAACAATGGAAAGAAAATAGCCATTGGGGGCAACATCACAGACACCACCCAGGCAACCACTCTATAAATGCCCAAAACCAACATATTGTTTAACCAAATAGGTACACCTACGTGATTCAAACTATTCCAAAGTACATCCTGCAATTGAAACAATACAGAACCAATCCACTGGGAGGGCACGTTGGCTCCAGAAATGGTAATCCAAAACACCAGCGCCAACAAGAGCAGCATCACCGGCAAACCGCTGTATTTGCCCGTCAATATTTTATCCAGCTTCCGGTCCAACTGGTTATAGTCGGACTTTTCAAAGGAAACACATCGGTTTCCCAAAATTTCGGCTGTATGCACTAAAGTTGAAACAATCTTATCTTTTAAAGCACTTTGGGAAATACCCGCATTTTCCAAGCCCTGCAAAGCTTTGCTCAGCACCTTCGCCACTTCCGGTGCCTGTGCTAAGGCGCTGTTTAACGCTTCGTTTTGGGGTAAGCTGTCCTCCAACAATCGTAAGGCCACCCAGCGTGGGCTTAAACCGCTATGCAATGTTGTAGCCACCGCCTTTTCCACAAGGGCGATGGCTTCCTCTACAGCTTCACCGTAATGTACCGGCCGGGGGTTGCCGGAAAAGGTATCTATGCGGGCAATGATTGCTTTTAGCTCCTCAAACCCCTGGCCTCTGGTGGCGTTTGCTGCCACCACCGGCACCCCCAAACATGCTTCCAATGCTTGAAAGTCTATAACAATGCCTTTTTTCTTTGCTTCGTCCATTAAATTGACGCACACAGCCACATGGGGGGCTATTTCCAGCGTCTGTAGCACCAAGTTTAAATTACGTTCCAGACAGGTGGCATCACAAACCACCACCACACCATCTGTCCCGCCAAAACAAATGAAATCTCTGGCCACTTCTTCTTCGGCAGAGTGTGCCATTAAAGAATACGTGCCCGGTATATCTACTAAAATATAATCTTTGTCCTCATGGGTGTATGTGCCCACCGCTGTAGCAACTGTTTTGCCCGGCCAATTGCCTGTATGCTGCTTTAACCCGGTTAAGCCGTTAAAAACGGTACTTTTACCCACATTGGGGTTTCCGGCCAGGGCAATCATTTTGTCCTCGTTTTGTTTTTTTTGTATGGTAAGGCCGCTGTTTCCGGCGTTTAAGGTTTGCCTCATATCCCACACTCCAAAATTCAATTCATCTCTATTAATACTTGTGCGCAGTCCTCACACCGCAGCGCAATGGCAGCCCCCCGGATGCCGTAAGCAATAGGGTCTCCCGCAGGGCTTTTTTGTAAGCATTCCACCATGGTGCCTTCCACCAGGCCAATGTCTTGAAGCCGCCTTCTAATGTTACCTTCGGTCAACAGGCTTTTTACCCGCCCTTTTTTTCCTACCGGCACACAATGCATGGCAATGACATTATGATTCATGAGGCACATCCTCTCTGCCCGCTAACAACGGCTGAATTTGACGGCCTTCCAGTGCTTCTTTCAGTGTTGGCACAATCCAATGGGTTTTGGCCACCAAAGAACGGCTTTTTTTCACCGGGTCATCTTGCCCGAAAGGGACAAAATAAATGTTTCTTGTATTTAAAAGCAAGCCGATATTTTTGGCCGATGCCCCCAGCCCATCATTGGTGGAAACCGATAACACCACCGGCCGGTCGTTGCGCAAATGGGCCTTTACCGCCATGGTCACGGGGGTGTCTGTAATGGCGTTGGCAATCTTAGCCAATGTGTTGCCTGTTGTAGGGGCCACCAACAAAATATCCAGCAGCCCTTTGGGCCCGATGGGCTCTGCTTGGGCAATGGTCAGGATGGGTTCCTGCTTGGTGATAGACGTTAACACTTCTTTTAAATCCTTTGCCTTTCCAAAACGGGTGTCAAACCCAGAGGTGCTGTAAGACAAAATGGGCAGTACCGTTGCCCCTGCGTCCACCAGCGCTTGCATCTGCGGCAAAATATCGTCTATGGTACAAAAGGAGCCTGTTATGGCAAAGCCAATGGTTTTGTTCAGAAGCTCCATGAAACACACCTACCTTTCAGAATTATGCTTTCAAAACAAAATTGGTGTCGTTTAAAATGTTGAACACCGTTTCCTTAATATAGGCTGCGGCTGTAACCGGTGCCACTTTGCCAGGTAACGATGCGGCAAAAATCACTTGAAGCCCTTCATGTTGGCAGGCCTCTTCGTCTACCCCAAAAGGCTTGGAGGCCACATCAATGATGAGGCACTGCCGGTCTACAAACTTTAAATTGTGCTTATCCAAAATGATGCTGGGAACCGTATTGACAATCAACCCCATATGCCCCAGATGTTCCGGCAATTGCCCAAAGTGCAACGGCGTATAACCAAAACTTTTGCTCATGGCCGCATCGTCATGGCGGCGGGAAACAGCAAAGACATTGGCGCCAATGCCTTGCAGCATTTTGCACAGTATTTTGCCTATGCGCCCATAACCCAAAACCATCACATTCGCACCGTGCAATGTGGTTTTCATTTCTTCCATGGCAATTTGAATGACCCCTTCTGCCGTGGGAATGGCATTTAAAATGGCCATTTCGTTCCGTTCCAGAATGTCGAAAATAGGAATGTTACGGTTTTTGGCCATTTTCAGAACATCCGGCCCAATGCGCCCCGCAATAAAAACTTGGCCGGGCTCCATCAGGTCGAAAACGGCATCAACGGTTATAACACTGCCGTTAAAGGGGGTATTCAGCACATTATTGTCGCTGCAACAGGGAATGGGACCAATAATCACCTCTGCATTTTTAATACACTTTTTTAAGTTTTTAGAGAAGTTCATCTTAGAATTTTGCTGTGCGGAATATTTTGAAAAGCCGTAAACTTCGACTTTTTTGTCATCCAGAATCAGATGGTCGGCAAGTGCAATGTTGCGCAAATCTCCGCCCAGCACTAGGAACTTGTTTTGGTACACAAAATCACTCCCCGCTTCTTTCAAATGTGCTATGCATAACCTGTATGACTATAAAACATCATATGCTTTTCCACGGTGGACGTGAATGAAAAATGTTGAAAAGGCTTATACTACAGTGGTTCAACTGGACGCCAGTTTCACTTGGAGGAGACGTGATTAAACCCTTGGATATTTATGTTAAACCAATGAAAAAAGCCATTGTTGCCGGGCGCACAGACATTCTGGTGCAAGATGTGGCAGAGGTGCTGGCAGACCGTAACACCATGGATGCCATCAACGCCTTAAAGCTCTTTAGTGCAGACCCTGATGCACGGCGCTGTTATTTGGTGTCGGTTACCGACATCATTAAATGCATAAAAAAGAAATACCCTAACGATACCGTAAACAATGTGGGCGAAATGGACACCCTGGTGGAATACGCACCCACCAAAAGCAAGGACAACCCTTGGTTCAAGTGGTTGAAGGTTGCCTTTGTTTGCCTGGTGCTTTTTGCGGGTAGTGCCACCGCCATTATGAGCTTTTATTCCGATGCCCAGTTGTATGAAGTGTTTAAAAACTCCCATAAAATGATATTTGGCTGGGAAAACGAACGGCCTTATATTTTGCAAATACCCTATGCTATTGGTTTGGCTTTTGGCATTATCATGTTCTTTAACCATTTTATGGGCAGAAAAATTACCAACGACCCCACCCCCATTGAAGTGCAAATTTCCATTTATGAAACCGAAGTGACCGACACCCTCATCGACATTTTAGATGCCAAAAAAACAAAGGAAAACAATAACCCATGACGGCCCTTAAAGTTTTTGGGGCGGTGGTTTTTGGCTTTTCCGGCGGGGTCATCATTGCCGGGGGTGTATTTGCATTCATTGCCATCATTGGCGTGGTACCAAGGCTTGCCCAAAAGACCGGCACCCAGCGCTATGCCAGAATTTACGAAGAAGCCATTATGCTGGGCGGTATTCTGGGCACTGCTTCCGATGTATGGGACTTTAAAGTACCCATCGGCATCCCTCTGGCCACCCTTATTTCCTTTTGCGATGGGGTATTTCTGGGGTGCATCGCCATGTCTTTGGCAGAGGTTTTAGACGTGATTCCCATTATGACCCGGCGCACCAAAGTACAGCAGGGCATGTTCTTTTTTGTGTTGGCCATTGCGCTGGGTAAATTTCTTGGCACACTGGCTTACTATATCATTCCTGGGTTTTATAAACCCCATTAACAATAACAATTAACGAGAGCTAAGGAGGAATAAGCATTTATGGACACATCAGCAGCAGGCAAAAAGAAATATGACCAGCTGGTCAAAGAAGTTTCCCCCAACAGCGCCCTTTTGATGAACTGCATCAAAGCATTTATCACAGGGGGGCTCATTTGCGTGGGTGGCCAATGGTTAAACACTTTTTTCACCAATATGGGCGCATCCAAAGATGATGCCGGCATGTACGTATCGGTCACCATCATCTTTATTGCAGTGGTGCTCACAGGGATTGGCGTGTTTGATAAAATTGGCAAGTTTTGTGGCGCTGGCACCGTGGTGCCCATCACTGGCTTTGCCAATTCGGTTGCAGCCCCAGCCATTGAGTTTAAAAAAGAAGGCATGATACTGGGCATCGGCGCCAAAATGTTTTTGGTGGCCGGGCCTGTTATTGTTTACGGCCTTCTTTCATCGGTACTTGTGGGCATCATCTACTACTTTGTGAAGTGAGGGATAAACATGTTAAAAAAAGTAGGCAAACAATCGGTTTCCTTTCAGTACCCGGTGGGGATTAAGTCTGCCGCATCTGTGGCGGGTGCCAAAGAAGGTGAAGGGCCACTGGGCTCCTATTTTGATGTGATAGAATCAGAGGCCATGGCCGGGGAAGTAAGCTGGGAACAAGCCGAAAGCAAGCTGGTGCAAAAAGCCATGCAGCTAGCCCTGGACAAAGCCGGGCTTACACCACAGGACATAGATTATGTGCTAGCAGGGGACTTGTTAAACCAAAGCATGGGCACCAGCTTTGGCATTAAAGAAATGAACATCCCCTTTCTGGGTATTTTCGGCGCTTGCTCCACCTTTGGGGAAGGCTTAAGCGTAGGAGCCATGCTCATTGACGGCGGTTTTGCTAACCATGTGCTGCTTGGGGCTTCCAGCCACTTTTGTGCAGCCGAAAAGCAATTTCGCTTTCCTTTAGAAATGGGCGGGCAAAGGCCCCCTACCGCTTCCTGGACGGTCACCGGGGACGGGTCTGTGGTGCTGTCAAGGGAATCGGGCAACAACCCGGCCGTTACAGCCGTTACCACCGGCAAAATCATTGACATGGGCATTAAAGATGCCAACAACATGGGTGCGGCCATGGCTCCGGCTGCGGCGGACACCATCCTTGCCCATTTTAAAGACTTTAATTGCCGCCCAGAAGATTACGACCTGATTGCCACCGGAGATTTGGGCCATGTGGGCGCAAAGTTGCTACAAGAGCTGGTGGGCCGGGAAGGTTACAACATGGGCACCAACTACACCGATTGCGGCATGGAAATCTTTGACCAGAGAAGCCAAGACACCCACGCCGGAGGCAGCGGTTGCGCCTGTGCCGCCATTACCTTTTGCGGCTATTTTATGGATAAATTCAGTAAAGGGCAAATTAAAAAAATGCTGCTGGTTCCTACTGGCGCACTTTTAAGCCCCACCAGCGCCCAGCAAGGGCTAACCATCCCTTCCATTGCCCATGGGGTGGTGATTGAAAAGCGATGAACCCCAAAGTGTACCAAACCCATCTGGGCCAGGGGCGGTCGCTGCACATCATCCAAGAGCCAAAATTTAACACGGTGTCCTTGGCTTTGTTGTTACGGCAGCCTTTACAACGAGAAACGGTCACCGCCAACGCCCTCATCCCCCACATTCTACAACGGGGCTGTGCGCCCTATGATTCCCTGGCAAAAATGCAGGCCAAAGCGGAAAGTTTGTACGGCGCTATTTTTGATGTGCAGACGCTAAAAAAAGGTGAACAACAATTGTTGCAGTTTTACATGGGTTTCTTAAGCCCAAAAGTGATTCCAGACAGCACAGACATCACCGGCGAATGTATGCGTTTTATTGCAAACGTGATGACCCAACCGTTGGTGAAAGACGAGGGCTTCATGCCGGAATTTGTTGCCGGTGAAAAAGATAATTTACAGCTGGCCATTCAAAGCCGGAAAAACAACCGCGGCGAATATGCCAAGCTACGTTGCGTAGAGGAAATGTGCCAAAACGAGCCTTTTGGCCTATTGGGAGACGGCTATGAAGCGGATTTACCGAGCATTACCCCTAAAAACTGCTACAGCCGGTACAAAGACATTTTGGAAAGCTCCCCCATGGACTTTGTGGTGATGGGCGATTTAGAGCCGAAGGCTATAGAAGAAGCCATTACCCAGCTGTTTCCCACACAAGACCGGGGTCATGTGCTGTCCATCCCCCTGCCCTCCCCCGTTTACAACCCCGGCCAGCCTAAAACCATAACAGAAGAAATGGGCATCAGCCAATGCAAGCTGGTGGTGGGGTATCGCAGTGGCATTGCCCCTGTGTCTGATGATTATTACGCCCTGCTGTTGGCCAGCGAGCTTTGGGGCGGAAGTGCCGGAGGCAAGCTTTTTTCTGTTGTGCGTGAAAAGGAAAGCTTGTGTTATTACATTAATTCCTTTGTTTACCGTTTTAAAGGCATTGTTTTAATGCAAGCCGGGGTAGAAAAAGACAAAGTGGAAAAAACGCTGGAATTGGCAAACCGCCTGTTGGCAGACATTGCCAAGGGCAATGTCACCAAACAGGAACTGGAAAATGCCAGAAACAGTTTAAGCCAAAAGTTCACCACCATTGCAGACCACCCTTCCGCCGTGATGGACTTTTATTTGTCCCAGCATATGCTGGGGGATACAGACACAGTGGAAGATACGTTGGCCAAAATACAGAAAACCCCGAAAGCGGCTATCTTCCATGCCGCTGAAAAGTTGTATGCAGATACCATATACACGCTGGTTTAAAACATATATTAATAACTTAGACAGGTGATAACATGAAACAGAACCCCATCCCATACGACCCTCTGGAAGCATTTACCTGCCGGGTGTTGTCAAACGGCTTGACTTGTTATATAATGCCAAAAAAAGGATATGTGGAAAAGCAAGCCTTACTTTGCGTCCGTTATGGCTCTGTAGACAGGCAATTTCAAGCCAATGGCCAAACCTACACCACCCCCGCTGGGGTTGCCCATTTTTTAGAGCACAAGCTTTTTGAAGGTGAAACCGTATCGGCTTTTGATCAATTTATAGAACTGGGCGCAAATGTAAACGCTTTTACAAGCCATACCGCCACGGCTTATTATTTCTCTGCCGTTAACCGTTTTGAGGAATGCCTGTCTTTGTTGCTGGATTTTGTGCAGGCCCCCTACTTCACCAACGAAAATGTGGCCAAGGAAAAGGACATTATTTTGCAGGAAATTGCCATGTATGACGACAGCCCCTTTTGGCAGTTGGGTGTGCAGCTTTTGGAAGCTTTGTACCATGACAGCCCCTTGCGCCAAAGCATTGCAGGGGCAGCCAAGGACATTGAAGCCATAGACAAAACATTGCTCTATCACTGCTACAATGCCTTTTACACCCCAGACAACATGGCGCTCATTTGCGCCGGAGATGTGGACCCGGATGCCATTATGGCCATGGCGGAAAAGCACATACCGCCTAAACCTGTTGATCAATCCGTAGTCTCCCGGTTGAATGCAAATGAACCAGCCCATGTTCAGGCTGGCTGTGCAGAGAGAAAGATGCCCCTGTCCCGGCCCATGCTGGCCGTAGGTTTTAAAGAAAGCCAGTTTCACCCCCAAGTGGCCAAACGCATGGCAGATACAAAAATACTTTTGGATTTGCTGTTTGGGGAAAGTTCAACTTTCTTTAATGACCTATACAGCCAAGGCACCATCGACGGCCCTTTTCACACAGAATATGTGGGCAGCGATACTTTCGGCTGGGCCACCATTACCTGTAGCTGCGACAATCCCAAAGCGGTACACCACGCCCTTTTGGAAGAAATTCAACGGGTGAACAGCCAAGGTATTGATGAAAAACGGTTAGCGCAAATGATACGCAAACACACCGGCCGGTTCATTCGAGGCTTAGACAGCTTAGATGTGGTCACCACCGTTTCGGGAGATTTGGTAACCAAAGGCAGCAATTTGCAAGACTTGTGGGGAGCATACCGCCAATGCAACAGCGCCTCGGTAACCCAAAGGCTGCGGAACTTTCTAAACCCAGAGGCTTGCGCTTATTCCGCTATTTATCCTACTTAACTTTTACTAATGAGGGATTGTATGGTACCTGAAGTGATTTTCCCAAACCTGGGTATTGAAATTGCCCACCTTCCCCGGGTGGCTTTCAGCCTGTTTGGTCTTGAAGTATATTTTTATGGCCTGTGCATTGGCTTGGCCATTGCCAGCGGCACCCTGTATGCAGTGCACGAAGCCAAGCGCACCGGCCAAAACCCAGATCATTATTTAAACTTTTTATTTTACGTGGTGCTGGCATGCGTGGTTGGCGCACGGCTTTACTATGTGATTTTTACTTGGGAGAACTACCGGGATAATTTGCTGAAGATATTTGCCACCCGAGAAGGCGGGTTGGCCATTTATGGCGCTGTCATTGCCGCCATCATCACCGCTATCATCTATACCCGCAAAAACAAAATGTCTTTTTGGCTTTTTGCAGACACCGCCGCACCTGCCTTAATTTTGGGGCAAGCCATTGGCCGCTGGGGAAACTTCTTTAACCGGGAAGCTTTTGGTGGCATTTCCAATGGCCGGTTTGCCATGGCCTATTTAAAAGAACAAGTGCCTTTTGTTCCAGATATAGTGGCAGAATTCCCGGTGATGATCAATGGTGCGGCCTACATACAGGTGCACCCCACCTTTTTGTACGAATCTTTATGGTGCCTATTCATTTTTGCAGTCATGAATATTTTGAAAAGGCTGAAAAGAACAGACGGAGAAGTTTTCGCCCTGTATCTGTTCGGTTATGGCATGGGACGTTTTGCCATTGAAGGTTTACGCACAGATCAGCTTTTGCTGTGGGGCACCAATTTGGCAGTTTCTCAAGTGGTTAGCATTATTTTGGTGGTAGCCGGGTTTATTTTGTTTTGGAATGTAGATAAATTTAAGCGTAATGGACAGGAAAATGATGGTATAATAGAAAACAAAGATGCTCAAACTGAAAAATAGAGATTGAATAAAGGGGTTGTTATGATGGCAGAAGGGCTTAAAAAGCGGGATGAAACAGACAATCAGTACAAGTGGCGCATTGAGGATTTGTACCCCAGTGCTGACCAATGGCAAAAAGATTATAAAGCCATGTCTGAAAGCATTGGTAATTTTGAAAAATACAAAGGGCAGTTGAGCAACATGGACACCCTTTTGGCTTGTTTGCAAGACAAAGATGCCATTTCTGAAAAGGCAGAAAAACTTTATGTGTACGCCACCATGAAGCTGCATGAAGATGCGGGAGACCACCGCAGCCAGGGCATGGCAGACCAGGCGGAAAGCCTGCTCATTAAATTGATGGCGGCTATGTCTTTCATAGACCCGGAAATTTTGGCCATCGACCCAGAAGTCATTGAAAAAGCACTGACCAGCAACGAAGCCTTGGGTTTGTACCGGCATATGCTGGAAGATTTGCTTCGGGTGAAGGAACACATTCTCACGCCAGAAATGGAAGAATTGTTAACCCAGGCCAGCGAAATTGGCAATGCAGCCAGCAACATTTACGACATGATTCACGATGCAGACATGACCTTCGGCACGGTGAAAAATGATGACGGTGAAGAAGTGACCTTAACCCAGGGCAAATATACGTCTTTAATGGAAGCACGCAAGCAGGAAGTGCGCAAAAATGTTTTTGAAACGTATTACGCTGCCTACATTAAGCTGAAAAACACATTGTCCACCACCTATAACGCCAGCGTGAAAAAAGACGTGTTTTTCTCACGGGCCAGAAAGTACGACACTGCTCTTGCCGGGGCGTTGTCCAACTACAACATTCCCCCGGAAGTGTACACCAACCTGATTGATACGGTACACGCCCATTTGCCCCTGATGCACCGGTATGTCCGTTTGCGCAAGCAATTTTTAGGGGTTAAAGAACTGCACATGTACGACTTGTATACCCCCATTATTAAGGAAGCCAATACCCAGGTGACTTATGAAGATGCCAAGACCACCGTTTTGAAAGCATTGGCCCCGCTTGGAGAAGATTATATTGCCCAGTTGCAAGAAGCCTTTAACAACGGCTGGATTGATGTTTATGAAAACCAGGGCAAACGCAGCGGCGCATACGCTTGGGGGGCTTACGGCACCCATCCTTTCATGCTGCTGAACTTTGACAATAAAATCAACGATATGTTTACATTGGCCCACGAACTGGGCCATGCCATGCATAGCCACTATTCCTGGAGCACGCAACCTTATGTGTACGGGGACTACACCATCTTTGTGGCAGAAGTGGCCTCTACCGTAAACGAATGCCTGCTCATGGATTATCTGCTTAAAAACACCACCAATGAAGCCATGAAAAAGTATTTGGTCAACTACTATTTAGAGCAGTTCCGGGGCACTTTAATCCGCCAAACCATGTTTTCAGAATTTGAAATGAAAACCCATACCATGGTGGAACAAGGGGAACCTTTAACCGTTAATGCTTTGTGCCAGCTGTACCGGGAACTGAACGCCCAGTATTTTGGCCCAGACATTGTGCTTGATGAAGAAATAGACATGGAATGGAGCCGTATCCCCCACTTTTACAGCGCTTTTTATGTGTACCAGTATGCCACAGGCTATTCGGCTGCTGTGGCGTTGGCCCAGGGTATTTTATCTGGCGACCCCAAACATGTGGAAGATTACCGCAAGTTTTTGCAGGGCGGTTCTTCCGACTATTCCATTAACCTGCTGAAAATTGCCGGGGTGGATATGTCTAAACCCGAACCGGTTGCCAATGCCCTTAAAACTTTTGAAAAACTGCTGGACCAAATGGAAACCTTCGCGCCAAAAGCATAACTTCTTATACACAAACAGGCAGCCCTTCAATTTTTTGGGGGCTGCCTTCATTTATATAGGCACTGTTCTATTAATTGTTTTCATTGCTAATGGGCTTACGAATAAACACCCGAACAAGCGCCGACTTATTAAAAGGAACAAGTGGAAACAAATAACACCGGCCGGTGACTGTTTTCGTTGTGGCAGCAAGCACCCCGATGCACACAATGCCCGCCACAAATCCCCAAAAGTTAAACAGTACAATCAGGGTAAGCAACAGCATTCGAAAGAGCTTAAAGGTGTAGCCCAATTCAAAGCTAGGCTGTGTGAAACCTGCAATGGCAACAAAGGACATATACAGCACCACTTCCGGCACCAGCCAACGGGCTTTCACTGCAAAGTCCCCCAGAATAAGAGCACCCACCACACCAAAGGAACTGCTCAGTACTGACGGTGTATTTAAAGAAGCAAGTTTCAGCATATCAATGGCAAACTCCATGATAATCAATTGCAAAAAAATGGGCACCGAATTAGGCTCCCCCACTTTAATGAACTGCAGCCATTGCGGAATATACGCTGGGTTTTTCAAAAGAAAATACCATAAAGGTGTTAGAAATAAGGTTAGGCTGAAAATGATGAGCCGCACAAAACGCAAATAGGTGCCAATAAGGGGCGGAAAATAAAACTCATTGGTCTCCTGGACGTAATCAAACAGTGATGTGGGCAAAATCATCACTGCTGGCGAATTGTCCACGATCAGCATCAATTTACCTTCCAAAACATTGGCTGCGGCCACATCCGGCCTTTCCGTATAGCGCACCCGTGGAAAGGGATTGTACCATTGAGATTGGATGAGACATTCTGCCAAACTTTCCTGCCCCATGGTCAACGCATGGATGTGGATGTTTTCCAGTTTACGCACCATGGTATTTAATACCTTTTCATCCACCAACCCTTCCATGTAACAAAGCACCACATCGGTTTTGGAGCGATCCCCAATGGAAAAAATGCGCATGGTCAGCCCTGGGTCACGAATACGGCGGCGGATTAAGGCTGTATTAAAGATAAGGGTTTCCACAAAACCGTCTCTTGAACCCCGAAGCACTTTGTCATCGTCCGGCTCGGCCACACTGCGTGCCGGGTATGTTCTTGCATCAATGATGATGATTTCCCCAAAGCCCTCTACCAGTAGCGCCAGTGAACCGGAAAGAATGTCTGTCACAATTTGCTCTGTGTCGGCCACAACGTCTGCCTCTAGGTAGGAAATGTATTGTTCGGCAAACTGCTGGGCATGTTGAATGGACGCCAGTGCTTCCGGTTTTATGTCCAGCAAAAATTCCATTATTTTTTCCATCACTTCATCTTTGGCAAAACCATCTACAAAATAAAGTGTTGCCGACATGCCCCCAATTTTCATGGGCTTTGCAACAATATCAAAGTTTCGCTTAACCCCCAGCAAGGCATTAAGGTTGTTCATATTTTGAGTATAGTCCATGGAAAGCAATGTTATCACCTCCAGGGTATTATCTGCATTGGAGGACAAAGCTATTCCTAGAAATTACCTGCTAAGGCAACAAAAAAATGGCCTTTATCCATTGATAAAGACCATTTTTGTTTATGCCCGAGGCCGGACTCGAACCGGCACGGGGTTGCCCCCGAAGGATTTTAAGTCCTTTGCGTCTGCCATTCCGCCACTCGGGCTTCCCAGAAAGTTGCGCCGTACATTCGGCCAACTTATTTACCTCAAGGATTATAGCACGGAATTTTCCAGTTGGCAAGTTTTTTCTAGAAATTTTTTAAATTTATTGAAGTGCATCATTTATTTGGAAGAAGATGCAGTTTTTTTTGTTTATCATGTTGACAGAGGATAGAAAATGCATTATAATGGCTCTTGTTTCATTTGAATCCGCTAGCCCCGGCATTCATTTGTTTGCGTGTTTTCATTATTATTAGGAGGTTATACCATGAGGTCTACTTTTATTGCCAAACCGGCAGAGATTGAACGCAGCTGGTTTGTCATTGACGCTACCGACCAAACGCTGGGACGCTTATCATCTGAAATTGCTAAAATATTAAGAGGTAAAAATAAACCTATTTTTACACCTCATGTTGATACAGGCGACAATGTTATTGTCATTAATGCCGACAAAATTGTAGTAACCGGTAAAAAAATGGATCAAAAAATTTACAGACGCCATTCCGGCTATGTGGGCGGTTTGAAAGAAACTTCCCTTCGGGATATGATGCAGAAAAAACCTGAAGATGTTATCCGCCACGCTGTCAAGGGTATGTTGCCCAAAAACAATCTGGGCCGGGCCATGTTCAAGAAACTGCATGTGTACAGTGGTTCTGAACACAACCATCAAGCACAAAAACCCGTTGCTCTTGAAATTAAATACTAATTTTGGAAGGAGGAAGCATCAATGGCAGTAGCAAGATATTACGGTACCGGCAGACGTAAAAGTTCTGTAGCCAGAGTATACCTGGTGCCCGGTCAAGGCAAAATCACCATTAATAAAAGAGATATTGACGACTATTTTGGTCTTGAAACTTTAAAGCTGATTATCCGCCAGCCTTTGGAACTGACTGGCCTTACATCCAAGTTCGACGTTAAGGTAAATGTTTTTGGGGGTGGCTTCACCGGCCAAGCCGGCGCTATCCGTCACGGCATTTCCCGTGCCCTTTTAGAAGCAGACTTAGAGTTGCGTCCGGCTCTTAAAAAGGCAGGTTTCTTAACCAGAGATCCACGCATGAAAGAAAGAAAGAAATACGGCTTGAAAGGTGCAAGACGTGCACCACAGTTCTCCAAACGTTAGTCTTCAATTACCCATGATGATACTCAACCATACGCATGTGTGGTTGAGTATATTTTTGCATTTCTGTTGTTTTTTGTTTCCCCTAGGAGGTGACATCATTGCTGACGTGTGAACGGTTGTGGAAGCTGCTTTCCGGCAACCGGCTTTTGTATTTAAGCGCCATTGGTGCCACAGCTGCGGGCACTACCCTATCTTTAACTGTGCCCTTGGTGGTGAAATATGCAGTAGACACCGTGATAGGCGGCCAGCCTTCTCCCTATGCTTTTATAACCATGGGGCTTGCAGGCTGTGCATTGGCCATTGTTTTGTTAACGTGCCTGCAAGGCCTTTTTACATACTTGCGGGGTAAATGGTCCGTGGTGGCTTCGGAACGGATTGCCAAAGATTTAAAAGATAAAATGTATGACCATTTACAACGGTTGCCCTACGACTATCATGTGAAAGCCCAAACCGGTGACTTGCTCCAGCGGTGTACCTCCGACGTGGACACCATCCGCCGTTTTTTAGCCACCCAGGTAATTGAGCTGGGGCGCATTTTGTTTATGGTCTTCTTCTCCATTGGTTTTATGCTGTCCCTGCATGTGGGGCTGACCATGTCTGCCCTAGTGATGATGCCGGTTATTATAGCATTTTCTGCTCGTTTTTCCGTGAAAATTGGGGCAGCTTTTTTAAAGGCAGACGAAAAAGAAGGCCAGCTTTCCACGGTGCTCAATGAAAATTTAAGCGGTGTGCGTGTGGTGCGGGCTTTTGGCCGGGAACAGTACGAAACGGGAAAGTTTGAAGAAAGAAGCAGCGAATACCGTGAACTGGTTTACCAAATGATAAAAAAAATGGCCATCTTTTGGTCTTTATCCGATGCTTTGTGTTTTATACAAATTGGGGCGGTATTGTTTTATGGCATCCATCTGGTGTACACACAGGCCATCACCTTGGGCACATTGATGGTGTTTACCACCTATGTGAGTATGCTCATCTGGCCCATTCGTGGCCTTGGGCGCATACTGGGGGATATGAGCAAAATGGGGGTGTCCCTTGGCCGTGTGCTGGAGGTGCTGAACACACCGGCAGAAGCTGATGATGACGCCGTATGTCCAAGCCCAGACTTAAAAGGCGACATTGTGTTTGAAGATGTCCATTTTGCGTACGATGCCAACACCCCGGTCTTTGATGGGCTTTCTTTTACTGTAAAGCAAGGGGAAACCATTGGTATTTTAGGGGCAACAGGCACAGGAAAGTCCACCATCATGCACTTACTGTTGCGGCTATATGATTATGACCAAGGCCGTATTACCATTAACGGGGTAGACTTGAAGCATATCAGCAAAAAGTGGCTCCGGCAACATATCGGCATGGTGCTGCAAGAACCGTTCCTTTATTCCAAAACCATTTTAGAAAACGCTAAAATGGCAAAAAATCATGTAACCGACGAAGAAGTGTTTATTGCCGCCAAAACTGCCGCCATTCATCACGTGGTGGAAGGGTTTGAACAGGGCTACGGAACCATGGTGGGCGAACGTGGGGTTACGTTGTCCGGCGGCCAAAAGCAACGGCTGGCCATTGCCCGAACCCTTATCAAAACCAGCGACATTCTAATTTTTGATGACTCTTTAAGTGCTGTGGATACAGAAACAGATTTACACATTCGGCAGGCTTTAAAAAATTGGCGCAAAGACGTCACCACGTTTATCATTTCCCAACGGATGACCACTTTAAAAGATGCATCCCGCATTTTTGTTATTGAAAATGGCAAGCTAGCAGACACCGGCACCCACGAAGCACTCATTTCACGTGAAGGCCTATACAAACGCATTTGGGACATTCAAAGCATGGAAGACGACATCACCTAAAAGGAGGCGAAAGGCTTGGATACATTTACAGAACAAGAATACAGCAAAAATTTTGACCTTGCGCTCTGGCGCAAAATGGCCGCTTATGTGAAACCCCATGGCCGGACGCTGCTTTTTATTTGCCTGGCGATGATGGCCACCGCCATGGCGGATGCCTTCTTTCCCCTGGCCACCAAATACGCCATCGACAACTTTATCGAAAAGCGGGACTTAACCACCCTACCCGTCTTTGTTTGTGTGTATGTAGGCGCTATATGCTGGCAGTGTACGTCCCTATTCTTTTTCATTGAACAAGGGGGCCGGCTGGAAACCAACATTGTGTACGACATTCGCAAGGCTGGGTTTGCGAAGCTACAAAAGCTTTCCTTTTCCTATTACGACACAACCCCAGTAGGCTGGATTATGGCCAGAATGACCTCTGATGCCCAGCGCATTGGAGACGTGGTGGCCTGGGGCGCTGTGGACGTGTTTTGGGCCGTTTCCATCATTACCATTGTGCTCATTAGCATGTTCATTTTAAACCCCGGCCTGGCCTGCATTTTGCTGTTCATTTTGCCCGTATTAACCGTTGTCAGCTTTTATTTTCAAAAGCGCATTTTAAAAAGCCAGCGGGAAGTGCGCCAATTAAACTCCAAAATTACAGGGGTGTTTAATGAAGGCATCATTGGCGCGCGCACCACCAAAACTTTAATACGGGAAGAAGCCAACGCCCAGGAATTTAACGTGTTAAGCCTGGACATGAAAACCGCCAGCATTCGGTCTGCGGTGTTGTCTGCTGTTTTTTTGCCGGTGGTTTTGTCCATCAGCGCTGTAGCTGTGGGTCTGGTGCTCTATCGGGGGGGCAATATGGTTATCTTTGGCAAAATGGGCTACGGCACGTTGTCTGTGTTTATTGCCTATGCCATGCAAATTTTTGAACCCATTCAGCAAATTGCCCGTATATTTTCAGAAATGCAGTCTGCCCAGGCATCGGCAGAACGCACCTTTTCCCTGGTGGAAACAGACCCGGACATTCAGGACGACCCCGAATTAATAGCCAAGTACGCAGACAAAAAAACATGGCCGAGCATACACGGAGACATTGTTTTCGACAACGTGAGTTTTTCCTACAAAAACGGTGAACAGGTGCTTCAGAATTTCAACCTGCATGTGAAAGCAGGCGAAAAAATTGCCCTGGTGGGTGCTACCGGTGCAGGTAAAAGCACCATTGTTAACCTTTTATGCAGGTTTTACGAGCCTACTGAGGGTCAGATTTTAATTGACGGGGTAGATTACCGGGAAAGACCCCAGATTTGGCTGCAATCCAACCTGGGTTATGTGCTGCAAACGCCCCACTTGTTTAGCGGAAGCATTATGGGAAACATTCGTTACGGCCATTTAGAAGCCACAGACGAATCGGTCATAGCCGCCGCCAAAGTGGTGAACGCTTACGATTTTATTATGAAAAAACCGGCTGGCTTTCAAACAGAAGTTGGTGAAGGCGGCGATAAGTTGTCTGCCGGTGAAAAGCAACTGGTGTCTTTCGCCCGGGCCATTTTAGGCAACCCACGGCTGTTTGTGCTGGACGAAGCCACCTCCTCCATTGATACGGAAACGGAAATGGCAGTGCAAAAGGCTGTGGACGAAGTGCTGAAGGGCCGCACCAGCTTTATTGTGGCCCATCGTCTTTCCACCATCCGAAACAGTGACCGCATCCTGGTTATTGAAGACGGCCAGATTATTGAAAGCGGCAACCATAAAGCGTTAATGGGGCAAAAAGGCCATTATTATCAATTGTATACCAATCAATTTAAGGCAGAAGCAGAAGGCAAGTTACTAAACGGATAAAAGGAAGTGAGTAGAGTGGCTGGATTTTCAGTAATTATGATTGCTGGGTTACTGTTTTTTCTGATGTGTGTTGTGGGGTTAATTGTTTCCATTGTTTGTGCCGTAAAAGCAAGCTCCATTACGGCAAGAGTGGTTTGCATATGTATTGCCGCCCTGTGCGGGGCGGTTGTGCTCATTGCAGCACTATCTATTGGCAGCATTTTTTTCGTTCGTTTCTAGTTTCAAACACTCCCTAGCTAATATATTTTTTCATATTTTTTAAGGCAGACTTTTCCAGGCGTGAAACTTGCGCCTGGCTAATGCCAATTTCATCTGCCACTTCCATTTGGGTTTTCCCTTCAAAAAAACGCAGGCTTAAAATCAGTTTTTCCCTGTCGTTTAACCGCTTCAATGCTTCCGTCAGCGATAAATTTTCCAGCCAGCTGGTGTCTGTGTTTTTGTTATCCTTCACTTGATCCATCACAAAAATGGCGTCGCTACCATCATGATACACCGGCTCGAACAGGGAAATAGGGTCTTGAATGGCATCCAGTGCAAACAGCACAGACTCTTTGGGCATATCTAATTCTTTGGCTATTTCTTCTATAGAAGGCTCTCTGGACGTGGCATTAATGAGCCTTTCTTTCACTTGCAACGCCCGGTATGCTGTGTCCCGCAAGGAACGGCTCACCCGGATGCTGTTGTTGTCCCGTAAGTATCTACGAATCTCTCCTATTATCATGGGTACTGCATAAGTACTGAACTGTACCCCTTGATTCACGTCAAAATTGTCTATGGCTTTAATCAAGCCAATGCAACCCACTTGAAAAATATCGTCTACGTATTCACCTCTGTTATTAAAACGCTGAATAATACTTAACACCAATCGCAAATTGCCGTATATATACTGTTCTCTTGCTTCTTCGTCTCCGTTTAAAATTCTATCGAACAATGCTTTTTTTTCATCGCTTTTCAAAATAGGAAGTTTGGCTGTATTTACACCGCATATTTCCACTTTGTTGTTAAGCATAACAAACATCCCTCCAGCATGATAACCTCTTAAACGCTGATTAATCATTGAAAGGATTGTGGGTTTCAATGGGGGGGTTTTATTAATCAGTGTTTACTATAAAATTTTTTCCTTTGCCCATAAAAATATACACCGCCTAAGCTGTAAACAATTTCCTTTTTCTCTAAAACATGCTGCAATGCAACGATGGGTTTTAACCGTAAAAGCAAAACAAACCAACATAATCGCAACGCAAAAAACGGACAATATTTAATGAAACAAATTTTTTTGTTTCTTTATAAAAAAGTGAAAGGCTACAGGGGGGAAATGAAAATGACCATCCAATCCATTAGTCAAGGCAATTACAGCCCGTATCCTTCGCCGCCTAAGAGCACGTTTAACCGCAATGTTAGTGAGCTTGCAAGCGGTTTCAGGTTAAACCAGGCGTCGTCTGGGGCATCGGAGCTGGCCATATATGAAAAGTTAACGGCACAAATGCAAGGCCTTCGGCAAGGTATTTCCAATGCAGCCAGCATGAATGACTTGGTGAATACAGCACAAGGCGGCCTTGGGGCTATTAATGACAATTTACAACGCATTCGTGAATTAAGTTTGCAAGCTTCTAATGGCATTCTTACAGAGGATGACAGAGCCATCATTCAAGGCGAGGTGGGGCATCTGTTAAGCGGTATTAACGATTTGGCTTCTAATACAGCTTTTAACGGCATGAAGCTTTTAAACGGCACATTTACCAACAGGCATACTGCCATTTCACCCAATGGCAGTGGCATGAAGGTGTCCATCGGTAACATGTCTTTAGGTGGGCTTTCAATGACGGGTTTTAACGTAATGAACAACCCAAACATTGCCACCATAGACCGGGCCATTGGAACAGTGAGCGGGGCACGGTCTAGCTTAGGCGCTGTTTCCAATGCCTTTGGCCATGCCATTAATTCCAATGCCGTTGCAGAAATGCAGCTGGCTAGCGCCAGAAGCCGTTTTGCAGACACCAACGTGGCCCACGCCACATCCCAGTTTAGCAGAAACAAGACCATTAACCAGTATCAAATACTCATGCGCAGAAATGATATGGCCATGGCTAAAAATGCATTGCAATATATGGCCTAACCCATAGCGTTACAGTTTATGCCTTGTCACAAAAAAGTTGACAAGGCATAAACTATTCTTAGGCAAGCTTCTGCTTACCAAACCATTCTAGGATAGGAGGTATATCCCATGTCTGAACCTGAAGTTTACGACCAACACTGCCACCCTTGCAAAGACAAGGCCGAAATGCTTAAAGTGTTTGACCGCTGCTTTGAACTTGCCCGCGCCTATGTTCCCTTCCAACAGGTTGAAGCATTATTCCCGCCAGAAACAGCCCTTTTAATGGGCACCGTTTTCCCGGAACTTTCCAGGCCGTATATGCCAAAGCAACACCGCTAACTTCAAAATTTATAGTGAAGGAGGTTAAGAACGTGAACCGAGATGAATGTTTGAAAAAACTCACCATGCTGGACTTCATGTGCATAGACTTAAATTTGTATTTAGACACCCACCCTACCGACCAGGACGCCCTAGAGAACTTCAACACCGTAGCCACCCAGGCATCACAGCTGCGGGAATTTTACGAGAAGGAATTTGGGCCACTGTTGCCAAGCCGGCCAACCTGCAGCGATGAATGGCGTTGGATTGATAATCCATGGCCATGGGATGAAGCTTTTAATTTTAAGCTGTGCAGAGAGGAGTATTAAACCATGTGGATATACGAAAAAAAATTAGAGTACCCGGTTAAAATCAAAAGATGTAATCCCGCATTGGCTAAAATTATTATTTCTCAGTACGGTGGTCTGTAATCCAAAAGCCTATCATTTTGCTTTCACAGACCCAAGCCGTTTTACATATTCTGATGGATAAAGATAGAGGTGATTGTATGCCCCACCGACAACCTTTAACCGTTACAGGATATGTGATGAAAGCCGGAAGCAATGATCAAACAAAACGGGAAGCACTTTCACTTGAAGAACAGAAAAAACTTGCAAATAGGTTGAATGTTCAAGCCATGGAAGCAGCAGACTACAGGCCCGTTTCCATTCAGAAAGGGGGCAATAATGGAAAGAGCGGCATTGTACATTAGGGTTTCCACCGATGACCAAACCGAATATTCCCCCGCAGCACAAAAAAATGTATTGTTGGACTATGCAAAAAAACACGGGTTGATGGTGTTGGACGAACATATTTTTGCAGACGAGGGTTATTCTGGAAGAACTGCAGAAAAGCGACCGGCATTTATGAAGATGATTGCCTTGGCTAAAGGAAAGGTAAAACCCTTTGATGTAATTTTAGTGCATAAATTCGATCGGTTTGCAAGAAGCCGTGAAATTAGCGTGATGTACAAAGCCAAACTGAAGCGGGATTGCGGCATCAAAGTAATTAGCATTACAGAATCTTTAGAAGATGAGAAAATGTCTGTCATCATAGAGCCGCTGTTAGAAGGCATGGCAGAATACTATAGCATAAACTTGGGCGAAGAAGTGAAAAAAGGGATGACTGAAAAGGCTAAAAGAGGTGAATTTCAATCGTCGCCCCCTTTTGGCTATACCATGAACGAACAGAACCACCTGTGCGTTGTAGAGGAAGAAGCCAAGCATGTGACCTACATATTTGACCAGTTTGTCAACCATCATAAAGGTTGCTTTACCATTGCTAGGGATTTAAACCTGATGGGTGTTAAATCCAAGCGGGGAAACAGCATGGACAACAGAGGGGTGCAATACATTTTATGCAACCCCATTTACGCCGGCATGGTTCGGTGGACACCCACCGCAAAGATAAAAAGAAATTTTAACCACCCGGACAGCATTATTGAAATGGGCAGTCACCAGCCCATCATTTCAAAGGAGTGCTTTGAACAGGCGCGGCAAAAAATGATGCAGTCCCGTTTTCAGCCCAATCCAAACAGTCGCCCATTGCATGAATGCAAACACTGGTTGTCTGGGCTTGTAAAATGTTCAGATTGTGGCGCAACGTTAACCCTTTCAACCAAGTTGAAATACCCCTCCTTTCAATGCAGCAAATACAGCAAGGGGCAATGCAACATTTCCCATAGCGTTACGGTAAAAAAGCTTGAGGAAGCCGTGCTGAACGAGCTGAACCACTTGCAAAAAAACATGGATGACCAAGGTTTTTACATTCACACCCCCAGTACCCACCATAACCAGCACCAAATGGACGCCCTAAAAAAACAGCTGGATGGATTAAAAGCACAGGGTGAACGGGCAAGCAAGGCCTATTTGAACGAAGTTTACAGCCTAGAGGAGTATAGGCGCATCAAAAAAGAGCTTGAAAAGGAAATGCTCGCCATCCAAGCCGCCATCCATCAGTTGCAAACTACGCAGCCCGAAACCATGGCCAGTGGGTTCCAACATAAACTGTGCCATGTGGTTGAGCTCCTAACCTCCGATTATGACATGGAAACGAAACAATCTGCTGTAAGGGCCATCATTGACAAAATGGTATACGATAAAGCCAACGCACATCTGGACGTCTATTATAACAGCACCTAGCAGGCAGCAGGGCATTACTTCATGGCCTGCTGCCTGAATTTATGGGGCGAAACCCCTTCCCGCTTTTTAAAAGCATTGATAAAGCTTGAACTGGAGCTGTACCCCAAATAAGATGCAATTTCCTCAATGGTTTTTGACGTTGTTTTCAGTATTGTTTTTGCCAGGTTTATTTTTGTATCGGCGATATACGCCATGGGCGACAGGCCTGTTTCTTGTTTAAATAAATGGGAAAAATAATACTTGCTTAAATTAACACGGTTTGCCAGTGCATCCAAGGTGAACGATGCCCCCACATTGTTCTTAATAAAATGCATAGTGCTTATAATTTCACTTGAAGCCGGATGCCCTTCCAAATTCTCCCCTTGTACTTGTAGCCCGCAGAGCATGGCATAAACCCCACAGGACAATTCACCATCAGCGGGAATCTGGTTGAGGCGTAGTTTCGCCATAATACTGTTAATGATCTTAGAAACTTGCTGGTTGTTTGGGCTGACTAAAACTACCCCATCGTTTTGAATATGCAGGCAATGAATAAGTTCTAGGGAATGGCCACCGTCAAAATGCATAAACAAAAACTCGCAATTGGAAGTGCAATAATATTCATGGGGCTTGTAACCATTAATTAAAACAACCTCTCCCTTTGAAGCGGTTTGGTGTTTGCCTTCATGGTTCACATGCAGCTTGCCTGCGACGATGTAAAAAATAATTGGGGACACATTCCCCTCTCTGGCAATCCTGTAACCGTCTGTACAATAAAAATGCCCGCAAACCAGTGCATAATAATGATAGTTCCTAAAACTTTCAGATGGCGTAAAGAAGAAATACTGGGAATGTGGAAGCACGCCCTTTTCACTGATGGCCATTATGTCTCTCCTTACGGTATAAGTTGCACTACAGTATACCATAAAAATAGCAATATGAATAAACTTTTTAACAATTTTCAGTAATGACTTGTTCCGTTGAAAGCGCTATAATGCGTACATAAATGTAACCAACGCTTAAAACTACATAAACAAAAGGGTGGCGTACAATGACTGGAAAAGAAAAGCTTACACTAGCATTAAACCACAAAAGCGGGCCTGTGCCGGTGGATTTTGGTGCAGCGCCAACCACGGGCATGCATGTGTCTATGGTGGAGAAACTTAGAGACTATTATGGCCTTGAAAAACGACCGGTGATTGTGCAAGAACCGGGGCAAATGCTTGGGGTTATCCAAGAGGATCTTGCAGCTGCCATGGGCGTTGACACCATGCCCCTATGGTCACCCTACAATTTGTATGGTTTTGTAAATGAAAATTATAAGGAATGGAAAACACCCTGGAACCAGGTTGTGCTTGTGCCTGAAGCCTTTCATGTAACCTATGACGAGCCAGGGGCTGCCTATTTGTATCCCTGCGGCGACAAAAATGCACAGCCCTGTGCAAAGATGCCCGCTTCTGGCTACTTCTTTGATACCATCATCCGCCAGCCGGAAATTGACGAAGATAACTTAAACCCCGATGACAACACAGAAGAATTCACCCTGATTCCCGATAGCGTTTTGGATTATTACAAAGCCCACCTAGCCCAGCAAAAGGACAGTTCCAGAGGGATTATTGCAAACTGGGGTGGAACAGGTTTTGGGGATATTGCGCTGGTTCCTGCGCCTATGCTTAAAGCCCCCAAAGGCATCCGGGATATTGAGGAATGGTATGTGTCTACGCTCATTCGCCAAGACTATATACATCAGGTTTTTGAAAAACAATGCGATGTTGCCATTAAGAATCTTGAAAAAATCTACAAAGCCGTTGGTGATGGCATTCAAGTGGCTTATATTTGCGGCACAGATTTAGGCACACAGGATGCGCCCTTCTGTTCCCTGGATAATTTCAAAAATTTATACATGCCTTATTACAAACGGGTTAATGGCTGGATTCATGAAAATACCAATTGGAAAACATTTAAGCACTGCTGCGGTTCCATTTTCCCCTTAATTGAAGGATTGATAGAGTCCGGCTTCGACATTCTGAACCCCGTTCAGTGGACGGCCAACGGAATGCCCATGGAAAAGCTAAAAGAAACATTTGGTGAGCAGCTGGTTTTCTGGGGCGGCGGTGTAAACACCCAAGGAACATTGCCATTTGGCAAGCCATCGGAAGTTCGGGAAGAAGTTTTGAAGGCGTGTGATGTTTTTTCTAAAAACGGCGGCTTTGTCTTTAATACCATCCACAATGTGCAAGCGCAAACACCCATTGAAAACTTGGTGGCCCTTATAGACGCTGTTCACGAATTTAATGGCGAAAAGTAATAAAATATAGTTTTTGTGAAACCTCCATGGTCGTTGTGCCTCACACTGCCATGGAGGTTTTGAAATAATATGCGCTTGCAGTACGGTGGCCCAGACGGCGAACTTGGTGCTGCCCTACGCTATTTAAGCCAGCGTTTTTCTATGGTCACCCCTCAGGCCAAGGCTGTGTTAAATGATGTGGGCACTGAGGAACTTGCTCATCTTGAAATTATCGGCTCCATTGTGCATCAACTTGTGGAAAATGCAACACCGGAGCAAATGCAAGCCGCAGGGTTAGATGCATCCTATGTGGACCACGGCCTGGGCATATATCCCCAAAGTGCAGGCGGCATCCCTTGGAGCGCAAAGACCATTCAGTCCAAAGGCGACCCCATCACTGATTTGTATGAAGACATGGCAGCAGATGCTGCAATCATATAAGAACAACTTAAGGTTAAAAGTTCCAGTGAATTTCAACGGGAACAGTCCTTGTGCCGGGGATCCGCTTGTCTATGGATATATAATCGATCAGTATTTCCACGATCTCCCGGCTAAGGTGTTCTAAGTTGGTATACTGCTCAATCAATGCTCGGCGGTTGTCGCCCGCTTCAATTTTCTGTTCAATTTCGGCTAAATGTTTCTGGCCCTCCAAAACAATACGCTCTAAACGTTCTTTTTCTCTGGTGAAGTCTTTTGACATCTCCATAAAATCCCCTTCGGATATTAGGCCCTTGACTTTATCCATGTAAAGCTCCTTGACACCCTTTGCATACGTGTCAATCTTTTTTTCATAGACTGCTATATCAGAGCGTATCCGAACTTTTTGCCCCTGCAAGTTGTGGCAAAACGCTATGTTTTGGGTAAGTTCATCCTTATCAAGATATTCCGCAGCCAATTGGTTAAGCTCTTTTATGACAGCCTGTTCTAATTTCTCAACGGAAATAAAGGAGCCCATGCAAGCATCCTTTGCCACATGGCGGTTAGAACATTTTAAATAATGCTTGTCATTGTTTTTAGAGGAACGCATAATATAGCCACAGTTAGCGCAGCGTGCTTTTCGTGCAAACAAGCCAATCTTGCCAGCATCAAAGGGCTTTGCTCTCTGACCAATTAACGCCTGAACCCTATCCCATAGCTCACGGTCAATAATGGGTTCATGCGTCCCCTCCACAATGTACCATTCGCTTTTAGGTCTAGGCTTATTTTGCTTTGTCTTGTAGGATACACTGCCATATTTTCCTTGCACCATGTTGCCAATGTAGATTTCGTTTGCCAACATATCAGAAATCGCAAAGTATTTCCACAGGGTGCTATTTTTCATTTTCGGCTGCCGATACCGCAAACCATGCAGGCGCTTATATTCTGTTGGATTTGGTATGCCCCGGTCATTGAGCATACGGGCAATAGCAGTCTTACCGTATCCTTGTGAAAACAGGGTGAATACTTCCCGGACCACTCCAGCGGCTTCCTCGTCAATTAATAGGTGCCCCTTTTTATCGGGGTCTTTTTTATAACCATATAGGGCAAAAGCGCCTATGTGAAAGCCATTTTCCCGCCTATTGGTTAAGACGCTGCGAATGTTATCCGACATATCCTCTAAGTACCATTCGTTTACAAGTCCGTTTATTTGCCTGGACTTTTTATTCCCTTTATTAGCGGTGTCTGCATTGTCAACAATACTGACAAAGCGAATACCCCATAAAGGAAACAAACCATGTATGTATTTTTCAACTAATTCCAATTCACGGGTAAAGCGAGATTGCGTTTTGCAGAGGATAATGTTAAATTTGCGTTGTTCTGCGTCCATAAGTAAGCGGTTAAATTCCGGGCGTTTTCGGTCTGCACCTGCGTAGTCGTCATCGCTATAAATGTTATAAACTTCCCACCCATGTTCCATGGCATACTGAAGCAGCAAGGACTTTTGATTGAGTATGCTGTTGCTGTCGTCTGTTTCAGATTGTTTGTTTCTATCTTCTTCAGATAAGCGGCAATAAATAGCTACTTTCATGTTCATATCTCCTTCGAGATAGAACAAGCCATTTCCTGTATGTATTATACCATGCAGGAAACAGCTTGTCATCACCGTTTGCCGGTAGTGTTCTTTTTGTTTTTTTCCAATTGATTGACTAACTCAATCCACTTTTTAGTCAATTGATTTTTTGTAGTGGTATTTTCGCCGCTTATGAAAACACTTCTACAAACTACTTGGGTTTCCTGTTTTTTCATACAATCGCCGTCCTTCTAAGACAGCATATGTTTCTTCGCTTGTACGTTATGCTAAAGGTAATACCCGGCTAATCCTGGAGATTTCGCATTGCATTTGGCTCTTTTAACCCAATCCCCATATACCGCCAGCCCTTCTCGCCTTTAACGGATAGATTTTTCCCTCTATTTGTTTTGTTATAGGTGTCTTTATATTCTTCAGCAGCAATACCAAAAACAGCACAAGCTCTTGTGTTTATACCTTCATTGATTGTTTTTTCGCTAAAAGGAATGTGATTATACTTTTTACAGTATTCCAGAATATCAGCTTTCAAAATGGACTTTAAAACCGTTTCATTTACACCAAAATCACAACATTCCTCTAAATAGCGTAAAAACGCCTCTATTTCGCTGGCTTCTTTTTCAACCTTGAATACACAGGCCTTTGCTAAGGCTTCTTCTATTGCAGGTAATTGTTGGAACTGCCAATCGTTGTCTTCTAAATCTCTTCTCGTTTCCATGGCTTCAAGAAAAATATATCCGGCTACGGACTTTAATTCCATTGCTCTGGTACTTATTTCCTTAACCTTAGCTACTGCTTTGCCAACAGGTATTAACAAAATACTGTCAATAAAATCTAGAGAATCTATAAGCGTGTTGATATTTAAGGATTCATCCGTGCATAAAACAAAGCATTTGTCGTTTAATATTGTACATTCACTTGCCTTGTTTCCGGCATAGATGTATTCGTTAGCAAGCACCCGAATAATATCTTCTAATTCTTTTATAAGCGTCTGGCTGTCCGTATGGCAAGAAATGTTTAGGCTTTTGTGTTCTATTTCACGCAAAGCGTATTTATCGGTTAGTTCCATAATCGGTATATGAGAAATATTTTCCTTGTTCAAACAATCCACAATAAATTTAATTATTGTTTTTATGGTATATGTATGGCCGTATAAAACTACAATTTTCTTGGGGTTGTACGCATGGTTCGCAAACACGAACCCTAAGAACTCTTTAAAAAGTTTCTTCACTTTTTCCGAACCGGTGGATATATCATTTAAAAAATCATTAAAAATTGCAATGTCTGGTTTGTTTTCTTGATAAAACGGCAAGAGACTTATATCTAAGCCTTTTTGAACAAAGGGCAATTCAGAACAAAACTCCCATACTCCACTTGTTTCAATATCATATACACAATCTTTGGTTAATATAAAGCGTTTTTTTGCATCATCAACTTCCTTGGCTGTAAAACTTCTGTATTTTTGATAGGTCTGGCAGGCGCCTATCAATTCATGATAAAGTTTTCCTGCCATGCTCTGTTGAAGGTACGGCTTAAACCAAAAAGGGCAATGTTTATACAAATAATTTAAGAACTTGTCATCGTATAAAGTTAGGGCTTCATAATACCCTGCTTCAAATTTATACACGCACAAGTTATCATCTATGCATACCAAAGGTAAAGCAAGAAGCTCCGGTAAAATACTCATGTGGTTTGGTTTAAAATTATCTTGCGGATGCTGCATTTTCATTCTTGAAGGCTTGCCCTTCTTTCTCTTTACCACATTCTGTATAACGGGTACAATCTCCCTAACCTCCTCCTTTTCCCTTTGTACATCAATATTTTCTGGAATGATCGTCGATTCCACAGAACTTCTATTTCTGCCTTCATTTTCAAAGTTGTCGAATAATTGTATCGCCCTTCTATTTATTTCCGCTTGAAGAGATTGCTTATCCCATGCGTTCACCTCTTGTAAGTCTATAATCGCAATTGTTAGTATTTTGTCGCCACCCACAGACTGTAAGCCTCCTCCTTGGATGAATTTGTACATAACTATTTTCGTAAAGGCCCTCTACAGCCCTACAAACAGGCTACAATTACGCTTTGCAGTTAAACCCAATATTTCCGCCACTCTACAACGCTACAAGCATTACATCCATTTTTCATTTTTGCCCACGTCCCTTCAGATCAAGCCGCGTTAGACTGCATATACCCCAGTTTATGTACGGTTAGAACGAGAAATGATTCCATTGTAAAGACGGCTGTAGCCTTTGTGCCGTTTATTCTTCCGCGGGCAGGCGGCAAGCGAAAAACATGACATGCTAGCTATTCCTTTTCATAAAATTTAGTGATGCGATCCATGATAATAGCGGGAACATGATCACAAAACGGTCAGTTGTACGGATATGCGCTCCTCTAACACCGGTTCAATTCCCCACGCTAAACAACAATGTATCAATGCCCATAACCTGATTATAGGCCCCTGATAAAAACATCCCCCCCTCTGTATCCCAACGTCTGGGTATGGTTATAGGGTTCAAATATATATCATCAAAGCTCTGGATTAGGTCACGAGTAAAGTTATAAGGGTTTGTTGGCCTACACCTCCTGCATACCTCATTCAGAGCCGTCATTAAATTTCTGTGTGTACTAACGCTGTCTAATAGCATTAGCATTTTCTTTTTTGTCGGCTGGTAGTAGTCGCTCTGCTCGACAATATTTTTAGCGTCTTCAAGGGTAAAATAATTCCCCTTTAGAAACACCCTAGGGATATATTGCTCAAAATGCTGAAGACTTAATACTTCACAGCATAGTAAGAAATTCCTCAAGTTATAAAGAGAATTATCCATCCTGCATAAATGCCGTATTCTGCCCTCGTATAATTGTATCTCAAACCGTAACAGTCCCTCGGCTTCTTCAATGTCAATAATATTATAATAACCATCCTGTTTAATCATTTGAGCTTTCTTATTATATGCCACAATGGCGAGAGCGTCAGTCGCAACTTTTACGCCGTCCTTTAAACGCATTGCATATTCTACACCGCCAATCTCGTTCCAAGTATAGCCCTGAGGCACAAAGCATTTTTTCAGTAACTCAATATAGGTTTCCACCATATTTTGGCTACCTAAAAATACGTTACGGCACATATCAATTCTATGTAACCGAAAGCGGTCTAATGAGAGATGACCAATTCCTATACCTACAAGCGTCCAGTATAACCCCTCCAGCAAATCATCAACTCTGTTAGTGTGGAAAATGCCAACATAGGTATTATCACCCAAGAAGCGGCGCGGATTTATTATCATCCATACGCCGTAATACACAGGGGTCATGCCTAATTTACAGCGCACAAACTTAACTGTTATACCTCTTTCCGTAAGGGCTTCGCAAACAATTTCGTCTTTTGATGCTGCAAATGGCACGCCTTCAATAGAGCCACCATTAGAATCACAAAGGTCAAGGTTAATGTCCATATTGTTAACCCCGCTTGTGTTATAATTGTTCTTATTAATGGCGTACATGGGTTTCTTATATTTTTTACAATGCCATTTTAAACGTTCGTAAGCCAAGTAATAATCTTCCTTGATACTGCACCTCATCCTTACTTCAAAGGTATGCATAGAGAAACAAGGTTCGTATTGATAAGCATTCATATAATCAAATCCTTTCTACCCTGTCAGGTATAGGGCGTCTGGTATATAGAATAATCTCTTATAGATAATAAATAGACATCAGGAGTGCTACATGATAAATAAGAATAAATAAATTTCTAATACTCTTATATATATCTACTCCCCCGCAGCTCACTTTTTTATGTTGTCATCCATGTGAATATATCTATGCTTTTGTTATCATTAAATTTACTTATCATACTAGCGCTTTTGGCTTGGAGAAAAGATTATCAATAAAAAGCCCCCATTACATGATTCCAGGTAATGGGGCTAAAGACATGCTTGCAACAGTTAAGAAGCGTATAGGGTAAGAAGTTGTATGGCGCACTCACATAAGGCCTTTTCAAAACTACACTTATTTGCCCATTTATATGCAACCACCTGAACCAATGGAATGTGCCCTCTTATATCTTTATCAGGAAGCGCTATTTCAAAAACATTGGCTAATTTATTGTATGTAGCAAAGTATGCACCAATATTTGCTCTCTGGTCCAGCATATCAAAATATCTTCTAAGAATTACCAACGCCCATTCAATGATTTCAATTCTGGCGTATTTTAGTGCTTCGGCAGCGTCAATGACGTTTGGATTAACGGTGTCATCAATTTCACCCTCGATTTTTTGAATCAAATCTCGTGTTAACACAATGTCCGGCTTTAAACTGTCAATATCAACATTTTCAAGGATAGCCAGGAACGCACTCATGTATTTCTGTGATAATTCTTTAGCATATTCACCAGTTTCCCCATCCATATTACGGATCGCCAACATGCCTTTCTTCGAGTTGTAAACAAATTCCCATATTTTAAATATGGTTATTACACTTTCGCATATTATAAGGAGTGCGTCTATCGTTAACCCATCGTCAGCCCCGCCTGTAATAGTAAGGCGGTATGTATATGCACTTTCGTTTATCTCAGGCTCATGATTCCCTACTTTTTTTAGAAGCCGTAATGCCTTTTCATACGTTTCCAAAGATATTCGCTTCATATGAACAAAGTCATCTTCTGCCCCACAGCAAATGTTTTCCGCGTCATCGCTTTTGCCGTCACTCTGCATTACATACCCCAAACCATTCTCCACTAACCCGGAGATAAAACGATTCATGCAATCTTCTGCTAACAGTTGCTCATTCGTGATATAGCGCGGAATCGTCGCTATATCATTTGTGTCCCGACTGCTATCTGTTAGGTCTTCGTATGATATGCTCTCTACCTCAAATATAGAAATTTCGTTGCCCGACAGTCGCATGAGTACTTTGTAGGCAGAATTACAAATCCTTAATATGGTTATGAGGCAATCGCCTTTTTCGGTTTTGATTCCATTGTGCTGTAGGTATTGTTTAGCTTTTACATATAAACTGTCGGATAACGTTCTTTTTGCGAGAGGTATTTGAGATGAGTCGAGCATTAGATCAGCTCCTGCCTTTTTAATTTTAATAAGCCTGTCAATTATTGTATATGCCGGTCAACCGTCCTATATTACAGTCAGGCAAAGGCAAATGATATTACTCTAAATGAATAATCGATATAGTACTGCACCAAATGCTATACTGGCTATACCTGCCATCTTCTACTTACCGCTTTGATCTACTTGACAAAGAAGATTAGTTCTATTTCTCAAGAGTGTTTTTGAGATTATTTTTCGAAAAGAGTATAGAGTTACCTATCTTTGAAGCTAGCATTGAAACCAAAAGCATGGTAAAATAATTTGATTCACATTTTAAGAATACTGAACAATATGAAAAAGTAACATAAGATTAGTAACGTTAATTTGTCAAAAAATTAAAGGTTATCTATATGATCATCTGATTATTTACTTGAAAAAAATTTTGTTTGTGTTATAATAATATTATAATTTAACTGGGGAGCTGGTAATCCGGCTGAGAGGAAGTAATAGAGCTTCGACCCTTATAACCTGATTTGGGTAATGCCAACGTAGGGACTATAACTTCTGTACTTTCAGTGGGATATGTCGCTATCGGCATATCTCTTTTTTAATTTATGGAGGTTTTTATGGAAGAAAACAAAATTTCAATCTTTGGTGGTTCTCTTTTATGGTTTGGTGCTGCTGTATCCATTGCGGAAATTATCACAGGTGCATTGCTTGCCCCATTAGGTATGATAAACGGGCTATCAGCAATTATCATAGGACATTTAATAGGCTGTTTTTTATTTTACTTTGTAGGTATGATTGGAGCTAAAAGTAAACTAGGCGCAATGGAAAGCACATCCATAACATTCGGTCGTTTTGGTTCGATATTCTTTTCTGTGTTAAATATATTACAGCTTATAGGTTGGACAGCGGTTATGATTTTAAGTGGTGCTGATGCTATGAAATCCGCCGCCGGTTCTTCAAACAGTTATATTTGGGTTGTTGTTATTGGACTTTTGATTATATTGTGGGTACTCGTTGGTCTTAAAAATGTGAGTAAGCTAAATTATGTGGCAGTTGGAGCATTATTTGTTTTAAGTATTGTTTTAGGAGTTGTTGTGTTTCGTGATGGAACAAATAGTAACTTTGCTGAATCTATAAGCTTTGGTTTAGCACTTGAATTTTCTATTGCAATGCCTATATCTTGGCTACCGCTTATTTCGGACTATACAAAAAACGCAAAAAAACCTATACAATTCACTTTGATAAGTACACTTTCATACTTTATTGGCAGTTGTATTATGTATATTATTGGACTTGGAGCAGCCCTTTTTGCAGATACTTCAGACATTGTAGCCATTCTTAGTGCTTCAGGACTTGGTGTAGTGGCAATGATAATAATAATATTCTCAACTGTTACTACTACATATTTAGATGTCTACTCAGCAGGTGAAAGTACAGTAAACATTTGGAACAAGCTAAATTCCAAAATTGCCGGAGTTATAATAGCTATATTCGGCACAATGATTGCGGCTTTTATACCTATATTACAATATGAGAACTTTTTATATTTAATAGGCTCGGTTTTCGTTCCTATGGCAACTATAATGATTGCAGATTATTTTGTTAATAATAACACTAAAGGAACAAAAAAAATAAATTTTACCAATACTGTTTTATGGATTGTTGGCTTTATAGTATACAGGTTTTTTCTAAATATGGATACGGTTTGGGGGAGCACAATCCCTGTTACTGTCATTATTTTTTTCTTATGTGTCATAACAAATATTATAAAAAAGGTGGTAAATAAAAATGTTTAAAGAAATCTTATCAAATGTGCAGTTAAAAACTCCTCTTGTTCATTCAATCACAAATTATGTTACAGTGAACGATTGTGCTAACATCATATTGGCAAGTGGAGGCTCACCTATTATGGCTGATGATATTAACGAAGTATGTGATATTACGACTATATGCTCATCACTTGTTATTAATATGGGAACCCTTAACGAACGCACAATTAAATCAATGCTTGCAGCTGGCAAAAAAGCCAATGAACTTAAACATCCTATATTATTTGACCCTGTGGGTGCTGGAGCCTCTGAGCTTAGAAACAAAACAGCGTTTTCATTAATTGATGAAGTGAAATTCTCTGTAATTAGAGGTAATATTTCTGAAATAAAATTTTTAGCTACTGGTAATGGAAACACACAAGGTGTAGATGTTTGTGATGCAGATAAAGTAACAGAAGAAAATATTGATTGTGTAATTTCCTTTGCAAAGTCCTTTGCTAAAAAAACAGAAGCAGTAATTGTTATCACAGGTGCTATTGATATTGTTGCTGATGAAAATAAAGCATATGTTATAAAAAATGGACATCAGATGATGGGTCGTGTCACAGGAACAGGCTGTATGTTATCTGCTGTAATTGGTAGCTATATAGGTGCAAATATGGATGATATTTTAGGTGCAACTGTTGGGGCAGTTTGTGCTATAGGTCTTTGCGGTGAGCTTGCATATAAAAAACTGTGTGAAATAGATGGAGGTACAAATACATATAGAATGTTGCTGATTGATTTTATGAGCAAATTGACTATTGATTTATTGGAAGCAGGTGCGAAAATTGAAAGTAAATAAAAAGGATATGTTGTTATATGTTGTTACTGACCGAAGCTGGCTTGGTAAAAACACCCTTGAAAATCAAGTGGAAGATATTATAAAATCCGGAGCAACATTTATACAGCTACGAGAAAAAGAGCTCGATTTTAATAGTTTTATTACAAAAGGTAAAAAAATAAAAGAAATCACTGACAAATACAAAATACCATTTGTTATAAACGATAATATTGAAGTGGCACTTATGATAAATGCTGATGGTGTACATATCGGTCAAGGGGATATGAATGCGTTTGACTGCCGCAAATTGATAGGCGATGATAAGATTCTTGGGGTATCGGCTCAAACTATAGAGCAAGCTCTGCTTGCAGAAAAAAATGGGGCTGATTATATCGGAGTTGGTGCAATCTTTTCAACTTCCACCAAAAACGATGCTGAAGCAGTGAGCTTTGAAACATTAAATAAAATCTGTAGCGCCGTAAATATTCCCGTTGTGGCAATTGGCGGCATAAATGAACAGAACATTTTACAACTTAAAGGAAGCGGTGTTGATGGGGCAGCGATTATATCGGCTATTTTTGCTGCTGAAAATGTAAGTATAGCAACACAAAATCTACTTCGACTTTTAAAGGAAGTTGTAAAGTAATGGGAAAAGCATTTATTTTTGACCTTGACGGAACTTTGATTGATTCAATTGAGTATATGGGATAATGTGGGATACAAATATTTAACATTAAAAGGCATTACCCACATTCCCCTAAATTTAAAGGAACAGTTAAAGGCACTTTGCTTGTATGAAGCGGCAGAGTGCTTCGTTACTAAATTTCACATTGAGCAAACATCGATACAAATTTGTAATGAAATCAACGAAATGATTGTATATAAATACAAATTTGAAGTTGGGCTTAAACAAGGTGTGTTTGATTTTTTACAAGCGAACAATGGCAATAAAATGTGTATTGCAACAGCAACAGATAAGCATTTGGTAGAGTATGCAATAAGACGGCTTGGTATTGAAAATTATTTTAAGTTTATTATTACATCTACCGAGGTTGGTAGCAGCAAACAAAACCCTGATATTTTTATTAAGGCCAGTCAGTATTTAGGTGAGCCTATCGAAAACTGTATTGTATTTGAAGATGCTGCGCACGCCATTAAAACAGCCAAATCGGCAGGATTTTACACAATAGGGGTTTATGAACGTAGCTTTGAATGCGACCAAAATGATATAAAACGATTTGCAGACCAAAATGATATAAAACGATTTGCAGACCAAAATGATATAAAACGATTTGCAG
>CAZCQP010000002.1:77397-132267 GCA_964500895.1 uncultured Eubacteriales bacterium | reverse complement strand
AAGCTATCAAAGCAAATGCAATTGGGTTATAATGTTCACGAATAGAGGAGGTGGCAACATGCCCTCGCAACAACACGGCGGCAATCTGGATGCCGTAGCCCGCAGCACAGGCATACCCAAAGAAGCCATTATAGATTTTAGCGGCAACATCAATCCTTTAGGGCCGCCTAAAAGCGCCACAGAAGCCATTATACAGCAGGCCGGGCATATAGACATCTACCCGGACGCAGCTTATGTTCATTTAAAAGCCGCCATTGCCGCATTCACCGGGGCAATGCCGGAACAAGTTTTGGTAGGCAACGGGGCCACAGAGCTTATCGCCCTGTTCATTCAGGCATTTATGAAAAATGTAAACACAAAAAAGAAGGCGGTTATTCTTTCCCCTGCTTATTCGGAGTATGAACGGGAAGTTTCCCTTTTGGGCCTGGCCTATACCTTGTTCCCCCTAACCTTTGGGGAGCAATTTTCACTGAATGTCCCTGCCCTTTTGCATACCCTGGATGACACAGTGGGCATATTTATTATAACCAGCCCCAACAACCCCACAGGTTTTGCCCCGGATGCCCAAAGCCTGCTCACCATCCTTACCCACTGCCAAAGCATGGGCATTGCGGTGATGGTGGATGAAACTTATGTAGAATTTGCATCCACGGCAATATCGGCGGTACCCTTTTTAAATGAATTTCCCAATTTGTTCATTGTCCGGGGCACATCCAAGTTTTTTGCTTCCCCCGGTTTGCGGCTGGGTTATGGCCTTTGCGGAAGCCCGGAGCTTTCCGAAACCATCACCAAAGCGCAGTATCCTTGGTCTGTCAGCCTTTTGGCGGATGCTGCCGGGCAAGTGATGTTTTTAGACCAGGAATACATTGAAAAAACAAAAACACTCATTACAAATGAAAGGCAAAAATTAATGGCTGCATTAACGGCCATCCCAACGGTGCATCCGTTTGCCAGCCAGGCCAATTTCATTTTGGTAAAGCTTTTGGAAGGCTGCCCGTACAATTCAGCAGAAATTGCAGCACACATGCTGCAACACTGTATGCTCATCCGGGACTGCCAAAGCTTTTCTTATTTGGATGACCAGTATATCCGTTTTTGCATTTTAAAGCCAGAGGAGAACCAGCGGCTTTTAACCGTTTTAACCCCTTTGCTTAAAAGAAAAGTATGAAAGGAGCACAACTAAAACCATGAGCGACTGTATTTTTTGCCGCATTGTAGCCGGTGAACTTCCCAGCCAGATATTGTATGAAAACGATGAATTTTTAGTGCTTTTCGATGCCTTCCCATCTGGCTTGGGGCATACGTTGGTTTTGCCTAAAGCCCACCATGAAAACATTATGGTTATGGATAGTGACAAGTGCGGCAGGCTTTTTGCCTTGGCGCAACAGGTTGGCGTTGCCCTTCAAACGGCGCTGGATTGCCCCGGCGTTAACGTTTTACAAAACAACGGCGCTTGTGCCGGGCAAACTGTTTTCCATACCCATGTCCATGTGGTTCCACGTTACCCTAATGACCATGTGCGCATTGGCTGGGATACGTGCAAGCCAGACCAAAACCAGGCTGAACATCTGGCCGAACAAGTGCGGCATTTGATAACCCAAGCATTTTAAAATTTTTATTTGTTTTTTAAAAAGCTACCTTAATTATACGGGTAGCTTTTTTATTTTACAATTGTATGACATTACTGTGACAATTATTTGTTTTTGTGCCAGCTTAAACCCAGTATTTTAATCTGTCATTTGCCCAAAATAGTATTGCACCTTCGTCAAACACATTTTGTTTCATGAACGTGCCTGCAACCTGTAGCGATTGCAGATTTTTGTCATCCAAGGGGGATATAAAAATGAAATTCAAACAAACTTTGCTTGCCGGTGCAGTGGCTGCCATCATCAGTGCCACAGGCTGTGCCGGTAATACGCCTGCCAATAACAACGGAAACCGCACCGGTGAAAGACTGACCAACAGCGTCAATAGAACGTATAACAATAATAACACCACCTACAATAAGACCTTAGACGGTTATGGCTATACCGGCCGCACAAATACTGCCAAAAATGGTATGGTAGGCACCCGAAGCACTTATCCAAGAGTGGCCAACCGGGTGGCACCGGCTGCTGATGGTATGACCGGCACGGTTCGTAATGGCCAATTCGGTTCAACCACCAACAGAACCGGTTATAATAACGTGGGTTATAACAGAGGTTATACCGGGAATGCAGGTTTAATGAACAGTGCTGCCAGAGCAACAACAATTCCCGGCACTATGGCTTCCGGTAGAACTGTAACCGGCACAACAAGTACAAACAAAACTGCAAACACAGCCACAACCAAAACTGTTGCACCAAAGGCAACCCAAAAAACCACAAAGGCAACAACCACCAAAAACAAACTTAAAAATGCTGCTGCTCCTGTAGCAAAAAAAGCTGCTCCTAAAGCAAAAGCAACAACTGCTAAAGCTACTTCCAAAAAAGCAACCACTAAAGCAGCCCCTAAAGCAACCCAAAAAAGCGCTCCCGCAAAAACTGCTACCCAAACTGCCCCCAAAGCAACTGCTAACACCACCAACATGGGGCAAAACACCAACACCAATACCAATGCACGTATGGGTAACAACGCTGTTACCGGCAATGTAAACGGCGGTGCAACCCGTGCCAATGTGTTACCAACAAACCTGCAAAATTCTGTTAACCAAACAGCAAACGGTTTCAACATGGGCAGCCCTTATGTAAACGGCATGAACGGCACACACCAGTCCAACCTGGCTGCTTATAACAGAAATGCCAACTACCCGGTTGCACACCAATACAACAACCCCATGGCATACCAAAACTCCAACACTTTCAATCCTAATTTCAACACAGCAACCGGTTATGGGGATATGAACATGAACGGCGCTTCTCCCAGGCTTGTAGGCGGAACCAGAGGCACCAACGGCGGGATGAACACTGCCGCTTTGCATAACAACGTATCCAATGTAACCGGCAACAACGACAACACCCGTATAAACACACGCCGTACTGCAAACAATGATATGACAGGCGGCGGCACCAATAGAACAGCTACAATGCGTACTGATGGAAACACAGACACAACCAGAACCCACCGTGCCGACAGAAACACAGACACAACCAGAACCCAACGCTCCGACCGTACCCGTAGAAGCACGACTCGGACAAATATGGGAAGCGATACTGGTATGCACACCACTGATGGCACCACAGACAATACAACCCGTCGTCGTTCTAGCCGCCGTGCCAGAGTTATTGCACCGGTAATGGCTACCAACGTTAACCAACCACAAAAAAGCCCTGCGCCTAATCCTGTTCAAAAACCAGCAGCGCAGTAAATGTCTCTGGCTAAATTAACTTTTTAGCAGAGTATCTCCGGGGGATCACCTCCCCCGGAGATTAATTTATTTCCAAATTCCTTTTTTCTTTGACAATAAATAAAAAAATGTTATAATTACATATATTGCCTATTCAGATGCCTCTGGAGGTTTTAGCATTGATTGCGATTCAAAGGAAAAATCATTCACATATTATATTGGGTTTCATTTGTTTTTTGGGTTTGGGCTTGGCTTTTTTTGCACAGCCCGTTTATGCCAGCAGCATTAGTTCTGTTACCCGCTTGAACCTCTCCAGAGGTTCCATTAACGGGGAAAAAGTGGACTATACCATGTACCTACCCACTTTCTGGACGTCTTACCTGATGGCAGACCGTGCCAAAATGACCTCCACCACAGGGCCTTTAGAAAAAATCACCTTTTATTACGTGCCTCAAGAGACTGGTGCAAAGCCCGTTTTCCTTATGAATTTTTATGTGTATGAAAAACGGAATTACAAAGACGGCAACGGCACAGTGCGTCTTTTGGAAACGGAAGACTTTATTTTTGCAAATGATGTATCTTCTGCCACTTTAAAAAGCCAGACAGACCAGGCTTTGTTCAACCGGTTTTATCAAGAGGCTTCCGATGCAGAGTATGTGGCCAGCTTTATAAAGCCACCGGCAGACCAAAAAATTATTTATAAAAACACCATCACCGTCAACAATCAGCGGCTTAAAAATGCCACCGTCACAAGAGACGGCGGCACGGTTTATTTGCCCATTCGTGAGGTTTGCGAACGGTTGGGGTATAAAGTGGGTTATTTGCCTGCACAAAACGCTGTCAGCGTTTCAAAAGGTAGTTTCTATCACCTGCTTTTGCCGGAAGGCGCCAAGGGCAGCTATAAAGTGAAATACATTAACGGCAAAGCACATGCACCCACCATTTTCTACATTCAAATTTTAAATGTAAACTTGGAAATAGATGAAAATTACAACGTCACCATCACCGATTAACCGCATGGCTTTCGTCGGGCTGTATCAACGCTTTAATGCTCAGCACCAATACCGGGCCAATGAAAAAACCAAGGCCCCCAAAAAGCTTTAACCCCACGTAAATGGACATGAGCGTTAATAGCGGGTAAAGGCCAATTTGGGTGCTTAACACCTTGGGTTCCAACAATTGCCGGGTGAATAGGTTCACCCCGTAAAGGCTGAACAAAGACAATGCTTTGGTGTAGTTGCCCATAATGAGCTGCAGAATGGCCCAAGGCCATAATACAAACCCGCTGCCCATCACAGGCAGCGCATCCACAAATGCAATGAGCAACCCCATCATCAGCGCATAGGGGTAACGAATGAGCATCAATGCAGAAATGTTAATGATGGCGATGATGGTCATGATGATACCCTGGGCTTTTACATACCCGCCCAATGCGCCCAGCAACCCCTTTTTCAACATCCGATAGCTGCGAATAATGGCGGGGGGGCTGTTTTGTGCCACCACATCATGAATATAATCCCAATCTTTTATGAAAAAAAAGGCAGAAATGAAAAACACAAGCATGTTGATGATTAAATGTGGCACCAAAGCCACCACATTCACCGACGTGCTTTTTACATTTTCCCCCAATACAGCAGTTACCGCTGCCATAATGTCCCCAGACAAAGTGTTGAACCAGGATTCCGGCAACATTCTAAAATAATCGAAAAAGTTTAGCTTTAATTGGTCCACCACCGCCAGAAATTCCGCCAGATAGACAGGCAGGGCGGTGGAAAAGCCAACCACCTCATGCCATAATTTGTTTATTAGGTTTACACCTAGCACAGAAATGACGGTTACAAACAAAATTAAACAGGCCAGCGCAGAAAGGCCACGGTGAATTTTAAGCTTTGTATGCAGATAACGCACCACCGGCTGGGCTATCATGGCCACCACATAGGCCAAACAAAAAGGAGCCACATAGGGAAAAAGGTACACCACAAAAATGTAAGCCCCCAGAAAAAGACCAGCCACAAAGAAAAACTTGTCCAATTGCCGCTTGTTTCTTGCATAGAACTCTCTCATGGGCCGCCGCTCCTCTCACATTGCATCTATATATTATAGTCAACACAACCACGCTCTATAACGCCCGAAAGTATAAAAAACGCCGATGATTTATCGACGTTTGCAGCTTTTGGCGGGAGCGTGTGAGAATCGAACTCACCAAACCAAGGATCGCTTGGTTCCGCAGGATTTGAAGTCCAGGCCAGCCACCAGGCCAAATCCGCCCCCATGTAAGAAACTTTGTTTTTTATTTAACCTTGTCTCTTACTCTACCATTTTCCACCCGCTTTGTAAAGCCCTGGGTATCTAAATATTCCAACAACGGCATCAAATATTTTCTGGAACTGCCCAAAACATCCCGCACATCTTTCATTTCAAGACATGTCTTTTTATTAAACGCTTCTTCCAGCGCTTCCTTTGCATGGGCCACGGCCTGGGCATGGAAATACATCCCTTCCTCCGCCACTTTCACCAGCTTTCCAGTTTGCACCAAATGCACAAGCACTTCCCTTTTGGTTTTATCATCCAGCTTGCCGGGTAGCCCGGATAGCTCTGGGGGTGACATGCCCGCCTGCAAAAAGGCGGCTTCAATGTGGGCTATGGTTTTTAGTAATGCTTCCGGCGGCTTTGGCTCAAAACCGGCCAGTGCCACTGTTGCGCCGTTTAACTGTATATTCCCGGATTGTCGCCAGACTTCCAACAAAAGGGGGTAACCTTTGGGTTGTACATTTTTAAGGGCTTTGTTTTTAAGCTCGTCCTTGCCCATGCCTGCACGCAACGGATAAACTTTGTGATAATCTGAAAGCGCCTTTTCGGTGGCTTTCCACAGGGTAGCTTCTGTTTGCGCCCCTAGCAAATACGTTTGCCCTCCAGACGCCAGCACTTGCCACGCCTGTGTTTCCTGTGACAGTGCCAAAATGGCTTCCGGGGCTAACCCCACCGCTTCCGCCAGTGTGGGTAGCACCCCCATGTCCCCAGACAACTGGTTTAAATAATGGGCCACACTTTCCTCCGGGCTGCTTTTCTCTTTTATCTTTAAACTTTCCAACACTTGAGGGTCAAAACGTTTAGCCTTTTTGGCCACCGGGTCAATAATCACCCCACCGCCAATGGTGGTAACTGGGGAATAGGAACGTAGCACAAAATAGTCCCCTCGTCTGCCGATTACCGGTTCTTCCATTTGCAGCTGGGCAAAACCTGTTTCCCCTGGCAGCAGTTCATCCTTACCGTACAGCACCAGCCGGGCCAGCTTTTCCGCCGTGCCAATGTGTACCCAAACCCTTGACCGGTTTTTTAAGCTTTTGCCCATGTGGGGCAAAAAGTTTACTGAAATGTCCAGCAAATGGGCTGGGGTGACGCTGTTCACCGCCACAATTGTGCTGCCGGATTCCACGTCCTGCAAGGTGAGGTCTGGCAAGTTTAAGGCGGTGCGCTGGCCGGGCAAGGCTTCTTCCTGAAAAGCCCCGTGCACCTGAATGCCCCGCACCCGGGACACTTTGCCTTTTGGCTGAATTTCCACTTTGTCTGTGGCCTTAATGTGCCCTGACCACAACGTGCCCGTCACCACCAAACCAAAGCCATCCACAATAAACGCCCGGTCTACAGGCAGACGCACTTGCCCGCCCTGTTTTTTAGCCAGCTGGTCACTTTCTACCAGCCGCACCAGTTCATGCTTTAAATCTTCAATGCCTTCCCCGGTTTCGGCAGACACCTTAACAATGGGTGCATCCTCCAAAAACGACCCTTGCAAAAATTCCCGCACTTCTTCTTCCACCAGCGCCAGCCAATCCGGTTCCACCAAGTCAATTTTGGTGAGCACCGTCAACCCTTTTTTAATGTGCAACAGCTGCAAAATGTCCATATGTTCCCGGGTTTGGGCCATCACCCCTTCCCCTGCATCTATAACGAAAATCACCAGGTCTATGCCCGCCACCCCAGACAACATTTGCCGCACAAATTTTTCGTGGCCGGGCACATCAATGATGGCCGCCTTTTGCCCGTTAGGCAACGTCATGGGAGCAAACCCCAGCACAATGGAAATGCCCCGCTCCTTTTCTTCCTTTAAACGGTCTGTGTCGCAGCCTGTCAGCGCTTTAATCAGCCGGGTTTTTCCGTGGTCCACATGCCCGGCGGTTCCAAATACCAGCCAATCCATGTTTATCCCCCTATAGCGTTTTTTATGCACGCCGCCACCAGCGGCAGTTCTTCCTCAAAAATGGTGCGCACATCCAGCCAAAACCGGCCATCTGCAATGTAACCCAGCAGCGCAGGCTCTCCACGGCGCAACAGCACAGCAAAATCATCCACCTTCATGGTTTTAGGAGACAACGCCACCCCCCAAGAAGGCAACTGTTCACCGGGCAAGGAACCGCCCCCTGCTTCCCCTGCCACCTGCTGAACAGACACATCTAAAGATGCTGCACAAGCCTGTTTTAAAGCTTTGGCCAACGCTTGCGCCTTTTGCTCCAAAGTGCTAACGGACACAGACAGCATGTCCAGCGTTGGAATACCCTGGGGCATTTTTTTGTCTTTGGCCTGGTGATATTCCAGAAGCACCCCTTCCAGCGCCGCCAAAGACAGCTTGTCTATGCGAAACGCCCGGGTTAAAGGGTTTTTCTTTAGAATGTCCACCCATTGCTTTTTGCCGATGATGATGCCGCATTGTGGCCCGCCCAGCAGCTTGTCCCCGCTAAAGGTGACCACATCCATGCCGGAAGCAACCGCTTCCAGCACCCCCGGCTCATGGGCCACACCCATGGCTTGTAAATCCGCCAAAAAACCGCTGCCCAAGTCCTCTATGGCGGCCACACCTTTGCTTTTGGCCAAGTCGGCCAAGTCCTTTGCGGCCACATTTTCCGTAAAGCCCACCACCCGGTAATTGCTGGTGTGTACTTTCAACAAAACCCCAGTGTTTTCGGTGATGGCGCTGGCATAGTCTGACAGGCGGGTGCGGTTGGTGGTGCCCACTTCCACCATGGTGGCACCACTTTTTTTGCAAATGTCCGGCACCCGGAAAGAACCCCCAATTTCCACCAGTTCCCCCCGAGACACCACCACTTCTTTCCCCTGCGCCAGCGTATCCAACGCCAACAAAACCGCGGCGGCGTTGTTGTTTACCACCAAAGCAGCCTCTGCCCCGGTTAAGGTGGTGAGCAGCTTTTCCACATGGCTATAACGGCTGCCCCGTTTGCCTGTTTTCAGATCCAATTCCAGGTTGCAATACCCGGTCATTACAGCGTTCACGGCATCCCTGGCCCCTTTGGACATTGGCGAACGGCCTAAGTTGGTATGCAGCACAATGCCTGTGCCGTTAATCACCCGGCGCAAGCTTCTGCGGGAGGACTGACAAAGCAAACCCAGGCCATGGGCCACCAACCCTTCAAAAGACAAACCTTCTGCTCCGGCTAAAATGCGCTGCCGGCTATAGGCAATGGCTTCCTTTGCCGCCCAAAAGCAGCGGTGGGCTGGGTGTTCTTGCTGAACAGCTTTTTCAATGGCCTGTCCCAACGTGTTCACCGGGGGCAGGCTGCGTAATGGGTCAGTTGGATGCATGGCGTTTTCCATCCTCATTTTTAAAATATTGCGTTACAAAATTCACAAATACATGTACGTGGGGGGGCAAAATGACTTCCTGGTTCACCAAAAAGTAAAAGCTGCGGCAGGGCAAAGGCAACGGCAAGCGCATCACAGACACCAGCCCCCGGCGCACATAGTCGGCGGCGGCCATTTCAGACACCAGCGCCACCCCCAAGCCGCTGGAAACGGCGTGAATGACGCTCTGGGTATTGGAGAAGGCAGCCACCGGGTGTATGGTGGACGGGTTCACACCCTTTGCCTTTAAATAATCTTCCGCCACGTGGCGGGTGCCGGAACCAGACTGCCGCACCACCCAGCCTTCCTCTTGAAAGAAACGGGCCAGGTTGGGCACGGTAAGCCCCGCATAAGGGTGCCCAGCTGGGCCAATTAAAACCAGAGATTCAGAAACGATGGGTATGGCCGTACATTTGGGGTGGCCGGGGTCATCCCCTACCATTCCCAGCTCGCACCGGCATTCCGCCACTTCTCTAGTTACCTTTTCAGTGTCGGCTTGGGTCACCCGGAAAGTGATGCCCGGGTGGCTTCGGTGAAACTTAGCCAGCACCTCCGGCAAAAGGTATTGGGCCGGCACGGAAGAAGCCCACAGCTCCACTTCGCCCTCCTGTGGGTTTTGCTTGCTATGTACGGCAAAAACAGCCTTTTCCTTTAAAGAAATGATGTTCTTGGCATAGTCGTAAAACATTTTGCCGGTCTTGGTGGGGCGCACGGTTTTGGAGCGCCGGGTGAGCAACTGGGTGTCCAGCTCTTTTTCCAGTGCCCCCACGTACTGGCTGACTGAGGGCTGGGACACAAACAGCACTTCGGCCGCTTTAGAAAAACTGTTGAGTTCCACTGTCTTCACATAAGCTTCAAGCTGCTTAAAATCCATGGTGAACCCCACCCTCGTTATAATATTTACTTATTTTTCCTATTATATATATTGATAAACCATATTGCAAGCCATTCAGAAAATATGCTATAAATTTGGAGTGGCCTTTTAAGCTTTTAACATTAATCATTTACAACAGGTGAAGCATGACATTAAAAGAAAAAGCAAAGAAACTTAAAACGGATATTCCGGCAGTGTATTTAGCGATGCAAAAGAAAGAAACCCCACTGCTTGCAAAAGCTTTGGCAGTCATTGCCGTTGTTTATGCATTATCCCCCATCGATTTGATTCCAGACTTTATACCCATACTTGGGTACCTTGATGATTTAATTGTGCTTCCAGCACTTGTGGCATTGGTTGTGAAGCTGATTCCTGAAAATGTGTTTAATGAATGCCGGATAGAATCTGAAGGCATGTGGGTGAACGGAAAACCTAAAAAATGGTTTTATGCGGTTCCTATTGTGGTTATTTGGGTGCTTACTGTTTTGTTGGTGATTGCCGTGTTATTTGTATAAGCGCATTTATATTTGATGTGGTGAGGAAATTGATTCAATATCGAAACGGAAATAAAACAGCAATAATCGTTCTGCACGAAATATACGGGGTCAATGATTTCATGATGGATGTATGCCATCAGTACCACGCAGAGGGGTACGATGTTTATTGTCCCAACTTGCTAAGTCTACAAACAGCTTTTCCGTATGCTAATGCCCAGGAAGCGTATAACACGTTTATGCATACAGTTGGTTTTGATGCATATAAGGAAATCAATAGGCTTGCCTCTAATTTGAGCGCAGATTATTCAAAGCTATTTCTTGTGGGCTTCAGTGTTGGCGCCACCATTGCTTGGAGATGCAGCGAAGCCATGCTGTACGACGGAATTGTATGCTGTTACGGCTCCCGCATTAGAGATTTCTTAATGGTTGAACCCAGATGTCCTGTGTTGCTGGTGTTTGCAAAATATGATGCCTTTGATGTTACAGGGTGCATACGCCAACTTCAAAGTAAAAAGAATACGGAAATAGAACTGTTGGAAGCGGGCCACGGCTTTGTAGACGCTCACTCTGAAAGCTATTGTCATCCAGCAAGCAAAAAGTTTAATCAGCTTAGAAAAACCTTTTTAAGCAACTGCACAAAATGAATATAAGACGAAAAAGTGAGGCATTGTGTTTATGTTATCAATTTTGGGTGCAATTATATTTTTTTCCATTGCTATTATGACAGTTCTTGCGATTTGTGGCTTGCCTTTGGGAGAATTTACAATGGGTGGTCAGCATAAAATTTTGCCAAAGCAGTTAAGGATTATTGGCGCAATCTCTGTTGTAATTCAACTTTTTGCGGTATTCATTATTTTACAAGCGGGTGCCTTTATCCCTTCTTGGTTTTCAGTTAAAACAACAAAATATATATGTTTCTTTTTTGCAACTTTTTTGTCTTTAAATACTATTGTGAATTTTCTATCGAAAAGCAATAAAGAAAAATTTGTTATGACCCCACTTTCACTTATTGCTGCAATATGCTTCTGGTATACTGCACTTAATATGTAACTACGTATCATCGTTGGCATCCACCAACAAAAGAAGGGTTATAGATGATTTACTTAGACAACAGCGCAACAACCCTTGCAAAACCCCCGGCGGTGGGGGAAGCTTTCTTAGACGCTCTGGGCAGGTTTGGCAACGCCGGGCGTTCTTTTCATGCCCCGGCCATGGAAGCGGGGCGTGGGGTGTACAAAGCCCGGCAGGCCGTGGCCGCACTGACAGATTTGGAAGACCCGTTGCAGGTGGCGTTCACTTCCTCTGCCACAGAAAGCCTGAATCTGGTCATTGGGGGGCTTATTCGCCGGGAACATGCTGTCATCACCACGGTTTTAGAGCATAACAGTGTGCTGCGGCCTTTGTACCACACCGGCTGCCGGGTGGACGTGCTGGGCTGTGATGATACCGGGCGGCTGAACCTGGAATCCTTGCCAAACCTGCTCCGGCCAGAAACCGCCTTCATGGTTTGCACCCACGGCTCCAACGTTACCGGCTACGTGCCGGACATGGCCGCCATTGCTGCATTTTGCCGTGAACACGGGCTTACCCTTATTGTGGATATATCCCAAACGCTGGGGGTCACTCCAGTGGCTGCATCCATGGGGGACGTGTTGTGTTTTACCGGGCACAAGGGGCTGTTTGGCCCCCAAGGCACCGGGGGCATCATTGTACATACGCCTGGCCTGCCTTTTCGGCCGGTGAAAACCGGGGGGGCGGGGGCGAACAGCTTTGCCCATTGCCAGTCTTTGGACATGCCAGAGGTGTTTGAAGTGGGTACCCTGAACGCCCAAGGCATTTACGCCTTGTCTAAAGGGGTGGAATTTGTGATGGACACAGGTTTAGGCACCATCAGCCGCCATGAACAAGCCCTTCGCCAACAGTTTTATGACGGGGTTTATGCCCTTCCAGGCATAACCATTTACGGAGACAATAGCAGCCACTTCCCCTTACCCGTGGTTTCCCTAAACCTGGAAGGCTTCACCAGCCAAGACCTTTCCCAACGGCTTTGGGAAGAATTTCACATTGCTACCAGAGGGGGCATTCACTGTGCACCCTTACTGCACCAGCATTTTGGCACCGAAAACCGGGGCATGGTTCGGTTTTCCTTTTCTTATTTTACCACTGCACAGGAAGTTGAAAGGGCGGTTGCTGCCATTAAAACCATTGTTAAAGGACGATAAGCATGGAGATTGTCATTACGTTTAAAAATACAGGCCAGGCCATTAAAGCAGAAAGTTGCCTCCTTGGTGGCGGGCTAAACCCCGCCGTTATGCCTTTGCCCGGGGAAATTGCCGCCGGGTGCGGGCTTTGTTTGCGGCTGGCTTCGGAACATCTGCAACCGGCAGTACGTACCCTGCAACACCACGGGGTTCAGGAAATTCAAGTGTATGCCCGCCGACAGGAAGCCGGTCGATGGCAGTACAGCCCCATGAAGGAGGTTTTTTAAGTGGATTTTAAGGAACAACCCGGGCTGGCAGCACACTGCGCCGGGGGATGTGGGGCAAAAATAGGCCCCGGCGAACTGGCCGCCCTATTACAGGGATTACCGGGCATCACTGACCCCCGGCTTTTGGTGGGTTTCGACGGCAACGACGACGCTGCTGTTTACCAAGTGAACGACGAGGCCTCCCTCATTAGCACCGTGGATTTTTTCCCGCCCATGGTGGCAGACCCGGTGACTTACGGCCGGATTGCAGCGGCCAACGCTTTAAGCGATGTTTACGCCATGGGTGGCCGCCCGGTTATGGCCTTGAATTTAGTGTGCTTTCCTCAAAACGGGGATTTATCTGTGCTAAAGGGCATTTTGCAGGGTGGTGCGGAAAAAGTGGCGGAAGCCGGGGCGGTTTTATCCGGCGGCCATTCCATTTACGACAATGTGCCTAAATACGGCTTGGCCGTTACCGGGCTGGTGGACAACCACCGCATTTTACGCAACAATACCCCTCAAGTGGGCCATCAACTCATTTTAACAAAACCCCTGGGGGTGGGGCTGGTGCTGGCGGCAAACCGGGGGGCCATGGCTTCTGGAACCGCCATGGCTGCCGCCGTTGCTTCCATGACACGGCTGAACCGTTACACCGCCGAAAAACTGCAACCCTACCCCATCAGCGCCTGTACGGACATTACTGGATTTGGGCTGCTGGGGCATAGCCTGGAAATGGCTGGGGAACAGTTCACCATCCGGCTGCATGTGGACAACTTGCCTGTAATCCCCGAAGCGCTGGATTACGCCGCCGACTATTTAATCACCGCAGCCGGTCAGCGCAACCGAAACCATTTGGCCGGGAAAGCGGACGTAAGCCCCTTGCCCTTTGCCATGCAAGAATTGTTGTTCGACCCCCAAACCTCCGGCGGGCTACTTATTGCTGTGGCCCCAGCAGAAAGTGACCGCTTGCTTCAAAGCATACAAAAAGACGACCCCCATGCCCGCATCATCGGCATGGTGGTTGGCCGCCAAACAAATGCCATTGTATTTGACTAAATAAGGAGTTGAAGCCATGGAGACCATAAGCGCTCTGGGGCAGCCTTGCCCCTTGCCTGTGATTGCCGCTAAAAAAGCGCTGGAAAAGCCTGAATCCCACGGGGTGGTGATTCGGGTAGACAACAAAATTGCCGTAGAGAATTTAGAAAAAATGGCCAAGGGCATGGGTTTTTCAAATGGATTTACATACGAAGCCAAGGCTAATGACTGTTTTGAAGTGACCATTGCCAAAAATCAATCACCCATCCCAGACGCCAGCGCACCCCAAGACCTGGCAACCCCTCCCCCGGATGGCCAAGGGCTGGTGGTTATGGTCAGCCGCAGCACCTTTGGGGATGGGGATGAAGGGCTGGGCAAAATGCTGATGAAAAGCTATGTATACGCCTTAACCGAATTGCCTACCCCACCCGCTTGCATCATCTTTCTAAACGGCGGGGCGTTCTTAACGGCAAAAGGCTCCAATGCCTTGCAGGACTTGCAAACTTTGGCGGAAAAAGGCACCGCCATTTACACCTGTGGGGCGTGCATCAACCATTTTGGCTTAACAGACGGGCCAGCAATTGGTGAAGTGACCAACATGTACGCCATTGCGGAAAAGACAGCCGCCGCCCGGTCAGTTATCCATATATAACAATCAAGGCCATGGAAAATCTTTCTCAATTTTCCATGGCCTTGATTGTTAAGCGTCTTTCTTTACAACCGGTATCCAAACCTCGAACTTGGTGTTTTGGGTATCTTGGTTTAAATACACTTCAATGTCCGGCCCATTGGCATACTCATAACCAGAACTGGGGAACCATTCGCTCATGATGCGCTTTTCCACAGCTTGAATGGCCTCCGGCATAGGGCCTTCCCCTGGGAAAATGGCCCATGTATGGGCTGGTATGTGGCATTCCTCTAAGTTGCCTTCAAGGGGTGCATCGGTGGACACCGCAATGTAGTACCGCCCCTGCCCGTCCTCCAGAAAGGCGCACACACCCAAAATACCCATAGGTGCATGGTTCATCATAGAAGCCAGCTTTTGGATGGTGCCGTCCATGGCGGCCTTTTGCCACATCGGGGGCACAATTTCAAAGCTTTGTTCCATGTTCACAGGCAACCCCGCCCCTACCCCTACAATACGAAATGCGTCCTTGTTTTCAATTTTGTATTGCATTTCCACATCTCCTTTAATCGAAATTGAAAAGCTAATGGGTGGGTAGGCCTTTAACAGCACCCCCGGGTTTTTGGCCTGGGACGGCGGTATCCCATGCACCGCCTGAAATGCCCGGTTAAATGCCGTGGGGGAATCGTAGCCGAATTGCATGGCCGCATCAATCACCTTCACGTCTCCGTTTTGCAACGCCACCGCCGCCTTGGTCATACGCCTGCGCCGTATGTATTCAGACAACGGCACCCCCGCAATGTACGCAAACATACGCTGGAAATGATAGGTGGAACAGCAAGCAATTTTCCCCAGCTGTTCATAGTCAATGTCCTCACCTAAATGCTCCTCTATATAGCCGATTGCGCTGTTTAACCGGGAAATCCAATCCATCCGCCCATCTCCTTTGTAATCAGTTTATCATATCATTCAACAATGTCCTCTTAATTCATGCACAAATTTAAGAGCAAGGGTGTGTTCCCACTAATGGAATGGCAATATTTTCGAGTCTGAATTTCCGCCATTCTAGAAAGCTGTGCGACGGCATAATCGGAAATTATGGCTAGCACAGATGACAACGAAGGGCACAAATTCAACCGAAAAGATTGTCGTTAGCTTTGTGGGAACACGCCCTATTATACCATAAATTAAACACACCAGCCAACCTGTGTTTTTTTCATGCATCTGTACAAAACACACGGTTTGCAGTATACTTTTATTAGATTAGAACCTGTGTTCAGCAAGCTGCCGCCCGCCTTTGAAGCGATTATTCCGCCCTTCATTGTTGGGTTGGCTCGCCATAATTTTTTTATTATGCCTTCGCCACCCCGCCGCAAATGGCGAAAAATCGCTATTTCAAATCCGGGCAACCCATTACTGAACACAGGTTCTTAAAGGAGCATTGCCATGAAAAACATTGTATTGCTGGCCACCGGGGGAACCATTGCCAGCGGAAAATCCCAGCAGGGCGCACTCATTCCCCATTTAAAAGCAGACGAACTGCTGGCCTTTATTCCCCAAGTGCACAACATCTGCACCCCCCATTCCGAAGACATTATGTTTATGGATTCCTCCAACATGCAGCCGGAAGACTGGAAAAACATTGCGGGGGCCATTTATAACGCCCTCAAAACTTACGACGGCGTGGTGGTGACCCATGGCACAGACACGTTGTCCTACACGGCCGCTATGACCTCCTACATGCTCCGTGGGCTGGACAAAACCGTTATTTTCACCGGTGCCCAGCTGCCCATTACAGAGCTTATGTCCGACGGCCGTAAGAATTTAGAATCTGCCTTTGCAGCAGCCGCTTCCGGCACCAAAGGGGTGTATGTGCTGTTCGACAACAAAATCATCAGCGGGGTTCGGGCCACCAAAATGCGCACCATGGGCTTCGATGCCTTTCAAAGCATCAACGCCCCCATCTGCGGCACGGTGGATTCCCGAGGCATCATTTTCACATCACCCCAGCCTCAGACCGGCCACCTGCAATTGTGCGACAGTGTCAACGACCAAGTGTTTTTGTTAAAAGTGACGCCAGGAACCAACCCTCAAATTTTTGATAGCCTGCTTTCCTTAGGTTACCGTGGGGTGGTCATTGAAGCTTTTGGTGTGGGTGGCCTTCCTTTCATGGGCCGAAATTTAACCGAAAAGCTGCAAATGCTTTGTGACCACGGGGTTGCCGTGGTGGTCATCAGCCAGTGCATGTACGATTCCATTAGCTTATCTGTTTACGAAGTAGGGGCCAAACTTCCGCCGACGGTTATCAACGGCAAAGACATGACCACCGAAGCAGCCGTTACCAAGCTGATGTGGACGTTGGGCCAAACCGACGACAACGTGGAAGTGGCCAAAATTATGAAAACCTCTTTATGCGGGGAAATTTCAGCCTAAAATGTCTGTTCACAAACCACGAAATGTCTGCTATAATGGCTATATTCTGCTACTTTGATATGTTAATATGATAAAGTATCCTTGGAGGTGACATATGGTTAGGTTTAACAACAGAACCAATACGTTAGAGGAAGCCAATTACCAGTACAGCTTGCAAGATGTGGCTGAACCCAACTTATACCGGGAGATTTTTAAATACGAGGAGATTCCAAAGTGCGCTTTTAACCACACCCGTGTGCCTTACGGTGTGCCCAATGAAATATGGCTCACAGACACCACTTTCAGAGACGGACAGCAATCCCGGGCGCCTTACACCGTGGAGCAAATCGTCACCTTGTTTGATTTTTTACATAGGCTGGGCGGTGAACAGGGCAAGATTCGCCAGACGGAATTTTTCTTGTATAGCGAAAAGGACCGGGAAGCCATTGAACGTTGCCGGGAACGGGGCTACCGTTTTCCAGAAATCACCGGATGGATTCGGGCGAAAAAAGAAGATTTTGAGCTGGCCAAAAGCATGAAAATGGAAGAATGCGGCATCTTGGTGAGTTGTTCGGATTATCACATCTTTAAAAAGCTGAAAAAGACAAGAAGAACCGCCATGGAAGAATATTTGGCCGTTATCCGTCAGGCTCTGGAAATCGGCATCAAACCTCGGTGCCATCTTGAGGACATCACCCGGGCGGACTTCTACGGTTTTGTAGTGCCTTTCGCCATTGAACTGCACAAGCTGATGGACGAAAGCGGCTTGCCCATTAAGCTGCGGGCCTGCGACACCTTGGGTTACGGCCTGAGTTACCCTGGGGTTGCCCTGCCCCGGTCTGTGCCGGGCATCATTTACGGCTTAAACCATTACGCCGGTTTTGACAGCGCCCTCATTGAATGGCACGGCCATAATGACTTTTACAAAGCCGTCTGTAATTCCACCACTGCATGGCTTTACGGTGCTTCTGGCATCAATTGCTCGTTGTTGGGCATTGGTGAACGCACCGGAAACACCCCGCTTGAAGCCATGGTCATTGAATACGCCCAAATCCGGGGCAGTTTGGACGGCATGGACACCACCGTTATCAGAGAAATTGCCGATTACTATGAAAAAGAAATTCAATATAGCATTCCCCCAAGAACCCCTTATGTGGGTGAAGCCTTCAACGTCACCCAAGCGGGCATTCATGCAGATGGGCTTTTGAAAAACGAGGAAATCTACAACATTTTTGACACGGTGAAATTCCTGAACACCCCCGTTGGGGTGGCCATTAACCAAACGTCTGGTCTGGCGGGCATTGCCCATTGGCTGAACCGCATGATGGAAAGCCCAGACGACCAGCTGATTGACAAACACCACCCCCTGGTGCAGCGGCTGAAAGACTGGGTGGACCAGCAGTACGCCAACGGCCGGGTCACCGCTTTGAGCGATAACGAAATAAAAGCAGAGCTCAACCGCATTGAGCCAAAGCTTTTAAGATGAACGGAGCATACACCATGAACTTAACGGAAAAAATTATTGCCGCCCATTTGCTTCACGGCAACATGCAAGCCGGTGAAGAAATCACCATGGCCATTGACCAAACCTTAACCCAAGATTCTACCGGCACCATGACCTATCTGCAACTGGAAGCCATGGGCATTGACCATGTAAAAACCAAAAAATCTGTGGCATACATCGACCACAACACCTTGCAAGCAGGCTTTGAAAACGCCGACGACCACAAGTACATTCAAACCGTAGCCGCCAAACACGGGGTTTATTTTTCCCGGCCGGGTAACGGTATTTGCCACCAAGTGCATTTGGAGCGTTTCGGCCAGCCGGGCATGACGCTGCTTGGCTCCGATAGCCACACCCCCACCGGGGGTGGCCTTGGGATGTTGGCCATCGGTGCGGGGGGGCTGTCTGTGGCCACCGCCATGGCCACCGGTGCGTACACGTTCGCCATGCCGAAAGTGACGTTGGTGGAACTAACGGGTACCCTTGCACCGGGTGCTTCTGCCAAGGATGTCATTTTAGAACTGTTGCGCCGTTTAAGTGTTAAAGGCGGCGTGGGCCGTGTGATGGAATACGGCGGTGACGGTGTGGCCGCCTTAACGGTGCCACAACGGGCCACCATTGCCAACATGGGGGCTGAATTGGGGGCAACTTCTTCGGTCTTTCCCTCGGATGAACAAACCCGGCTGTTTTTAAAAGCCCAGGGCCGTGAAGATGGCTTCGTGCCTTTGGCAGCAGACCCAGACGCTCTTTACGATGAAACCGTTACCATCAACTTATCCACCCTTGAACCCTTAGCCGCCTGCCCTCACAGCCCGGACAACGTGGCCACCATACAGTCACTGGCAGGCACAAAAGTGGACCAGGTGTGCATTGGTAGCTGCACCAATTCTTCCTTTGCGGACATGATGACCGTAGCCGCCATTTTAAAAGACAAATTTGTGGCCCCCAGCGTAAGCCTGGTCATTGCCCCCGGCTCTCGGCAAGTGCTCACCATGCTGGCGCAAAACGGTGCGCTTGCCCACATGATAAACGCCGGGGCACGTATTTTAGAATGTGCTTGCGGCCCCTGCATCGGTATGGGGCAAGCCCCCGCCACAGGGGCGGTGTCTTTGCGCACCTTCAACCGTAATTTCCCCGGCCGTTCCGGCACACAAGACGCCCAGGTGTACATTGTTAGCCCAGAAACCGCCGCTGCCAGTGCCCTCACCGGGGTAATTACAGTGCCCCAGCCCGTTGCCAGCATTCCTTCTATGCCGGAACACTTTGTGGCGGACGATGCCATGGTCATTGCCCCGCCACAAGACAGAACATCTGTGGAAGTGATTAAAGGGCCCAACATTAAGCCCTTCCCTTTAAATGCACCGCTGGCCGACCGTTTGCAGGCCACCGCTGTTATTAAGCTGGGGGACAACATCACCACAGACCACATTATGCCTTCCGGGGCCAAGCTTTTGCCTTACCGCTCCAACATTCCCTTCTTGGCGGATTATTGCCTCACCCCTTGCGACCCACAGTTCCCTGCCAAAGCAAAAGCGGCGGGCAAGGGCATCATTGTGGCAGGGCTAAACTACGGGCAAGGTTCCAGCCGGGAACACGCCGCCTTAGCGCCGGTGCATTTGGGCATTCAAGCTGTCATTGCTAAATCTTTTGCCCGCATTCACCGGGACAACCTGATGAACAACGGCATTTTACCTTTAACTTTCGTAAACGAAGCAGACTACGACCAGATTTGCGAAGGGGACGTGCTGTGCATTGAAAACATCCACCAAGCACTGCAATGCGCTGACACCTGCGTCACCTTCACATTAACCATCACAAACAAAAGCGTGGCTGTACCGTTACAGGCACAGTTATCTGAAAGAAACCGGCAAACATTGCTGGCAGGCGGCCAATTGCAGCTTTTGGCCTCACAGGCAAAGGAGGCAAACGGCAATGACTAACATTACATTAATACCGGGGGACGGCATTGGCCCGGAAGTGGTTTGCGCCGCCAAAAATGCGGTGGATGCCCTTGGGCTGGATTTGCGCTGGGAGATTGTCCATGCAGGAGCAGGGCAAATTGAAACTTGCGGAACCCCATTGCCCGAAGCTGTGATTGAATCCATTGCCAAAAACAAAGTGGCGTTAAAAGGGCCGGTTACCACGCCGATAGGCACCGGCTTTCGCAGTGTGAACGTGGCGTTGCGCCAGCGGTTCGACCTGTACGCCAACATTCGCCCCGCCCTCACCTGCCCCGGTGTGAAAAGCCGGTATGACAACGTAGACATTGTGGTTGTGCGGGAAAACACAGAGGATTTATACGCCGGGGTAGAGCACATGGTTGGCCCGGATGCAGCTGAAAGCATTAAAATTTTCACCCGGAAAGGGTGCGAGCGCATTGTGCGCTATGCCTTTGAATACGCCCGGCAAAACGGGCGCAAAACCGTTACCGCCGTGCACAAGGCCAACATTATGAAGTGCACCGACGGCATGTTTTTAGAGGTTGCCCGCACCATTGCGGAACAGTACAAGGACATAACTTTTCAAGATATTATTGTGGACGCCCTGTGTATGAAGCTGGTGCAAGCCCCGGAAGCTTTTGATGTCCTGGTGCTTCCCAACCTTTACGGGGACATTGTGTCCGACTTATGCGCCGGGCTTGTAGGCGGGCTGGGGGTGGCCCCCGGGGCAAACATCGGCACGGATTGCGCCATTTTCGAGCCTATTCACGGCAGCGCCCCAGACATTGCGGGCACAAACACCGCCAACCCTGCGGCCACTATGCTCTCCGCCGCCATGATGCTGCATCATCTGGGGGAACACGAAGCAGGCAAGAAACTGCATGATGCCGTTATTGCCGTTATGGCAGAAAAAAGCAGCATCACGCCGGATTTAGGCGGAAACGCCACTACCGCCCAGTTTACAGAAGCTGTCATTCAAAAGTTTTAAGTACACTCAATACCAAAGGGGGCTGGGAAACTTTTTTAAAAGTTTCCCAGCCCCCTTATTGTCTCGTAGCTGTACCCTGTGTTGGCGACTACATAGGGCCGCCCCTTACTTCTGAACCCTTCGCTGTATCAACTTCACAATTTCCACAAAGGGGATGATGCAAAAACCAAAAGCAATGGCCATTAAATATGCATTGAACCCTACAGGCACAAACTCAAACGCCCTGCGCAGGAAGGGCACTTCACAAACCAGAGTGGTGGCGGCCAGGCTTCCAAAAGCAGAAAGGATAAGGGCTTTATTCTGGCTTTTCACTGCAAAAAGGCTCCCCCGCTGGCTTCGCATATTAAAGCTGTGGAAAATTTCAGCCACAGACATGGTTAAGAATGCCATGGTAATGCCGTGGGGGCTGTTGGCAATTTCCCACACCCCTGATTCCACATAATGGCCCACGAAGTAACTGACCAGAGTGAGGATAGCCACTGCAATGCCCTGGTAGGCAATGTCCACACCCATGCCCCCTGCGAACACCCCTGCCTTTGAAGGACGGGGCTGGCGGCGCATCAGGTCTGCCTCGGCATGTTCCATGCCCAGCGCCAACGCCGGGAAACAATCGGTAACCAGGTTAATCCATAGCAAATGCACAGGCTTTAAAATGGTGAAGCCCAGCAAGGTGGCCACAAAAATACACAACACCTCACTCATGTTGGAAGCCAGCAGGAACTGGATGGATTTACGGATGTTGTCGTAAATGCGCCGCCCTTCCTCCACAGCCGTTACAATGGTGGCAAAGTTATCATCGGCCAGCACCATGTCTGCCACGTTTTTGGTCACGTCTGTACCGGTGATGCCCATGCCCACGCCGATGTCTGCGTTTTTAATGGAAGGAGCATCGTTCACACCGTCCCCGGTCATGGCGGTTACATACCCGGCATTTCGCCATGCATTCACAATGCGGGTTTTATGTTCAGGCTGAACACGGGCATACACGGCAATGCTTTGAAACTTGCTTTCAAATTCCTGGTCGCTCATCTCCGAAAGCTGCGCCCCGGTGATGGCGTTTTTGCCAGCTTCCAAAATGCCCAGTTCTTTGGCAATGGCCACGGCGGTGTCCACATGGTCCCCGGTAATCATAATGGGGCGAATGCCGGCGCTTTGGCATTTGGCAATGGCGTCCTTTACTTCTGGCCGTACAGGGTCTATCATGCCGCAAAGGCCAATCAAACAAAGCTGTTGTTCCAACAGACCTGCTTCATATTTTTCTGGGGCAGTTTCATATACCCGTTGAGCCGCCGCCAATACCCGTAACGCCCGGTCTGCCATGGCCTTGTTTGCCGCAAGAATCTCTGCCCGTTCATTTTCCCCTAATGGAACAGGCTGGCCATCACGCAGCATGTGGGTGCATTGTTTCAGCACTTCGTCCGGGGCACCTTTGGTGTACTGGATGTACCCCCCTGGCTCTTTGTGCACCGTAGACATCATTTTACGTTCGCTGTCAAAAGGCACTTCCCCAACACGGGGCAACAGGGTTTTCAGTTCCGGCTTTGGATGGGCGTTTTTGGCCGCCCACACCACCAGCGCTGCTTCGGTGGGCTCGCCTGTGGCTGAACCGTCCTCGTTAAGTTCCGCATCCGAACATAAAGCCATGGCTTTGGCAACAGCATTTTCATCATCGCCAAAAAAGTCCACCACGGTCATTTTGTTTTGGGTTAAGGTGCCGGTTTTGTCAGAGCAAATGATTTGGGCACAGCCCAGTGTTTCCACCGCAGTCAGCCGCCGAATAATAGCATTTCTTTTGGACATATTGGTCACACCAATGGACAGCACCACGGTAACCACAGCAGCCAAACCTTCTGGAATGGCCGCCACGGCAAGAGAAACAGCCACCATAAAAGAGTCTACCACTACATGGGCGGAAAATCCCCCTGCCCGCAAAACCTGCACGCCAAATATAACCGCACTGATGACCAACACCAGCCATGTGAGGGTTTTAGAAAGCTGATGCAGCTTAATTTGCAGGGGCGTTTTGCCTTCCTGCGCATTGGCCAGGGCATTGGCAATCTTGCCCATTTCAGTGTCCATGCCCGTTGCTGTAATTACCACAACCCCACGCCCATACACCACGGTGGAACCCATGTACACCATGTTTTTACGGTCCCCCAAGGCCACGTCTTTGGCGTTATCTGCCAGGTTGATGGTGTCTATAAACTTGCTTACAGGCACACTTTCGCCGGTTAATGCAGCTTCTTCAATGGTCAGGCTGGCGTTTTCAATGATGCGCCCATCGGCAGGAATCGCATCCCCCGCTTCCAGCATCACAATATCTCCGGTGACCAGTTCTTCGCTTTTAACCATGGTCAGCTTTCCGCCCCGAAGCACCTTAGAGGTGGCGGCGGACATTTTTTGCAGCGCTTCAATGGCTTTTTCTGCTTTGCTTTCTTGGTACACCCCCAGCACGGCGTTTACAATAACAACAGCCAGTATGATGATAACATCCGCAAAGCTTTCGCCCTCATACACGGCCAGCACCCCGCTAATGGCTGCCGCCGCAAGCAAAATAATAATCATAGGGTCTGCCAGCTGTTTCATAAAACGCATAATCAGCGTGTCTTTTTTCCCTTCGGCAAGCCGGTTTTTGCCGTTTGCAGCCAGTCTTTCAGCCGCTTCCTTTTCCGATAAGCCTTTGTCGGTGGTGACCAGCCCGGTCAAAACTTGTTGGGCATCTGCCAGGTATTCCTTCACAGTTGTCTTCCTTTCATATGCAGTCTTGTACTGCAAAATTTTCCATTTATCCATAGGCAAAGTGTAAACGGTGTTCTATATTTTGTCAATCTTATAAAATAATATGCCTTTAGGGTAATTTCTAAAAAATAGGGCTTTTTAGTTGTTTTTGAAAATGGTATAATGGGGTGGTGAGCCGGAGGGTTCGGGCAGACATACCATGCCCATGAATACACAGTAGAGGAAGATGAAAATGTCAGATTTAAAAGCGTTTATTAAAGGAATGCCAAAAGCAGAACTTCACCTGCATTTAGAGGGCACCCTGGAGCCAGAGTTAAAGCTTACGTTAGCCAAAAAGAACAACATAGACATAGGCCAAAGCACCATCGAAGAAGTGAAAGCTTCCTATCAATTTGACTCCCTTTCCTCCTTTTTAAATGTTTATTACCCTGCCATGAATGTTTTGCAAGATGAAGATGACTTCTATGCTTTAGCCATGGACTACTTAAAAAGAGCCAAGGAACACAACGTGAAATATGTGGAACTGTTCTTTGACCCTCAAGCCCACACCAGCCGGGGCGTGGCTTTTGAAACCGTTGTGAACGGCTATTACAAAGCGGCGCAAGCTGGCAGTGAACTGGGTGTTGAAGCCCGCTTAATCATGTGCTTTTTGCGGGACATGTCTGCGGAATCTGCCATGGAGACCTACCAAGCATGTTTGCCCCATAAAGACAAAATTTTAGGCATCGGCCTGGATTCCGACGAAAGAAACAACCCGCCTTCCAAGTTTGCAGAAGTGTTTGCCTTGGCCAAAAAAGAAGGCTTCCACATCACCATGCACTGTGACATTGACCAGAACAATTCCATCGGGCATATTGAGCAAGCGTTAATGGACATTGGGGTGGAACGGCTGGACCACGGCACCAACATTGTGGAAAACCCACAACTGGTGGCTTATGTGAAAGAACATCAAATCGGCCTCACCTGCTGCCCAGTTTCCAACAGCTTTGTGGTGGATAACATGAAGGGGAAAGAAATTTTAGAACTGCTTCACGACGGCGTGAAAGTAACCGTTAACTCTGATGACCCAGCCTACTTCCAAAGCTATATTTCCGACGACATGTATGCGTTGGCCACACAATATAACCTGACCAAGGCAGACATTACCCAGCTGGCTAAAAATGCCTTTGAAATTGCCTGGATGCCTGCTGAAATGAAAACTGCATTCTTACAGCAAGTGGACGATTACGTGGCACAAGCGTAAGCTTACACTGAGAGCCTTCCATGATAAATTCATGGAAGGCTCTTTTATGTTTATAAAAACGAAACTTTATATATAAATGCCGCATACAATTGTGCTATAACGGTAAAAGAGGAGGGGATTTTTTGAAACATGTACGCTTTATGGTAAGCTTGTTGCTATGTATTGCCATGATGTTTCCACACACAGCCCTAGCAGCTGCAAAGCCAGCCATTCATTTGACCCAAGTGCCACGGCTTGTTACCGACTGGGACAATATGGAGGATACAGATGCTTATTACCTACCGGTGATGGGTAAAGTGGAACTCAACGGCCTAGACCCCAGCAAACATTCCATCATTGTATTTCTAGACGGTGGGTGGATAAAACCCTACTGGAGCAGTTACCTTACGGAAATTGCCCAGGACGGCAGCTTTTCTGTGCGCATAACCACCGGCGGCCACGACCCGGACATCGACGGCTTCAGGCTCTTTATTGTGAAAACCACAGACTTCATCAACTATAACGGCGACCCCAGCATGGACGAGGTGCTGCAAAAAAGTGTGTACGACAGCGGTGTGCTGAAAAAGTCTGAATTTGTGGCCCCCCTCATGGATTTTAAAGACCAAAAAAACGCCGCCTTGGCGTATCTGACCCAACGGCTAGATGCAGGTAACCATGCTTTGTACGTCTACCGGGATTTTGCAGATTCAGGCAACTATTTTACCCAGAAAGCCAAAATGGGCAGCGGCAATGCAGATTTTGTGTACGACATGGACGAAAACTGGGCTATGGATGTTTACAGTGGTTCCAGTGCCATCCGTTGCCATGTGAATGCCATAGGCAGTAACTGGGGGGGCTGGCTGTTCCTTAACGGTGTTCTGCTCAAAGGAGAAACTGTGCCGCAGCTTTCCTTCGGGGAATACCCCGGTGCAGGGCTGGATTTAAGAGGCGCAACAGAACTGCGGTTTATAGCAAAGGGTGAAAATGGCGGCGAAGTGGTGGAGTTTTTCACCGCAGGTTTGGCTGGCACATACCCAGACAGTAGCAAAAAACAAACCATGGGCTTTATAACCCTTACCAACAGCTGGAAGGAATATGCCATTGACTTGAGCGGCATGGACCTTTCAAGCATCGGTTGTGGTTTTGGGTTTACAGTCAGCGGAACCCAAGGCACTGCTTCGGATACGGTGTTTTACCTGGACGACATCCGTTTCACCGGTGCAATCGCTATGCTTAACAATGCCCCCCGCATGATACGTTCCTATGAGATTGGCATAAACACAAACCCCAATGGCAAGTACATCCAAAACGCTGCTTTTTCCTATGACAATGCACTGGCCTCCATGGCATATATCTCGGCAGGGGATAAGGAACACGCCAAAGTCATTCTGGACGCTTTTGTGTACGCCGTAAAAAACGACCGCTACAAACCGGACAGGGTGCGGAACGCCTATGCAGCCGGTAACATTTCCCCCTTCCCAGGCTGGGAAAGCGGCACAAGATTGCCCGGCTGGTACGACAGCGAAACCAAGCAATATTACGAGGATCAATATCAGGTGGGAAGCAATGTGGGCAACAGTTCTTATGTTGCGCTGGCGCTGTTGCAATACTACAAGGCGTATGGCGGTGACACCTATTTAAGGCTTGCCGAAACGCTGATGGACTGGGTGTTAACCTGCACCGATGCCACCCCCGGCTTTACGGCTGGCTATGACGGCTGGCCAGAGGCAGACAAGGCCATTGTGTACACCTACAAGTCCATCGAGCATAACATTGATGCCTATGCCGCTTTTAAGCAACTGTACACCATGACCGGCAAGGAAAAATATAAGGACGCCTCGGAAAGCGCCCTTGCATTTATTCAATCTATGTATGATAAAGAAAAGAAAGTGTTTTACACCGGAACAGGCACAGACGGCAAAACACCCAGCCGTGAAAACATTGTGCTGGATGCCCAGGTTTGGTGTGCCTTGGCTTTAGGGGACGACTTTGCACCGTATCAGGATGTTTTTAAACGGGTGCTGGCCATGCAGAATACAAGCGGCGGTTTCCCCTTCCATGAAGCCAACACCAATGGAGGGTACTGGAACGAAGGCACGGCATTCACTGCATTGGCCTTAGAGCAGTTTGGGTACAAGGATGCCGCCCAGAAAAGCCTAAAGGCCGTCACCACAACCCAATTAACCACTGGAGGTTTCCCGGCCGCAACGGTAGACGGGCTTTCAACCGGATTTACACTTTTCACCGGTGACCCATGGGAATACGGAAGCAGCCCCCACATTGCCCCCACGGCCTGGTTTGTAATGGCCGTAAATGGATTTAACCCTTATGCCTTTTAGTCAACACCATGACGCAGTAGAGGGCGATGTGCTTCCCTTCCCCTCTACTGCGTCACCTTTCCCTTTATATGGTAAACCTGGCTACCATTTGTGCCAGCACTTCAGACTGGCTGTTCAGCTCTTGGGCAGCCGCAGCAGATTCCTGGGACGTTGATGCATTGCTTTGCACCACTTCTGAAATCTGGTTAATGCCCACGTTCATTTGGCCAATGCCTTCGGTCTGTTCACTGGTTGCTTCAAATATGTTGCCAATAATGCCGGAAACATGGCTTATGTCTGAAGCAATTTGTTGCAGGGATTGGGCCGTTAATTGGGCTGTGTCTGTGCCGCCGTTTATTTTAACAATGATGTCTTCAATCATTGTTGAGGTTTCTTTTGCAGCCTGCTGGCTTCTGCCGGCCAGCGCACGCACTTCTTCTGCAACCACTGCAAAGCCCTTACCATGTATACCAGCCCGAGCTGCTTCAACGGCAGCATTCAGTGCCAGCAAGTTTGTTTGGAAGGCAATGTCGTCAATCACTTTGATAATTTTGAAAACATTGTTTGAAGCATCTTTAATGTCTTGCATAGACGCAAGCATTTTACCCATTTCGTCATTGCCTGCTTTTGCGCTGGCCATGGATTTTTGAGAAAATTCATTGGCAGACTGGGCATCCTTGGCTGTTTTGTGGGTCTTATCGTTCATGTTGCCCACAAAAGTGTTTAGTTCTGTAACGGAACCTGCCTGAACACTTGCGCCGCTGGCAATGTCCATGGCGGTTTCGGAAATTTGCTTGGCACCATTTAACACGGTGTTGGCCGATGTTTTAATCCCCCCCATGGTGGTTCTAAAGGTTTGGGATATATGGTTGATGGAGCGTTTAATTAAATCGAACTGGCCCACATATTCCCGGTTGATGTTCACCCTTAAATCACCAGAAGCCAGGGTGCCCAGCGCTTGTGTTATTTCGTTGATATAGGAACCCATTGCCGTGACCATGGCATCAAAAGAATTGGTCATTTCGGCAAAACTGCCCTTATAATCCTTGTTTATGCTTACGTCAAAGTTGCCTTTGGAAAGCTGTGCCAGCACTTGGTTGGCTTCCATAATCGGCATGTGGACGGCTTGCAACAGATTGTTTAACCCCTGAATTAAAGTGTTCCAGTCCCCCTGATAATGGCTGGCGTCTACCCTTGTTTCAAGCTGGCCATCAATGGCCGCAGCAATCAGGCGATTCACATCTTGGCTTACGGCAGATAAATTGTCTTTTAATTCATTAAAATACTGGTTGGCCAGTGCCTTTTTACCGGGGTATTGTTTTAAATTGATGTTAAAATTACCGTGGCCAAACTCACCATATGCGGCAAGTATGGTTGTTATTTCGTCAATGTAGGCATCTATAATCACATTGATGGCGTGGGCGGCCGTTTGGTATTCCCCTGTAAACAGGTGTTCTGGAATGCGGGCATCAATATTTCCATTGTCCAATTCCTCTGAAACTGTGGTAAGGCTATGGATAAGCAATCTGACGGTTTCTTTCACCGCATTGGCGTATAAAACCAAGCTGCCAATTTCAGAGGTATCTGGCTCTAAACCCCCATTTGTGGCAAAACGGCCCAAAGATACCTCTTGCATTTCGTTTTTAAGCTGCAAAATGGGCTTGATAATCAGTTTCCGTGTTAAAAAGACCGACATGATTTGCAGTGCCATAACCACTAGCATGGCACCCAGGGAAATGGCCTCTAATAAGTCGGCGGTTGCTTGGGTGGTAGCTAGCCTGTTTTCTGTTCTTACATCAAGCATGTTCAAGAAATCTGTTTGCAGCGATCTAATCTGCTTAATGGTGGCATCGTAGGACGGGCCAAAAACAGCACCCATCCCCGCTTCAATTTTACCGTCTTGGGTGTCTGTCATAGCCTTTTCTTCAAGGGGCACCAGGTTGTTAGACAAATTGGACATTTCAGTAATTTTTTGCTTCTCCTCATTGGTTATGCCTATTGTTTCCATGTTGGCTACGGCGATGTCTCTATTTTTTAAATTGCTAACTTCATTCCAATAATTATTGTAATGCTCCGCGTTCTGGGTGGCTACGTAAGCACGTACCTCTGCCGTTAAATATGCCGAAGCATTCATAAACTGGTTGGCAGAATATGTAAGGTTATAGCGTTCATTGTGGGCGGTTTCAAGCAGCTGATTATAGTAAAGGACAAGCATAAACAAAATGGCAATACCAAATACCATAGCCAGGCTTAAGGCATTAAGCAGTGTGGATACAGTAGATTGCTTCATCTTCTTTTTCATTAAAAAGCCCCCTTCGCTTGAAAACATGCAAGTCATTTTTAGGCAATTGTTCTGTTTTTTCTTGCTTTTTACCTTATTATACCAAAATTTCGCTATACAGTAAAGCAAGTATATTGTCAATTTATTTGCAGAGCCACCAAAAATAGGCCAGTCTGCCCTGGATTTTTTTATTGACATATATAACCAACTGTGTTATGATAATTTACAATCAAACTTTTGGAGGCAGTTATGGCTCACTTAACAGCTACAACTTTTGCATGGCTTTGGCAGGCTTTATTAACCACTGTTAATAAGGTTTCTCTGTCATGCAACGAAAGCTGCGTTTGAACTTAACTGTTTTTTAAAAACGTTAAATCACGCCTGTCGTTCTTGTACGAGAACGACGGGCGTTTTTTATATTTTTCAAACCATATTATAGAAATAGAAAGGATGAGTAACATGCACGAGGTACCTTACAAAATCTACTTAAGCGAAAATGAGATGCCCAAAGCATGGCATAATGTGCGGGCCGTCATGCTGGAAAAGCCAGAAGGCTTCATACACCCGGCCACAGGGGCACCTTGCAAAAAAGAAGATTTGTTGCCCTTGTTCTGCCAAGAACTGGTGGAGCAAGAGTTAAACGTAACCGACGAATACATCTCCATTCCTCAAGGCATACAGGATTTTTATAAAATGTACCGGCCTTCCCCGGTGGTGCGGGCGTATTGCCTGGAAAAAATGCTGGGCACCCCGGCCAAAATCTTTTACAAGTTTGAAGGCAACAACACCTCCGGCTCTCATAAATTAAACTCGGCAGCGGCCCAGGTTTACTACGCCAAAGAACAGGGCATTACCCACCTAACCACAGAAACCGGGGCAGGCCAATGGGGCAGTGCGTTGTCCATGGCGTGCGCTTATTATAATGTAGATTTGAAAGTGTACATGGTGAAAGTGTCCAGCCAGCAAAAACCTTACCGGAAGTTGTTAATGGAAACTTACGGCGCCAATGTCATTCCTTCCCCCTCGGAAACCACTGCGGTGGGCCGGAAAATCTTGGCGGAAAACCCAGACACCGGCGGAAGCCTGGGCTGTGCCATTTCGGAAGCTATTGAAGTGGCCATGCAAACAGACAACTGCCGGTACGTGCTGGGCAGTGTGCTGAACCATGTGCTGCTACACCAATCCATCATTGGGCTGGAAGCCAAGGCGGCTTTAGACAAATACGGCATTACCCCAGACGTGGTCATCGGCTGTGCAGGGGGTGGCTCTAACCTGGGCGGGCTTATTTCGCCATTCATGGCACAAAAACTCCGGGGCGAAGCAGCCATTGACTTCATCGCTGTAGAACCGGCCAGCTGCCCAAGCCTAACCCGTGGCAAGTACGCCTATGACTTTGGGGACACAGGCAAAACCACGCCCCTCATTAAAATGTACACCCTGGGCAATGGCTTTATGCCTTCCCCAAGCCACGCCGGAGGGCTGCGCTACCACGGCATGTCACCCATCGTGTCCAAACTATACCACGACGGCCTGATGACAGCCAAAGCCTACGACCAAGGGGAAGTGTTCGATGCCGCTGTGCAGTTTGCCCGTTGCGAAGGCACCCTGCCCGCCCCAGAAAGCGCCCACGCCATTAAATGCGCCATAGACGAAGCATTGAAATGCAAAGAAACCGGGGAAGCAAAGACCATCCTGTTTGGCTTAACGGGCACCGGCTACTTTGATATGTCTGCTTACCAAAGCTACAACGAAGGCCGCATGACCCCTTATGTGCCCACGGATGCAGACTTACAGAAAGGGTTTGACACACTGCCTTTGGGCATGTAAGCACAGCCGTAAACAATTGGTTATCCATTGTGCGTTCGCCAAATTTTAACAATAATAAATAACAGCGGACGCACATTTTTCTATAAGAAATGCAATAAAACACTTTTATATTTTTGTTAAAATTTTTTCAAAAAACCCCTTGACTGTAAAACCTTGTTGCATTATAATCAGTGTGAATTAAATATGTATGTCAGTATGTTTGTCATATAATAGAGGAGCGGATCACAAGGTAACCTTTGCATGCCCCGGCCATTTGGCCAAAGGAAAAGCGATTCCAAGGGCAAAGGTGAATGGGTGACCGCCGAAAGGGAACGTATGCGCTTATATGTTCTCTTGGGGATGTTGCCCAGTGCACCACTCCTGTCATGTGTCGGTTAATTTGCCACCTTAACACTTGGTGCGGCCATGAAGCGCTATTATGAGAGATTTTTAGTCTTTCATAATAGCGCTTTATTATATTTATCAGCAAGCCCAATTACTTTAATTTAGTTTACATAATCTTAAGGAGGTTTTATTAATGCAAGTCATGATTCGAATGCGCATGAGTATGCACGACGCCCACTACGGCGGCAACCTGGTTGACGGAGCTAAAATGCTGAATTTATTTGGAGACGTAGCCACTGAACTGCTCATCCGTCGGGATGGGGACGAAGGCCTTTTCAAGGCTTATGACAATGTGGAATTTATGGCGCCTGTGTACGCCGGAGACTACATTGAAGCCGTGGGCGAAATTGTTTCCGAAGGCAACACATCCCGCAAGATGGTGTTTGAGGCTAGAAAGGTCATTGCTCCCCTGCCCCACATCAACGACTCTGCCTGTGAAGTGCTTGCAGAACCCATCGTGGTTTGCAGAGCCAGCGGCACCTGTGTAACACCCAAAGACAAACAACGTTTCTAATCCGATTTGATTTGACTGGTTGTTGTCCATCCCGTAAGTAGCTGTAAGGAGGTTATTATGGAAAAATTAATCATCACCGCCGCCATTTGCGGCGCAGAAGTTACCAAAGAACACAACCCAGCCGTGCCCTACACGGTGGAGGAAATTGCCCAAGAGGCTTACAAAGCCTATAAAGCCGGTGCATCCATCATCCACCTCCATGTACGTGAAGACGACGGTACCCCCACCCAAAGCAAAGACCGCTTTGCAGTGTGCTTTGAAGCCATTAAAAAGCTTTGCCCGGATGTGATCATCCAGCCTTCCACCGGCGGCGCTGTGGGCATGTCCAACGCAGAACGGTTACAACCGGTAGACTTAAAGCCGGAAATGGCCACCTTAGACTGCGGCACCTGCAACTTCGGTGGGGATGACATTTTCGTTAACACTGAAAACACCATTAAAGAGTTTGGCGAAAAAATGATTGCCCTGGGCATCAAGCCTGAAATTGAAGTTTTCGACAAAGGCATGATTGACATGGCCATCCGCATGAACAAAAAAGGCTTCATTAAAAGCCCCATGCACTTTAACTTCGTGATGGGCGTAAACGGCGGCATTTCCGCAGAACCCAGAGACTTGGTGTTCATGCACGGCTCCATTCCCGCCGGCTCTACCTTCACCGTTAGCGGCATTGGCCGCAGTGAGTTCCCTATGGCGGCTATGGCCATCATCATGGGCGGCCACGTGCGTGTAGGTTTTGAAGACAACGTGTACATATCCAAAGGTGTTGCGGCAGAATCCAACGCCCAGCTGGTGGAAAAAGTGGTGCGTCTGGCCAACGAACTTGGCCGTGAAATTGCAAATCCACAAGAAGCCAGAGCAATTTTAGGTTTAGCCCAATAAATAAAATATAAAATACAAAAAATATAATGGAGGTCTTCACAATGGCAAAAAAAGGTTGCAAATACGGTACCCACAGAGTGATTGAGCCTGTTGGCGTTTTAACTCAAGCTGCTCAAAAGATTGACAACAACATGGATGAAATTTTCTCCAATGAATTACTCATCGACGTTATCTCCTTAAACGTAGACTCTGCTTCCTTCACCCAAATTGAAGAAGCAGCAGGCGGCGACAAAGAAAAAATTAAAGAACAAATCCTTTCCATCGTTGGCGAAAGAGGCAAAATGCAAAACCCCGTAACCGGTTCCGGCGGTATGCTCATCGGTACCATCGCTCAAATCGGCGAAGACTTGAAAGACAGAGACTTAAAAGTAGGCGACAAAATCGCTTCCCTGGTTTCCCTGTCCTTAACACCGCTGAAAATTGAATCCATTAACGAAATTCACCCAGACATCGACCGTGTAGACGTAACAGCAAAAGCCATCCTTTTTGAAAGCGCTATCTACGCTAAACTGCCAGACGATATGTCTCAAGAACTGGCTCTGGCTGCTTTAGACGTGGCTGGTGCTCCTGCCCAAGCTGCTAAACTGGTTAAACCCGGCAACTCCGTGCTGGTGTTAGGTGCCGGCGGTAAATCCGGTATGCTGTGCTGCTACGAAGCCATGAAACGTGTAGGCCCCACCGGCAACGTGGTTGGTATGGTGCGTTCCGAAAAAGACGCTAAAAAACTGCTTGAAAACAAGTTCTGCCACTCTGTCATTCTTTCCGATGCTACCAAGCCTATGGATGTGCTTGAAAAATCTTTGGCTGCCAACAAAGGCAAAGAATACGACATCTCCATCAGCTGCGTAAACATCCAAAACACAGAAATGGCTTGCATCCTGCCTGTACGTGACGAAGGTATTGTATACTTCTTCTCCATGGCAACCAGCTTCACCAAAGCCGCTCTGGGCGCAGAAGGCATCGGCAAAGACGTGAACATGATTATCGGCAACGGCTACACCAAAGACCATGCTGAAATCACACTGGCTGAATTAAGAGAAAGCGAAGCGCTGCGCAAAATCTTTGAATCTACCTACATGTAATAATTTATTGTAGGTATCCATTAAGAAAGAGGGTTCTTCTTATGAATTTAAGCAGAAGTAACGGGCTTTTTAAAGATATTCCCGATACCGACTGGAACGATTGGAAATGGCATTTAAGAAACAAAATTCAAACCATTGAAGACTTGAAAAAACACGTCACCATCACCGAAGAGGAAGAAGAAGGCATTAAAAAATGCCTGGGCACTTTAAGAATGGCCATTACGCCATACTACCTCTCCCTGATTGACTTAAACGACGAGCACGACCCTATTCGCAAACAATGCGTGCCCACTGTGTACGAGGTGAACAAATCTGCTGAAGATTTGGAAGACCCCCTGCACGAAGACACTGATTCTCCAACACCGGGCTTAACCCACCGTTACCCAGACCGTGCGCTGCTTTTGGTTACCGACCAATGCGCCATGTATTGCAGACACTGCACCCGTCGCCGTTTTGCCGGCCAACAAGATGATGCACTGCCCATGAGCCAGGTGGACAAAGCGATTGAATACATCGCTAAAACCCCTGTTATCCGTGACGTGCTCCTTTCCGGCGGTGACTGTATGCTGTTAAGCGACGACAAGCTGGAATACATCATCCAAAAGCTGCGGGCCATTCCTCACGTGGAAATCATCCGTTTGGGCTCCCGTTTGCCAGTGGTGCTTCCACAAAGAATCACCGACGACCTTTGCAACATGCTTAAAAAATACCACCCAATCTGGGTGAACACCCACTTTAACCACCCCAACGAAATTACACCTGAAGCTGCCGAAGCTTGTGCTAAATTGGCTAACGCCGGTATTCCTTTGGGCAACCAATCCGTGCTTCTGGCCGGTGTGAACGATTGTGTACACGTGATGAAAAGACTGGTTCAAGGTCTGGTTAAAATTCGTGTACGTCCTTACTACATTTACCAATGCGACTTGTCCCTGGGCCTTGCCCATTTCCGCACCCCAGTGGCTAAAGGCATTGAAATTATTGAAGGCTTAAGAGGCCATACCTCTGGCTATGCTGTGCCTACCTTCGTGGTGGATGCACCTGGCGGCGGCGGTAAGATTCCTGTCATGCCGACCTACTTAATTTCTCAAGCGGCACACAAAACCATTCTGAGAAACTTTGAAGGGGTTATCACCACCTACACCGAACCTGAAACCTACACCCACACTTGCCAATGCGATGTTTGCCGTGGCGAACGTAAAGTGAAATACGTGGGCGTTGCAGGTTTGCAAAACAACCAACAACTTTCTTTAGAGCCCGAAGGCTTGGAAAGAAACCAACGTAAACAACACTAAAAAGTTATGATGAAGTTGTAAACATTGATGGAGACCAGCAGCTAAGCAGACTGGAAGTTTTTCTGGCCGCTGGCTTCTGGTCTCTTATCTCTGAAACGGAGGAAGCTGAAATTGGAAAGCAAACTGAACTTAAATGAAGCGGTTGTGGCCCAAGCCCGTAAACATGCAAAAAACGTGGCAGACCATACCCAAGCTTTTATAGACATTCACTCTACAGTTGCCGTGGAACGTACCATCTGCCGTTTGCTTGGCATTGACGGTACCAACGATGTGGGCGTGCCTTTGCCCAACGTGGTGGTAGACCATTTGGTGGAAAACAACCTGCTGGCTACTGGTGCATCCTTTGCCATTGGTAACGCCATGGTGAACCTGAAACTCTCCCCACAAGAAATTGCTGAAAAAATCAGCAACGAAGGGCTGGACATCTCCAAGCTGCCCACCCAAGAAATTGGGGACATTGTGGCTGCTGTTTCCACCATTGCTAAAGAAACTGTGGAAAAAATCCGCAGCAACCGGCAAGCAAGGGAAGCATTTCTTCAACAACACGGGGACAAAGACACCCCTTACCTGTATGTTATCGTAGCTACCGGCAACATTTACGAAGACATTATCCAAGCCAAAGCCGCTGTGAAGCAAGGGGCAGACATTATTGCCGTTATCCGTACCACCGGCCAAAGCTTGTTAGACTACGTGCCTTACGGCGCCACCACCGAAGGTTTCGGGGGCACTTTTGCCACCCAAGAAAACTTCAAACTGATGCGTGCTGCTCTGGACAAAGCCGGCAATGAAGTGGGCCGTTACATCCGCCTGTGCAACTACTGCTCCGGCTTATGTATGCCTGAAATTGCCGCTATGGGCGCACTGGAACGCTTAGACGTGATGCTTAACGATGCCCTTTACGGCATTTTGTTCCGCGACATTAACATGAAGCGGACCATTGTTGACCAATATTTCTCCAGAATCATTAACGGTTTTGCCGGGGTTATCATTAACACAGGCGAAGACAACTATCTGACCACCGCCGATGCTGTGGAAGAAGCCCACACCGTACTGGCCAGCCAGTTCTTAAATGAACAATTTGCTTTAAAGGCCGGTTTGCCTGAAACACAAATGGGCTTGGGCCATGCTTTTGAAATCTCCCCAGATGTGGAAAACGGCTTCCTGTTTGAGCTGGCTCAGGCACAAATGGCCAGAGAAATCTTCCCAGATGCGCCGCTGAAATACATGCCGCCTACCAAGTTTATGACCGGCGACATTTTCCGTGGCAACGTGCAAGATGCTTTGTTTAACATGGTCACCATTATGACCCACCAAAAGCTGCACCTGTTGGGTATGCTTACCGAAGCGATCCACACCCCTTTCATGTCCGACCGTGCCATTGCCATTGAAAATGCCCAATACATTTTCAGAACCATGGCCAACTTCGGGGATGACATCACCTTCAAAACCGGCGGCATCATGCAAACACGGGCACAGGAAGTGCTTGAAAAAGCTTGCGGCCTGCTGGCTGAAATTGAAGACCGCAAACTGTTCGACACCCTTGAAAACGGCATTTTCGCCGGGGTAAAACGTAAACCAGACGCTGGCAAAGGCCTTAGCGGCGTGTTTGAAAAAGCAGACGGCTACTTTAACCCATTCATTGATTTAATGTTGAAAGGCGGTGAATGCCAATGAGCGGCGGGTTATATTCAACAGACAAAAAAGATTATGACAAGAACTTAGACTTGTCCAAGCTGAAACCATATGGCGACACCATGAACGACGGCAAAGTACAGCTGGCGTTCACATTGCCTGTGAAAAATGATGATAGAGGTGCAGAAGCTGCTGTGCTTTTGGCCAAAAAAATGGGCTTAAAAGACCCGGGCGTGGCACACCGCGGCACCTTGGATGCGGAATTTACCTTCTATGTGGTATACGGCGCATTAACCCACACCGTGGACTACAATGAAATTCAAGTACACACGGTGGAAGGGGAAGTCATGGACATGGGCCAGGTTTCCGAATACATCCGTGAAAACATCAAGCGCAAAGTGGTGATCATTGGTGCTTCTACCGGTACCGATGCCCACACCGTAGGCATTGACGCCATTATGAACATGAAAGGCTTTGCTGGCCACTATGGCTTGGAACGCTACGACATGATTGAAGCCTACAACCTGGGCAGCCAGGTGACCAACGAAGAATTTATTCAAAAGGCTAAAGAACTGAAAGCCGATGTGTTACTGGTTTCCCAAACCGTTACCCAAAAAGACGTGCACATCCAAAACCTGACCGAGCTTGTAGAGCTGCTTGAGGCCGAAGGCTTACGGGACAAAGTGGTTTTGGTATGCGGCGGCCCACGTATCACCCACGAGCTGGCCAAAGAGCTGGGCTACGATGCCGGTTTCGGCAGCGGCAAATACTCTGAAGACGTGGCTTCCTTTGTGGTGGAAGAAATGGTCAGACGTAACCTGGTATAACCACTTGTTGTGCGCAAAAGACAACTTGTCATATCCGAAAGGAAGGTGCAATAACCTTTGAAAAATAAAGTGGTATCTGTGCAAGAAGCGGTGGATCAAATAAAAGATGGCATGACGCTGATGATTGGCGGGTTTATGTCCATCGGTACCGCAGAAACGGTCATTGACGAAATTGTAAAACGTGGCATTAAAGACTTAACGGTTATTGCCAACGACTCCGGCTCACCCGGAACAGGCATTTCCAAGCTGGTTCATGCCAAGCTGGTGAAAAAGCTTATCGCTTCCCACATTGGTTTAAACCCTGAAACTGGCGAGCAAATGATGTCTGGCGAAATGGAAGTGGAACTGGTTCCTCAAGGCACTTTGGCTGAAAAAGTACGTGCCCACGGGGCTGGTCTGGGCGGTTTCCTCACCCCCACCGGCGTTGGCACCGATGTAGCCGAAGGCAAGCAAATCATTAATGTAGACGGCAAAGACTACATTCTTGAACTGCCTGTGAGAGCAGACGTGGCGCTGGTGCGTGGTTCTATTGTAGACACCAACGGCAACACCCAATACCTGGGCACCACCAGAAACTTTAACCCCATGATGGCCACTGCCGCCGACGTGGTGATTGTTGAAGCAGAAACCATTGTGCCTGTGGGCGAGATTGCCCCTATGAATGTGGTAACCCCCGGCTTATTTGTGGACTATATTGTACAGGAGGGGTGCTAAAATGGGAAATGAAAAAGAAATCATTGCCAGAAGAGTTGCCCAGGAATTAAAAGAAGGGGACGTGGTGAACTTAGGCATCGGTCTGCCCACCCTTGTTTCCAACTACATTCCCGAAGGCATGGACATTATCCTGCAATCCGAAAACGGCATGGTGCGCATGGGTCCTTCCCCGGAAGCAGGTAAGGAAGACAAAAATATTTCAAACGCTGGCGGAAAGCCTGTTACTGCCTTAACCGGCGCAGCTTTCTTCGACAGCGCCATGTCCTTCACCATCATCCGTGGCGGCCATGTGGACGTTACCGTTCTGGGCGCTTTGCAAATTGACGAAGAAGGCAGCCTTGCCAGCCATATTGTACCTGGCAAAATGATTCCCGGCATGGGCGGCGCTATGGACTTGATTGTGGGTTCTAAAAAGGTTATCGTGGCCACCACCCACACCGTGAAAGGTGACCAGCCGAAAATCTTAAAGAAGTGCACCTTGCCTTTAACAGCTAAAGGCAAAGTGAACATGATTGTCACCGAACTGTGCGTCATTGAAATGACCCCGGAAGGCCCTGTGTTAAGAGAAGTGGCCGAAGGTGTCACCCCTGAACACGTGCAAAGCCTGACCGAAGCCAAGCTTATTTTCGACCCTAACATGAAAACCATGGCGGTGTAAGGCTGCTTCAAACCTCGGAGCAAAGCCGCCTTGGGGAACTTTTTCTCAAAAAAGTTCCCCAAGGTCTTTTTTTATTACAGCAAAGCCCGTGGTTTTTTATTTGCAATGCATAGAAGGCTTATGGTATACTATACAAAGCGGAATATCGACTTTTATCATATAGGAGTGGTGAACCATGATCGTTTATTACTCACGGACGGGCAACACCCGGCTCTTTGCCAAAGCGCTGGGGGAAATGACCGGCCAGGACACGTTTGAGCTAAAACAATCGGAAGACTTATCGGGCATCAAGCTTTTTTGGCGGTGCATCACCAAAAAAGGGGTGGCGGTAGAAGCATTGCCGGATCTTTCCAAGGACACAACTTTCACCTTGTGCTCCCCCATTTGGGCGGCTACCCTGTCCCCCTTTTGCATGAGCATGGTGAAGAACTTGAACTTACAAGGTAAAACCGTTCACTTATTGCTCACCTGTGGCAACAGCGGCAGCACCGAAAAGTATGTTGCCAACGCCAAACACATGATGGAAAAGGCCGGATGTACCGTGGGTGCGGTGTTCATCAACCCCATGAAAATACACCCAAAGCTTTCCATGCCGGAAATGCAAGAAAAACTAAAAGATTTTGTTATAGAAATGGAAAAGGAGAAATAACCATGGCCCTTTTATTTAGTCCCTTTGACCTAAAAGGAAAAACCATTAAAAACCGTGTTGTTTTGCCCCCCATGGTATGCTTTTACCCGGACTCTGCAAACGATGGCTTTGTACAGCCCCGAAACGTGGCCCACTACGCCGCCATTGCCAAAGGGGGCTGTGGAACGGTTATTGTGGAAGCCACCTGTGTTTCAGAAACCGGTAAGCTACACCCCTGCCAGCTGGGGGTATGGGACGACAAATTTATCGAGGGTTTAGCAGCCATTGCCACCGCCATTCATGCAGAAGGCGCTTTGGCGCTGGTGCAAATTCACCATGCCGGTTTAAAGACGATACCTAATCCCGGCATCGAGCAGGAGCTTTGGGCACCTTCGGACTACAGCCACAAAGACAAAACCGCCAGAGCCATGACCACCGCCGAAATTGAGCAGGTGATTGAGCAGTTTGCCCAAGCCGCCAAGCGTTTGGAAGCTGCGGGTTTTGACGGGGTGGAAATTCACGGTTGCCACGCCTATTTAATCAGCCAATTTATGTCCCCTTCTGTGAACCTGCGGACGGACGTTTACGGCCAAGACAAAGCCTTGCTGGGCAAGCAAGTGATTGAAGCGGTGAAAAAGGCAACAGGCAGCGGTTTCATTGTGGGCATTCGCACTTCCGGCAACGACCCAGACATGGCTGCTTCCATTGCCTACGCCCAAGCTTTTGAACAGGCAGGGGCAGACTACTTGCATGTTTCCACCGGCTTTGTTTCCAGCAAACCGGCAGACATGACCTTTGATGACAACAGCCCCGTCAACTGGATTGCCCAAATGGCGGGAGAAATTAAAAAACATGTATCTGTGCCTGTTATCACTGTGAACGGCATAAGAACACCAGAACAGGCAGAATCTGCCCTTGAACAAGGCATCGGCGATTTAGCGGCCATTGGCAAAGCCCACCTGGTAGACGCAGAATGGGCCAACAAAGGCCAGCAAGGTGTTGCAATTAAGCCATGCCTGAACTGCCCTTCTTGCCAGACCTTTAAAAACAGAGAGGCCTGCCGGGCGTTGCAAGCATGATGAACCAAACCAAAACCGTCGCCGCCCACACCTTAGGCTGCAAAGTGAACCACTGCGACACAGAAGCCATGCTTACCTTGTTTGAACAAGCGGGCTACACCGTGATGGATTTTGCAGACAAGGCCGACATCTACATCATTAATACGTGCACCGTCACCAATCTGGGCAATAAAAAGTCCCGGCAAATGTTGCGCAAAGCCAAAAGCCAAAACCCCCACGCCCTTCTGGTGGCCACGGGCTGTTATGCCCAAGTGGCCCCAGAGGAAGTGAAGGCTATTGCAGGGGTTGACTTAGTGCTGGGCACAAAAAACCGGCAAGACATTGTGGCCGAGGTGGAAGCTTGCCTGGGTAACCGTGATGGTGATTCAGAAACCCTTTGCCACATCCACAGCTTGTCGGACACCAGGGACTTTGAAAGCCTTACCGTGTCCAAAACTGATGGGCGTACCCGGGCTTACTTGAAAATTCAGGAAGGCTGCACCCAGTTTTGCAGCTATTGCATCATTCCCTATGCCCGTGGGCCAATCCGCAGCCGCAAGCCGGAAGATGTGCTGGCCCAAGCCACCCTTTTTGCCCAACAGGGCTACAAAGAAATTGTGCTTTCAGGTATACACGTGGCATCATATGGGAAGGATTTAACTGACATGCATTTGGCCGATATTCTGGAGCAGGTGCACAACGTGGCAGGCATTGAACGCTTGCGTTTAAGCTCCCTGGAACCGATGCTTATAACCCCGGATTTTGTGGCCCGCATACAGCAGCTTCCCAAACTTTGCAACCATTTTCATTTATCTCTGCAAAGCGGTTGCGGGCGTACCTTGAAAGCCATGAACCGGAAATATTCCCCCCAACAATATTTGGATGCGGTGGCCTTGTTGCGCAGTGCTTTTCCCCATGTGGCCATCACCACAGACATGATTGTGGGCTTTCCCGGTGAAAGTGACAGTGATTTTGAAGAAAGCCTTGCCTTTGCGGAAACTTTTGCCCCTGCAAAGATGCACGTGTTTCCGTTTTCCCCTAAAACCGGCACCCCTGCCGCCACCTTTGATGGGCAAATTCCCGCCCAGGTAAAGGAAGCACGGGCAAAAAAGATGCTGGCCCTGGGGCAGAAGCTGAGCCAATCTTTTATGGAACAACTGATTGGCACCACTGTGGACGTGCTTTTTGAACAGGAAACCAGTACGCCAGGTATTTTTGAAGGGCACACCACCCATTACGTGAAGGTGCAAACCCCCTTCCCGGAAGGTACAGACCCTGTGAACCAGACCAAAACTGTTGAAATTATTGGTATTACCGAAGATGTAGCACTATCTCGGCTTGTGTTGTAATATTTAAAATACAGTTATGTAATATAATATTAATTTGCTAATTTTGCCCATTTGTATTATGATGATGGTATGATGGATAAAATAATGTAATGGAATACATGATTGATGCGGGAGGTTTTTATGATGAAGGGCGGCATTTCTGAAACCCAACACTTTGGCCAGCTTGAAAAGATGGCCACAAACAGACCAAAGGAAGTTTTGCTTTGTGTTTATGAGGCCCTTACAGAAAAAGGTTATAATCCCGTGAACCAAATTGTAGGCTATATACTCTCCGGCGACCCTACATACATCACCAGCCATAAAAACGCCAGAAGCTTAATTGGCAAGCTGGAACGGGACGAATTGCTGGAGGAAATGGTTTGCTTTTATTTGCAGGAAAATAAAAGCGCTAAATCCTGACACAGCCGCTACAACCATGCGGATTTTAGGTTTAGACTACGGCGATAAAACCGTGGGCGTTGCCGTAAGCGACGATTTGCTGCTTACCGCCCAGGGGCTGGAGGTTATTCGCCGTGCAGACGCAATAAGCATTAAGAAAACCATCTTTAGGCTTTCGGAAATTATAAAGGAATATAACGTCACACGCATTGTGCTGGGTTTTCCCTTGCGTTTGGACAACACCCAAGGGGACCGGTGCGCAAAAACACTGGATTTTAAGGCCAGGCTGGAACGAAATTTCAAAAAAGTGCCCGTTGAATTGTGGGACGAGCGGCTTTCTACTAAAGCCGCCGACCGGCATTTGGAAAGCTTGTCTAAAACACAGCGGGACTTTGTGATTGATAAAATGGCTGCTGTCATAATTTTGCAGGATTACTTGGACGCAAACTACAGAAAATAAACATTATGGAAGGAGTGTGCCCCTATGACAGACAACAATGATTTTATGCAAGCATTCGACGAAATTGATGATGAGGATTATGCCACCATCTCTATGAAAGATGATGAGGGCAATGAGGTGGAATTTATCATTGTCTCCAGTGTAGACCACCAGGGGGCCACCTATTTGCTGGTGATTGAAAGCGAATCTGCCGATGCTGCGGAGTCTGACGGCATTATTTTAAAAGAAGTGGAAGGCCAGGGCGAAGAAGCCTGTTTTTCCGTGGTTACAGACGATGAAGAATTTGAACAGGCAGTGGCTTTGTTCCGCAACTGTAACGACGACTATGATATTGAAGAAGATTTTTAATATATAACATTTTTATTGGAGGTTTTAATTTTTGGCTACAAAGAAAACTAAATTACGGGTCATCCCATTGGGCGGCTTGGGAGAAATCGGAAAAAACATCACCTGTTTTGAGTACGGCAACGAAATGATTGTGGTAGACTGTGGTGTGGCTTTTCCAGAAGAGGACATGCCGGGCATTGACCTTGTCATTCCCGATTTTACCTACATCTACAAGAACCGGGACAAATTAAAAGGCATCTTTCTCACCCACGGCCATGAAGACCATATCGGTTCTATTCCCTACTTTTTGCGTGAATTAAGCGTTCCCATCTATGGTACCCGTCTCACCTTGGGGCTTTTGGAAAACAAGCTGAAGGAGCACCGGCTCACCCCGGAACTCAACGTGGTTTCCGCCGGAGATACGGTTAATGTGGGCCATTTCAAAGTAGAATTTATTCGGGTTACCCACAGCATTGCCGACGCTTCCGCTTTAGCCATTACCACCCCGGCAGGGATTGTCGTTCATTCAGGAGACTTTAAAGTGGATTATACCCCCATCCAAGGGGAAAGCATAGATTTACAGCGCTTTGCAGAGCTGGGCAAAAAAGGCGTTATGCTTTTATTGTGTGAAAGCACCAACATTGAACAACCAGGCCACACCATGTCTGAACGTTCCGTTGGGCCTATTTTTGAAGAAATTTTTAATGAATCTAAAAATAGCCGCATCATGGTGGCCACCTTTTCTTCTAACATTCACCGGATTCAGCAAATTGTGAACTGTGCCGTGAAACACAAGCGCAAAGTGGTGGTTTTAGGCCGCAGCATGGCCAACGCCGTGCGCACCGCCAGCGAGCTGGGTTATTTGAACATTCCAGATAACGTACTCATTGAACCCTTTGAGATTAAAAACTATAAAGACAACCAACTGGTGGTGGTGATGACCGGCAGCCAAGGCGAATCTATGTCCGCTTTGTCCCGCATGGCCTTCTCCGACCATAAGCAGATTGACATTTGCCCAGGGGACAAAATCATCATTAGCGCCTCCCCCATTCCCGGCAACGAAAAAACCGTGTCTAAGGTCATTAATGAGCTGCTGAAAAAAGGGGCAGACGTGGTGTACGAAGGATTAATGGAAGTACACGTTTCCGGCCATGCCAAGCAAGAAGAAATCAAGCTGCTGCACGCTTTGGTAAAACCCAAATACTTTATGCCTGTCCACGGAGAATACCGCCATTTAAAACGGCATAAAGACTTGGCCATTGAAATGGGCATGAGCAAGGAAAACATCTTTGTGTTAAGCAACGGTGAAGTGCTGGAATTAAACAGCCAAGGTGCCAAAATTGCCACTTCTGTGCCTTCCGGCCAAGTGCTGGTGGACGGCCTGGGCGTTGGCGACGTGGGCAGCATTGTCCTGCGGGACCGCAAGCATCTGGCTGAAGACGGCTTGATGATTGTGGTGGTCAGCATGGAACGGGAAACCGGGCTGATTGTGGCCGGGCCAGACATTATTTCCCGTGGGTTTGTGTACGTGCGTGAATCGGAAGATTTAATGGACCGTGCCCGGAACGTGGTGCGCAGCGCACTGGAGCACTGCGAAAAACGCAACGTTTCCGAGTGGTCTTATATGAAGTCCGTCATCAAAGATACTTTACGTGAATTTTTATGGCAGAAAACCAAGCGTAGTCCCATGATTTTACCCATCATCATGGAGGTGTAAGGTATGGAAATGCCGGAAACCGCTAACATTCACCGGCTGGCAGAAGATTTGGCCCAGGCCATTAACCAGAGCCAGGCCAGGCAGCGGTATGAACAGGCCAAAGCAAACGCTGAAGCAGATGCATCTCTTTGGCACATGCTTCAGGAATTTAAAGACATGCAACGAGACTATTATTTACAACAAAGCGACAACTTTGATGCCGAACGGCAATTGAGCCAACATTACAGCGCATTAACCCTGCACGATTTAGCCCGGGAGTTTTTAGAGGCCGAAGCCCAGTTGCTGGCACTTTTGGCGGACGTGCAAGAGCGTGTGAGCCAAAGCGCCGGAATCGTTTATAATTTTTAGTGCGGTCATAACGCATGAAAGAGCCACCTTTCCATCCTAAAGTGAGGTGGCCTTTTTATGGAAAACATTCTATTGGAGGTAAAAATGCAAAAATATCTTTCAGCCTTAACGGCAACACTTATGCTTGTGCTGTTGTGCGCCTGCACAGGCGGTAGCCAACAGAATGATTCACCTGCACCCGAGTCGGATAAAGTCGTTATAACCTTTGACTATAACAAACAGTCTGGCTATGCCAGCAATCAGTTTGCCGTATGGATAGAGGATGCAGAAGGCAATTTTATCAAAACACTTTACGCCACACGTTTTACAGCAAAAGGCGGTTATAAAGACAGGGCAGATGCGCTTCCTGTTTGGGTGGTGCAATCAAACCTTGCATCTCTGGAAAAACCTGAAATAGACGCCATAACAAGCGCAACACCCAAATCTGGAACACTTTCTTATACATGGGACATGACGAACACAAATGGCGATGCCATTGCACCCGGGGAATACAAGTTCTTTGTAGAAGGCAACCTGCGGTGGCAAAATCGCATACTGTATTCGGGAGTCATTCCGCTGGATCATACACCTGTGACCGTTTCTGCCGAAGCCCAGACTTTCTATGAAGCCTCCAATGAACAACCCGCTTTGACTGGCGATTCGCCTGAAAACGCCATGATAGGCACCGTGACGGCAAGTTTCATCCCTGCCAATACGCCCTAACATAGAACAAAGAAAAAACCATGAAGCAAACCTGTTTCATGGCTAGAATTGTTTTTAATTGTCCTGGCCGTATGTGTGTATACCACACTGCATCATGTGCAAACGCCACAGGCAGTGGATACCACACAGCTGGAAGATGCACAGATTGGCAATGATATGGTGTTCATGGCTTATGCTTCACAAGAAAAGGCCATCTTCTATCATACCTTTGGTTTATTTGTATTTGATATTCAAAACCAGAAAATATACCGAAGCATTGACCTAAACGCCATTGACAGCCACTATATCAATGCCTCAACCTATACGGAAGTTTTGGCTGCAAAAGACGGGAAGCTGGTTTATATCTATTAAAGGCCAAAGACTTACAATTGGTTGTTTATGACCAGGTTACCCATAAAAAAGAGATTTACAATGTATTTGATTAGTTAGGGGGCGATATGGAATCGCCCCCTACAAAGCTTTCTATTTGTTCTGTTTCATTCTTTTCCGAACCTGTATCATCACAAATCGCACGGCCAGCATAGCCACGGCCAACACCCCTACAGGCACAAGAGCCCCGGCTATAAACACCGCCACCCCTTGAAACAACTTAGCCATGAGCAGCGCTGAAGCCATAAAAGCGCCCTGCATGTTTTCCCCCAGTCCTTCTGCCGTTTGGAAAGGCATGGGGCTTTCCATAAGGTGCAGGGAAAGTGTGGCATAGGCGGACTGGCGGTTAATGGCTGTCATGTGGGCTTCCATCAATGCCATCTCCTCCCGCACTTGCCCCAGCCGCTCTTCCAGCGCCAAAATGGTTTCCACCGGGGTGTCTGGGTTTTCCTCCGCCGCTTGAATTAACCCCAACAGCCGGCTTTCCTCTACAGTTTTCACTTGCAGCCGCCCCGCCAAGTCTGTATATTGGTCGGTGGCATCCTCTGTTTGCTGGTTGTACCCCTGTAAAACACCCATCATTTGAATGTCTTGCCGGGCAGCATCGTAAACCTCTGCGGGAAACCGCAAAACCGCATCATAAGTGCTTTTCCCCGGGGCATATGTCTGCCGCCGTGCATCTTGAATGTAGCCGCCACGCTCCGTCACCAGCTGCTCAATGGCCGACACGGTTTCATCAAAAGAATCGGTACGCATGGTCATGCTGCCGTTTACAATCACCTTTCTGGCTTGGGGCAAGGCAACGTCTGTGCCGTCTTCATTTTCATACGCCACATCTGTGCTTTCCGTCACTGCATACATGTAATCTTTAGAAGCCTCGGGGGCAAGGGCATGCTTGGATGCACTGCTGCAACCCGCCAGCAAAACAAGCCAAACGCACAGGAAACACAACTGCAATTTTCCTTTACTTTTCATGGCCGCCCCTCCTTTTTCCTTTCTTTGCCAGGCGCAAGCCAAACCACAGGCACAGCCCCACTGCGGCTGCCGGCAAAATCAAGGCAGAAATGCCCACCAGCAACCCCTGCCCTGCTTTCACACAAGCAGACAAGGAGTTGGTAAACGATTGCCCTAATTTCTGGCCGAAGGTTAATGGTTGAGCCGTGACCCCGGACTGGCTGCTGAAATGAACCGTCACCTGGCATTGGGAAGCCATACGCATGTTGTTGTTGGTTTGAGCCATCAATGCTTCCTTTTCACCTTCCACCTGGCTCAGCCGCTGCTCCACCACTGCCAGGGTTTCAACAGACTTGCTCTGGGCCATTAAATCCAACAACCGCATAATTTCCTGCTCTTTGGCGTTTAATGCGGCCTGGGTATCCTCTACACGGCTATTAATGATTTCCGCTGTTTCATAGGCTTCCGTCACGGTACCCAGGGTGTGTAAAACCTCTTTTACATAAGCATAATCCTCATGGTTAATGCTGCGCACCACCGTGTCTGTGGTGGTGTTGCGGCTCTCATCGTAAACCACATCCATGTAGGCGTTGGTTCCCGGCAAGCTGTTGAGCGTATGCAAAGCCAAGTCTTTGTCTTCTACCGTCACAGACACCGTAAGGGATTGCACAACAAAATCCTCAGCCGCCATGGGCGCCATTCTAGACATGAGCATGTCATTGGTCGGTTCCATTTGTTTTGCAGCCATCATGTCCGTTTCCACTACTACTGCCCCTGCCGGGGCTTCATCTTCCAAAACAGCCATTTCCGGCACTGCCATTTCTACCATGGGGCTTGCCGCCATCCTTGGGGCCTCGTCGGACCCCTTCATCATGGGGTTTATGCTTTCCTGCCAAAGGGTCACCCCGGCGCCAATCATTAAAAACACCCCAAAAACACCGGCCGCTATCCCCCCAAACCGCCGCCATAACAGTGGGGAAATTACCACTTTAGGTTTCGGCCAATCAAAACCCAGGTCCAGTTTCTTTTGCACCGGCTTTTCTGTGTGGTTTGGGCTTTTGGTTATCAAATCTATGGGTGTGGCCATGTTCTGGATGCGCTGCATCACCTGCTGGTGCAAACCTTCCGGCACCTCTTCCACAGGCATGGTCTGCAACACGTCCATCATGGCTTTATATGCATGAAGCTCCATCTGGCAGTCTTCGCAACCCGCCAAATGCTGCTCTATGGCTTTTACGCTTTGCTTGTCTAAGTCGTTATCCACATATTGGGGTATGTTGGCACGCACTTGTTCGCAGCTTTCCATCAATACCCCTCCTTTACAGCGTTCTCGCAGCTGTGCTATTTTTTTGTGTGATGGTATATGTGTTTTTGAGTTTTATCCGGGCCCTGGACAACCGGCTTTTCACCGTGCCTAAAGGTAACCCGAAAGCTTCGGCCAGCTGGTCATAGCTTAACCCTTGCATGTCCCGCAGAATAACAAGCGCCCGGTCTTCCTCGGGCAGCCGGTTTAAAGCCTGCTGCAAATCCTGCCACATTTCACGGCGCACCACCGCTTCTTCCGGGGTGGCTTGGGGTTTGGCCTGCACCACTTTCAAATGCAGCTGGTTATCTAAAAACTCCCCTTCTGAAGACAAGCTTTCGTCCAGGCTTTTGGTTTCCTTTCCCTTCCGGCGGCGCAACTCGTCGATGCAGGTGTTGGTGGTTATGCGGCAGAGCCAGCTTTTAAAATGCTTTAAATTCTGGCAATGCCCCATGCTTTTATACACCTTGATGAACACTTCCTGAAACAAGTCGTTGGCGTCCTCCCGGTTTGCAAACATACGAAAAATAATATTATACACAAGCCCTTCATAATGGCTGAGCATTTGTCCGAAGGCTGCCGTGTCACCGGCTGCCGCTTTCGCCAGGATGGCGGTATCTAATTCTTTCAATTTTATCCTGCCCCTTTGGTACCGCTTTGCGTTGTCCCCTCATCATACACCCAAATGTCAACTTTTGCAACATACCGGCGCAAATGGGTTTCCATAAACTCCACCATGTGCTGGCGGTGTTCCGGGGTATAGCCCCCGTCTTTGGTGAAGGGGTAAGCAAACAAGGCATCGTAAGAGCGCAAGGCTTTCACCTTGTTTAGAGCAGAAGGGGACATGCGAAAGGTACCTAGGGTAACATCATGGATGGGAACGCCTTCCAACGCATGAGACACGGTGTCCACGCACTGGGCGTACTGGTCTTGCCAGTCCGGGGTGTAGAGCAGGGGCTCGAAACACAGCCGAACCGGCCAACCTGCCAAAACTGCGGCTTTCATGCTCTTTAAACGGGCTTCCAAGGAGGGGGCCCGCCTTTCCAGCCCCTGGCAAATGCCTTGAGGGGATAACGTCCAGGCTAAAATCACATTCGGCAATGGCGGAATGTGGGCGATGTGGCTAAAAGCCGCCGATTTTGTGCGTATTTCAAGGGTGCAGTTGGGGTTTTCCCGGGCGAAATCCAACCATTTAGCCACAAAACCGGTGAGCCATTCCAGGGCCAGCAAGTCCGAATCATAAGACACGCACAGAAACACAGGCTTTTCATCAAGCAGTGGCTTCACTTGCGCCAGGGTGTCTTCCACATTCACAAACACCACCATGTGGGCGCTGGGGTAAATGCCCTGCAAATAGCAGTAGGCGCAGTCATAAGGGCAGTTCATCACCGAGGTATCGTAATAAAACGCCTCTTGCCCAAAAGACTGGCAAAACCGAGAACCCTCTTGAATTCGCCGGTCTTTGTTCACGGCCAGAATCAGCGCCGGGCTTTCCTTTTGCGCCCGAAAGGACTGGTTTTTTCTATAAAACACATCTTTGTACCGTTCAATGTCCACCACCACAGCGTTGGGTAACTTTTTGAGTATCTCTGCTGTTAACGGGTATGCCCGGGCGGCCTTTTCAATGTATAAGTGGGAAAACATAGGATTCTTCAAGAGCTTTGCATATGTGGTCATACAGTTGGCTCCGTTGGGTTTTGTCATTGGAAATGATGTCCTTAAAAGGCAGCAAAATGGGCAAACATGCCCCTTTGCGGCCCACACACCGTTTGGCCTGTTGCAGCAGTTGGTGGCTCATGGCCGCAGACAGATGCAAGTTTTGGGCAATGCAGTCTAAAAGTGCTGCTTCCTCCCCGGACAGCCCCATGGCTCCCTCTTGCAAAACAGCAGAAACCTCCACCGCCCAGTCTTTCACTTTTTCCAACAAAGGCAGCCAGTGTGCTCTGCTGTCTTGTTCACTGCGCAAAACCAGTGTAATAATGCGGTGTATAGGCAAAAAACAACTGGCAGCTGTAAAGACAGCAGCTTCTTCGGGGCCATTTTCCAAGGCCGTTTCAATAAAGCCGTAAGCCTTGCCGTTAAAGGGCATATCTGGGTAAAGGGTTTGGTTTGTACATGGGTCGTGGATGGTGTGGCACAAAGCCACTTGTTGAGAGGTTTGCCCGGCCACAAAGGTCAACTGGATGAGCACCCCCCCTTCTTCCGGTGGATACAGGGTTAAAAGCCGGGAAAGGGCGGCGGCATTTCTAGCCGCCCCTTTCCCAGACACGGTAAGCACATGTCCTTCCCCTTTAAATAGTGGGAATACAGTCGCCGTCATGTCTCGTTTCAGCCCCAGGCAGGCTGCCAACGCCGAAGCGTGGCTTTCCTTCTGAACAATCCAGCTGGTCATATTAGTCCAGCTTCACCTGCCCAATGTCTTCCATGCTATTTAAAGATGTGGCTTTCAGGAAGGTTTGGGAAGCTGTATACACGTTATCTCCAATGGTTACGGCACGCTCGATATAGCGTTCGTATTCCCCGCCGTAACTGCTGCTTTTTAACATGTCCGATTTAGACAGGTGGGTGATGCGTCCTTTTTCCGTAAAACCTTCTTTTAAGTCAATGCCGTACACATAAAGCCCTTGGAAGGCAAACTGCCCCCAAGCCAGCGGGTCGTATTTGTCTTTGGTTTCCATCACGGTTACTGGGAACGCCATGATGTTGCGCTTTTTATCAAAGAGCAGTGCTTTATGGTTGAAAAGCACGGGAGATTCCGTGCCCCGGTCGCCAATGGATACATTGAACATTTCCTTAGGGTTGGCCACGTCAGAAACATCAAACATGGCCACTTTCATGCCTTGGTAATAGGCGGTATCCTTCACCACCGTGGCGTCTTTGCCGAAACCAATGAGGTGGGTTTCATCGTAAGGGTGCAAATAATCGCTGTAGCCGGGGATTTTAAGCGCCCCCAAAATTTGCGGGTTTGTGGGGTCTGCCACATCAATGACAAAGAGGGGGTCTACAGTTTTGAAGGTGACCATGTACGCCCGTTCCCCCATAAACCGCACGGAATAAATGCGCTCTCCCCGGGCAATGTTTTCAATTTTACCCACAATGTCCATAGACTGGGACAACACGTACAGGCTGTTGGTTTCGTTCCAGTTTTTGTCGTAGCCGGTGGTGGCAATTCTAAAATAGCCGTCTTTTTCATCCATAGAAAACTGGTTTAACACTTGGCCCGGCACCATCCCTTTGGCCACAAAGGTCATGTTGCCTTTGTTCAAAGCGAACTGGTACAGGCTGGTGCTGTTGTCATTGTAATAATAGTCAGCGGCGGCGATGTAGAGCCGGTCTTTAGACATGTACACGTTTTCCCCTGCGCCTAGGTAGGTTTTCTGGCTGGCGGCTTCTCTGGGGCGGTCTACGGAAAAACCGGTGAGGGTCATCATATCGCCGTCATTTTTATCTGGGAAGTAGTAGATGTCGTTAAACGCCATGGTTTTTTTGCCTTCAAAGGCAGCGGTGTCCCCGCAAAAGGGGCTGCGCCATTCTTTGCCGTCGTACAGGCCATAGGTATAGAGCTGGGTAATGAGGTATACGTCTTTCCCGGTTTTGCGGGAGGTGATGTAATTGCCTTCCGCCTGCACTTCCCGCACCTTTTGAATGTTTTTCCGGTTGGAAATGTCATACTGAATGGCAGTGGTCATGGCCACTGGTGGTTGCCAACGTGTGCCATAAATGCCGCCGGGGGCAACATCTGTTACCATTTTAGAACTGAGGGGCTGCACACCATAATCTTCCTGATAGCTGGTACCAATAACCACCATGGTGTTGCCGTCAATGTAAATTTCTTGGGGGGCAATTTCCGGTTTCACCTCAAAATCCACGGTCATGTTTTCCGGGGGAACGGCTTTCACCACCACAATTTTATCGCTTTTAATAATGTAAATGTAGTTGCCGTCGGTTTTAATGATGTCCCCTTCGTCTACCCCTTCCACCTGCACATTGGTTTGGGAAAAATCCCCGCTTCCTGTGGTTGCACTGGTGTCGTTGGAGGCCGCTTCCTTGTTGGCAGTTGCAGCAGGGGCAGCAGCAGTTTGTGGTGCTGGGGCATATTCTATGGTTAAACCATCATCAGCCTCGTCCATTACACCGCTATATCTGTCGTTGATAAGCATGGGGCCATTAGCGGCATTTAATAAAGATACATATTTTTCCTTTGTACCCACTGCCGGCAAGTTATTCAACGCCGTTAACCAGTTGGTAATTTTCTGTTTGTCTTTCACGGCATCCAGCGTATTATTTGTTTCGCTAATCACCAGAAGGCCTCGGTCATAAAAAACACTTTTATTAAACGCTTCTGTTAATTCACGCACCGCCACATAGGGTTGGTCGTTCACCAATGTTACACCAAGCGAAACCGTTTGTCCGTTTAATGTCACGGTCATTTGTTGTGCGTCTTCCTGGTAAGTAGCCGTTGCGCCCAGGGCTTTGGCCACTGCCTCCCCCGGAACAAAAGCCCGGTCTTCCTTAATAATTGGCACAGCTGTGCCTACTTCTTCATCCAGCCATTGCCGAACGTTGTTTACATAAACCATTGGGCTGCCCACACACATGACCAGCGTTTCATTTGTTGTTTCCCACAATTCCGGGGCCTTGGCCTGGGTGGGCTTGGCATACAGAACCGCAGTGCATACAACGGCGCACATGGTTAGCCATGCAATACCTTTTTTCATGATGCTTCCCCTTTCTGCGTTATATATTTTTAGTTATAACGTTTTTAGGGTTAAAAAGTTCCATCCACATATCAAAAACTGCCTGCAAAAATGCAGGCAGTTTTTTCAGGTGCTTTTTATAATTAATCGTCGCACCCGCAGGGGCTTTGGCCTCTCCGGGGGATGTTCCCGCTGATGCCGGCCAAAAACTCCGGTTTTTGGGGAGGTGCAAAAATGTCCATGGGGAAGTCCAGACTGTCAAAGAACTCGCAGGGGTTCAGAGGCGAAATTTCTTCGCATTCTTCAGGAATGCAGAAGCCTCTGGATTCCACAGTCAAGTTCACAATACGATACAGTTTAATGATGGTGAACAGGCCGATGGTAACGAAAACTTCGTTCGGTTCGGGAGCAAAGTCTTCAGAGCCAAAGTTCACACGCCGCTGATAATGCAGCTCTGCTGCCAGCGGTACTGCTTTTGCTTCAACTAAAATGAAAGGTTCGGCATCCAGCGTGGTGGTCTCGCTGTGATGGTGGAACAAATCTGTGGCAATAACCAGGTCGGAGCCGGTGGAACCAAACAGTGTCACTTTCTTGTTGAAAATGCTGTTGGCACGCACAGCGCCGATGACGGAGCCGTCGGCTTCTCTGAAAATCAACCGGTATTCAAAAACATATTTGATGTCTACGTCCCAGTAGCCGTTTCTGAACGGGTTGGGCTCTTTATCCACGATGATAACCTTTTTGATTCTCAGCTTGTCAATGCTTACGCTGGCAGCATTGCATGGCGGGTCAATAATATCGCCTTCACTGATGTGTTCGTCGCCAATGCAGACGCATTCGGCAGCTCTAGCCGGGCCTAGTTGGTCACGGGTTAAGCAGTCTTGTTGACCAGACTGCAAACTGCGACACC
>CAZCQP010000002.1:0-77297 GCA_964500895.1 uncultured Eubacteriales bacterium | reverse complement strand
TTGAAGCCGCTCAACGCCTTGTAACAGGGGGCAGGAACAGTCAAAATATTTGGTGTAAAGGGCACCCTCTGCCATATACCAGCCTGCACCATGGGCATTCACCTTGTCTACAAATTCAGTCACGCTGCCGGACTGCTTGTAAATACCCGCAAGCCATTGTTTGTTTTCGTCCAGCTTACCTTCTTCCCTACAATAACACCCCTGGCGTATCTGTTTGATGGTGGGTGCATCAAAGTTTGCTTCCAATTCCTGAGCCACATGGGCTACCCATTCCGCACATTGTGCATCGGTGGCATCTTCGGGCAATGGTTTACCATAAGCAATGTGTTGCGCCAGTTCCAGGGTGGCATATTGTTTCACATTTGCAAATAACTTTTCTGGGTGAAGTCCTATTTCCCTATCCATCACAATACTCCCCTATCTCTTCTAAAATTCTTTATGGGCATAAATACTTTTGGAAATGCCAATGGAACAAAGGGTGACCACCAGGGCAATGAGCGGCGAAAAATAGATAGCCTGCATAATCATGGCTTCGCTTGGAGGCTGGAGGTTCGTTCTAGGCAGGAAAATGCCAAGCAACGTAGGGGCAAGGAACACCAGCACCACCACCAATCGCCCCTTTTCAACGCCAAGTTTAAAGATAAAGGGTAAAACCACCGAAACAATGACCATACCCAGGGATACAAACGTCATAGCGGACAGCAACGTTTCTTTCACGTTACCTGAAACCACAAGGCCCACAATAACTGCAATACAGTTACCCACCAAAGCGCACAACAAGGCCAGCAGGTATTTGGATACCACCAGGTCTGTTCTGGATAAAGGCATGGTGAGGGCGTACCTGTCCCATTTGGCCTTTTCATCATAGGCTATAGTGGAGATGGGCACAATGAGTGTAAACAAGGTCATTACCCAAGCAAAAAAGTTACTATCCTTGTCTATGATGGCAATGGCCAGCCAGACGGCCATCATGAGCACATACATTTTCTCATGCTGTTTGAGGTTGTAAATGTCCTTTAAAATCAGCCCTTTCATCCCTCACTTCTCCTCCTTCACATAATAGAGCATGATATCCACTATGGAAGCAAACTCCGTTTGGACGCTGGTGTTTATTTTGTCTTTAAAGGCCAGCGCTTCAACCCCAAACTTGTTTTTTCTGGAACCGATAATGGCCGTTTTGTCCATGGCCGCATACGCTGCCTGGCTGCATTTAATCAGGGTATATTGGTCCAGCAATTCGTCTTTAGCCTTGCTAAAAATCAGCTTGCCCTTATGGATAAAGGTGATGTAGTCGCAAATTTTTTCCAGGTCACTTAAAATGTGGGAGGATATAAAAATGCTGTGGCTTTCGTCTTGAATAAATTCTAAGAAGACATCTAAAATTTCATCCCGGACAACGGGGTCTAGGCCGCTGGTGGCTTCATCTAAAATTAAAAGCTTGCTGTCATGAGAAAGGGCTACGGCAATAGACAGCTTCATCTTCATTCCTCTGGAATAGTCCTTCACCGGCTTATGGGTAGGCAGCGAGAACTTCTCTGCATATTGGAAAAAAGTCTGGCTGTTCCATGTATTATAGCAGTTTTGCATAATGGTGTTGATGGCACGGGGCGTCAAATTATCGGGGAAGCTGGTTTCGTCCATCACCACCCCGATATGTTCTTTTAAAGCCTTGTTTTGGGCCACTTCATTTTGCCCCAACACCCGAATATCCCCGCCATCACGGCCAATTAAGCCCAAAATCAGCTTAATGGTGGTGCTTTTACCAGCGCCGTTTTCCCCAATAAACCCCATGATGCAGCCGGAAGGCAAGGTGATGTTCACATGGTCCAGCGTAAAGTCTTGTCCGTATGTTTTGGTTAAGTTGCTTATTTCCAGTGCGTGATGCATCTTTTATTCCCCCTTGTAAATGAGTGTGAGCATTTGGTGTAAATCCTCCAGGGTTAAATTGCAGCTGGCGGAAAGCTCAATCATCTTTTGCATCAGTTCCTCGATGTTGCGCAAATGTTCTTCTCTAATAAGTTCAACGTTTTTGCTTGCCACAAAGCTGCCTTTGCCTGTGATGGAGGTGATAAAACCGTCCCGCTCCAGCTCCTCATAGGCACGCTTGGTGGTGATGACACTGATGCGCAGTTCCTTGGCCAGCAGCCGCATAGAAGGCAGTGCATCACCCTCGTTTAATTCTCCGGCAATTATTTTTGCTTTAATTTGCCCGTATATCTGGTCGTATATGGGCTGTCCACTGGCGTTGCTTATGAGAATGTCCACAGTGCACTTCCTTTGTATAGTGTATATGTTTATTATATACACTATACACTCATTTGTCAAGCAAAAGCAGATATTGAATCGGCAACTCAAATGTGGTATGTATATCTGGTACGCATAAGGGGTGAATGTTTTTGGAATTGCCAAGGCGGAAACCAAACAGGCTGGAAGGATATGATTATAGTCAAAATGGGGCATATTTTATTACCTTGTGCATCAAGGACCGACGCCCCGTTTTATGGCATGTAGGGGCGCGCATTGCGCGTCCGCTCAGTGATGGCCATTTATCTGCACACGGCTTGGTTGTAAAGGCGGCGATTGAAAACATAACAGCTCATTATCAAACGATAAGCGTTGATAAATATGTCATCATGCCCAATCATGTACATTTGATATTGACGATTAATGATGACGGACGCGCAATGCGCGCCCCTACAATATCCACCGTAATCAATCAAATGAAAGGATATGTAACCAAGCAAATAAGGGTTTCGTTTTGGCAGAAATTGTTCCACGACCATATCATACGAAATGAATTAGAATACCAGAAAATATGGGCGTATATAGATACCAATCCATTGAATTGGAAAGATGATTGTTATTATGTAAATTAAATAACGATGGACGCGCAATGCGCGCCCCTACAAAAACCAGGTGAAGGGTATGCCTAACAGCAAAAACGGCATCCACAATTAAATTGTAGATGCCGTTTCCTTATTGGCTACTTGAACAATTATTGATTCAGTTCAGCGTAGTATTGTTTTGCGTATTCCAGCAACATGGCAGTTTTTTCGCCACGTTCTTTGCTGTCTTCAGCGCCCAGCACAATGGCAATTACTCTGGTGGTTTCTTCGCCATTTTGTACAGGCATGGTTGCGATGAGGCAAGTGCCAGCTCTGTTGGTTGTACCAGTTTTCAGGCCATCAACGCCTGCCATTTGGAACAGCACACGGTTGGTGTTTTCGCCTGTAAAGTCCAAGCTTGGCAATTCAATGTTTCTTTGTTTGGTAATGTCCAGAAGTTCTGGGTATTCGCCCAACACATAGTTGCACAGTGTGAACAGGTCTTCTGCGCTCATGCGGTTTTGCACTTTGGAAGCCAATACGTCTTTGGTGTATGTAGGCAGACCGTGTGAATTGTAGAATTCGGCGCTGGTCAGGCCTAATTCTGCTGCTCTTGCGTTCATCATTTCAACAAAAGCTTCTTCAGAGCCAGCCAGGTGTTCGCCCAAAGCCAGTGCAGATTCGTTGCTGGAAACCACCATCATGCCCTCAATCAGTTCGGACAACAGTGCAGTTTCGCCGGCTTTCATAGGAATCACGCCATCTTCAGATAAAGAGTTCCATTCAGCCAGTTCAGAAAGCACCACTTGGTCGTCTAAAGCAATTTCGCCTTTTTCCAGCGCTTCTTTAATTAACAGGTAAGTCATCACTTTAGAGGTGCTGGCGATGGACACTTTATGGTCTTGGTTCACGCTAAAAATGATTTCGCCGGTATCTGCATTGCCTAAAAGGGCTGCATGAAGGAAATCGAAATAGCCAGACTCAATGGTTCTTTCCATATCGAAAGAGAAAGGTTTTCTTGTGTTTACTTCAACAGCATCTTTTTCTTCATTGTACACAGCATACACATCTAAAATGTGCATCATGTCTACCATTCTGAAATAGTCTACATCTTCAACTTTGAAAGCGGTGTAGATCACTTTGGTGCCGTCCACATAAACGGTTTTGCCGAAAGATTCTGCGGATTTGTCTGCTTCAGCTAATGCCTGCATTTCTGTACCAGTAGCGGTGTAAGCAGTTTTGGTCAGCAGGTTGATGGATTTGTTATCTTCGCCATAGGCAATGTCGAATTTTTTGTTGCTCTCGCTTAATGCCACAGCAAAATCTCTGAGTGCGAAGAAGTTGTAGCCGTCAATGGTGAAACCGTTTAAGGTGTATGCTTTGCCGTTTACCAGCATGTCTACGCTGTAAGGAATGGCAATGCTTGCTGCAAAAACAGAAGTAATTGAAGATAAAACAAATGTGAGCACCAGCAGCGCTGATACCATCATGTTCCGTAACTTTCTCATCAAGTCTCCACCTTTCGTTTATGTACAGACCTGGGAAACTTTCTTGAGAAAAGTTTCCCAGACCCTTCAAATCTTTCTTTCCTTGCAACTGCTTATTTCAGTGAATCTGGAATCAATTCATTTTGAATGATGTCATCCATGGTTTGTCTTTTTACAATCAGTTCGCTCTTGCCGTCTTTCACCAACACCACCGCTGGGATGGGGTTTTTGTTGTAGTTGGAAGCCAGGGAATAGCCATAAGCGCCTGTGGAGAAAACAGCAAAGATGTCCCCTTTTTCTGGGGGGGCAATATGAATGTCGGTGATTAAAATATCGCCGGATTCACAGCACTTGCCGCAGATGGTTACCTTGTCTGTTTTTTCCTGGTCTGCTTTATTGGCCACCACACCGTCGTACACTGCCTGGTACAAAGCCGGGCGAATGTTGTCGGTCATGCCGCCGTCCACAGAGACGTATTTGCGCACATTTTCAATGTCTTTGATGCTGCCCACTGTATACAGGGTCATGCCGGCTTCTGCCACAATGCTTCTGCCTGGTTCAATGACAATGGCAGGGCGTGGCTCTGAAATGCTTTCAAAGTAGCTTTCAATACGTGCCATTAAAGGATCCAGGAAATAGGAAAATGGCTTTGTGTCTTCATTGGTGTAGCGGGCACCAAAGCCGCCGCCCAAGTTTAACTCCTTCACGGTAAAACCGTATCGGTTCCGCACTTCTGTTACCCGGTTCAGCAAAATATCCAGCGCTTGAATGTACGACGCGTTGTCATGAATTTGGGAACCCAGGTGGAAGTGGAAGCCCAGGAAGTTTATGTGTTCAGCCGCAAGCGCTTGTTCCACTTGTGGGTAAAACACATCGTCGTCCAAAGGAATGCCAAACTTAGAGTCCTTTTTACCTGTTACAATGTAATCGTGGTCACCGGAAACAACCCCGGGGGTAATACGGAAAAGAATGCTGGCTTTCTTGCCCTTTTCTTTGCAAATGGCGTTAATGAGGGCCAGTTCTTGCAGACCGTCTACAATGAAACGGCCAATGCCGTAATCTACCGCCAGTTCAATTTCATAGGGCAATTTGTTGTTGCCGTTAAACTCAATCTTTTCCGCAGGGAAACCGGCTTGAATGGCCGTATACAATTCCCCGCCAGACACCACGTCAATGCAAAGCCCTTCTCTTTGGCACAGCTTATACATGGCCTTGGTGCTGAATGCTTTTGAAGCATAGGCTGCCCGTGTGTTAGGGTATTTGTTTAAAAATTGTTCTTTAATTTCATTACACTTTTGAACAATAGTGGTTTCCGACATGACGTACAGCGGTGTTTGGTATTGTTGCGCCAGCTCCACTGTGTTACATCCGTCAAAGTACAGAACACCATCTCTTATGTCTTTGACCATTTCCTTTCGCCTCCAGTGTTCGTTTGAATACGCTGCATCCTGTCCTATTCCGCTCTTTGAGGCGCAGCAAAACGAATGGTCACATCTGTGGTATCAATCGTGCAGGTTGCCCCAAAAGGAAGCGTCATCATGGGATGGTCGTGGCCTGACTGCACATTGTACATCACAGGTATCTGGTAGTCACTTAAAGCGTCTTTGAAGACTTCTATTGCCGTGTAGGATGGCTCTTCCTTATTGGTGCAGTTTGTAAAGTGCCCAAGTAAAAGTCCCACGCAGTCTTTAAACTTGCCTGCATTGCGCAGCTGGTACACAAAACGGTCCAGACGGCTCATGCTTTCGCCAATCTCTTCAATGAAGAGAATTTTACCTTTTGTGTCCACCTCATAAGGCGTTCCGATAGATGCAGAGAGCAAAGCCAGGTTACCGCCAATCAGTTCCCCTGTTGCTTTGCCTTCCTTTAAAACAGTTAAGGGGCAACCCTGCGTGTTTTTAAAGGTGTAGGCCTCTTCTGCTTGAATGGCTTCGTAGAAGCTGGCCTTTGTTTGTTCGTCAAAATTGTCCACCATATTTGAAGACGCCATTGGCCCGTGGAATGTAACAAACCCGCATTGTTGTGTAATGGCAATGTGAAGGTTGGTAATATCACTGTAGCCCACAAAAATTTTGGGGTTGTTTTTAATCATTTCAAAGTCCACATATTCCATAGCCCGATGGCTGCCGTCGCCGCCCCGAATGCAGAAAATGGCATCCACTTCCGGGTCTGCAAACATGGTGTTAATGGCGTGGGCCCGCACATCACCTGTGCCGGCCATATAGCCGGCATAGTTGGTGGTGACGTTATCCGCAATTTTAACTTTGTAACCCAGGCGTTCCACTGTTTCAATTACACTTACCTTCCGCTCTTCCGAAATGCAAGAGCTGGGGCAAATAAGTCCAATGGTTGCGCCGTCTTTAAGCTTTTTTGGATAAATCATATAATCCTCTTTCATCACCTTTTTATGTATCTAATAACAAAGTTATCAGATTTAGATGGGCCACATCACGTTAACGATAACGGTAGCTGCAATTAATGAAGCCAAGTCGCCCAGTAAGCCGGCAAGTACAGAGTGTCTGATGTTGGTAACGCCAACGCTGCCAAAGTACACAGCAATAACGTAGAAGGTGGTTTCTGTGGAACCGATTGCTACGGAAGCAATACGGCCGATTTGGCTTTGTGTGCCGTAAGTTTCAATTAAGTCTACCATCATACCTTCAGCGCCGCCGCCGGAGAAGGATCTCATGATACCCATAGGCAACACTTCACCAGGCATACCGATTAAGCTGGTAATGGGGTTAAGGGCCATTACAAGGTAATCCATTGCGCCAGATCTACGGAACATACCAATGGCGCAAAGCATACATACCAGGAAAGGTACAATGGTTGCAGCTGTGGTAAGGCCTTGTTTTGCGCCTTCTGTAAACACGGAATAAACTTTAACACCTTTAATTAATGCATATAAAGGAATGAAAAGCATAACAAGAGGAATTGCATAAGCTGAAATGACATCTAAAACTGCTGACATGGATGGTCCTCCTTCGTTTAATCAATTAAAGACTTAATGGATCGTTGCCCACATAATTTTGGTTAATGGTCAAAGTACCGGAAGCTCTTTCTTTGGCAATAACGTTTTCCAGTTTGAATACGCTTGTCTTTTTAAGAATAAGCGTTGCGGCAACACCCACTACGGTGGAGATGGTTGTAGCTAAAATGATAGGACCAACCACTTCTGTAACACCTTCTGTGCTAACAGCGGCACGTAAGCCTAAAATGGTAACTGGAAGCAAAGTAATGGAGGTGGTGCTGATGGCCAGAATCATACATTGTGCATCTGTTGCAATGTGTTTGGTTTTGTTCAGTGTTTGCAGGTCGGCCATGGCTTTAAGGCCGAAGGGGGTAGCGGCATTACCGATACCTAAAATGTTCGCTGCAAAATACAGTGCCATAGAGCTCATTGCAGGATGATCTACAGGTACGTCTGGGAACAACAGTCTCATAACAGGGCCGATGGCTTTGCCCAGCTTTTCGCACAGGCCGGCTTTTTCCATAACGTTCATTAAACCAGTGAAGAATACCATAACACCTACTAAACCAATAACAATGTCCACTGCGGTGCTGGCAAAATCAAAAATCGCACCTTGGACTGCTTCAATGTTTCCGGTAAGTGTACCGAAAACAACGGCAATGACTACAAGTCCTACCCAAATGTAATTAATCATTACAACTTTCCCTCCTAGAGTTTCTTTGTCTGTTCTTCTGTTGATGCACTATACATCTTGCTTGCGCAACCCATTGCCTCTTTATTGCTCCCCCTTTCAGCGAGGATACGGCTGCAAATTGTTTGTTGCAATTTTTTATGTAGCACATACATCGCAATTACTATGCCAAAAATAATGCGATGCATTGGCTTTCCAAGTTTTGAAGGGTTTTTTAGCCCTTGCCTATGGGTTGTCAAATTTTGTCATATATGTTTTTTCCTGTTTTCAGGAAGGCGTTTCCTGATTATAGGAATCTTTCAAGCAACCTTGTTCTTTACTTTTTGGCCCTGTGCATATACAATAGCAGAAAAACAAAGGAGCGCCTTTTCATGAACAAAATTGCCTATTACTATACGTCCATGTCCAAGCAAGTTTTCATTATTTTAACCACCCTGTTTTTCCTGTCCCGTCTTGCTGTTTTCACCGCAGCCATTGCTTTAAATATAAGCGGGTATGCACAGCAATATAACTGGAGCGCCACATTTGTTTTGTACCTTTTATATTTTGCTGTTTGTGCCTTTTTCTTTGCTGGCTACAAAATGTTCTACACCACTTATGATGATGTGCTTGTTACGTATCATAACCGAATTTTGCGAAAAAGTAAATCGGTGGATTTAACCAATGTGCGTAAGGCATTGCTGAATAAAAAGGGCATTTATTTGTACCAAGACGCAAGCGAAACCCCTAGCTTATTTATTCCCTTTTGGCGGTTGGGTTACATTTCGCCCGTGGGTGTTAACAATTTTTATATGCTGCTGCTGGACAAAGGGCTTGAAATTAAAAAAACCTTTACAGTATTGCCTGGAACCGGCAAAATAAGAAAGGTATCTTCTGTAATTTACACCGGGCTTGCCTTGCTTGTTCTGGGGCAGCTTACCCGGACGGTGTCTTTGCTCACGGCCATTTTAAAAGCCCATCTGTAACAAAAGACATTGGGAAACTTTTTCGAGAAAAAGTTTCCCAAGCCCTTCAAAAAGCTTTTGCTTAGTGAGGTTCAGGGCAAATCCCCGAGGTCTTGCGATTTAAGCCTTCTTTAACGTTTCTGCCATCAGCCGCATCACATTGCCGTTGCAAATCTTGTCCATTTCCGAAGCTGTAAAGTGCTTATGTAAGGCGTCCAGCAGCAAGGGGTATCCCTCGTAGTCCTTCATGTCCAGTTCGCAATCAATGCCGTCAAAGTCGGAGCCAAAACCAATGCTTTCCACACCGGCTTTGCCTGCCATATAAACCGTATGGGCCACAATATCATCTATAAAGGTAGATTCGGAACCATCCTTTAAAAACGTAGAATAGAAATTAACCCCCACAACGCCGCCTTTTTCACCCAGCACCCGAAGCTGGTCATCGGTTAAGTTGCGTCGGTGGTCGCACAGTGCTCTGGCGCAGGAATGGCTGGCCACAAAAGGCTTTTTGGAATGGCGTGCCACATCGTAGAAGCCACCTTCCGATAAATGGGAAACGTCTATCAGCATCCCCAGCTCGTTCATTTTTTCCACCACTTCAAAACCAAAAGGTTTAAGGCCCAACTTGTGGGCTTCTGCCTCCGAGTTGCATGGAAAACCGATTTCGTTTTCAAAGTTCCAGGTTAAGGTAACCAGCCGCACACCCTTGTTGAAGAACTCAACAAGGCGTTCCATTTTGCCTTCCGCCGCAACACCATCTTCAATGGCCAGAATTGCAGAAATTTTGCCCTGTGCCTTGTTTTCCAGCACATCTTCTACACAAGTTGCAGGCAATATCAAATCTGTATTAGCCTTTAATTGTTGGTCATACACATCATGGGCTTTTGAAAAGATTTCATAAGGTGACATGGTTTCCATTTCCCTTCTGGAAATGAAAATAGCGAAAAATTGCGCCAAAGCGCCACCCTTTTTCATTTTCTGTAAGTTGATATGCCCCGGATTGTCTAAAAGGAAATATGCGCTGTCTCTTAAACAGTTTAGTACGGTATCACAATGCAAATCAATAATGTTCATGTTGCCATTCACCAAGCTTTCTTTGTTATTTTCTGCAATATTGCAACTAGGGCGTGTTTGAAAAATCATTTTGTGGGGGTTTTAACCTTTCAAACACTGCCTACCTATCAAGCAAAAATAATGCCATTTATTATTTTACCATCTTGGCACAATAGTTGCAATGTATTATAATCTATGATTATTTTTGAAAACATCATAAAGGAGCACACCATATGAACGATCAAGGGGATCTTATACGGCTATTGGACTTAGACGATGATTTTATCATTGATTTAATATATGCCACACCCAATAATTTCACCAAACAAACCGTGTACAACTCGGGGGAATGCTACATTAACAAATACACTGCCCAGCGACTGATTGAGGCCAAAAACAAGGTGAAATCCGATGGATACCGCATGAAAGTGTGGGACGCCTACCGCCCCATCAGCGCACAAGCTCGCTTCTGGGAACTGCTGCCGGACAACAACTTTGTGGCCAGGCCCCCGGATATGGCCACGTTGAAAACTTTCCGGCCTTCCCACATGAACGGCATGTGTGTGGACGTAACCCTAACAGACATCCACGGCACAGACCTTTCCATGCCCAGTGTGTTTGACGATTTTTCCGAAAGAGCGTCCTTGTCTTGCCCAGACATTGACCCAATAGCCCGGCAAAACGCCACTTACCTAAAAGAAGTGATGGAAAGCGTGGGATTTAAGCCCTATGAAGGGGAATGGTGGCATTTTTACGACATGGAAACCCCGCCGGTGCCTTATTTAAACTTTCAAATTTAAGGAGCGTTGTTATGTTCAATATAAACCAAGAAATAGATGCCATTTACGATGAAATTGTGGCCATTCGCAGAGATTTTCATGCCTACCCGGAACTTTCAGAACAGGAAGTGCGCACGGCCGCAAAGGTGAGTAGCTATTTAACCGCCTGGGGTATTCCCCATGAAACCGGCATTGCAGGCCATGGCATTGTGGCTACGCTGGAAGGTAAACAAGCCCCTGCTGCCGACCAAGCCTTTACAGTGGTTGGCATTCGTGCAGATATGGATGCACTGCCTATTGCAGAAAAAGCCGCCGTACCTTTCTGCTCCACCGTTGAGGGCGTGATGCACGCTTGCGGCCACGACATGCACACGGCCATCTTACTGGGTGCCGCCAAAATACTGAAAGCCCATGAAAATGAGTTGCCCGGCACGGTTAAATTTTTCTTTCAGCCGGCAGAAGAAACGGTGGGGGGTGCTAAACCCCTCATTGATGCAGGATGCCTGGAAAACCCCAAGGTGGACGGGGTGTTGGCTCTGCACGTGGCACCTACCATGCCTGTGGGCATTGTGGAATTTTGCCCCGGCAAAATGAATGCTGCCTCCACTGAATTTCAAATTACCGTGGAAGGCACCTCTTGCCATGGTGCCCACCCGGATTTAGGGGTAGACCCTATTTTGGCCGCCTGCCATGTGGTGACAGCATTGCAAAGCATTGTTAGCCGTACACTGTCCCCTACTAACGCTGGTTTGGTGACGGTGGGGCAATTTCATGGGGGACACGCCAACAACGTCATTCCTAAAGAGGTGCTGCTCTCCGGCATTATTCGTGCCCTGGATAACGACACCCGAGCACTGCTGAAAGAAAAGGTGCAACTGGTGGCCACCCAAACCGCCCAGGCTTTCGGTGCAAAAGCTGACATTGTTTTTAAAGACAGTTACCCGGCGTTGGTTAACGACGATGACGTGCAGGAAATCATTAAAGAAGTGGCGTACAGCCATTTGCCCAAATCGGCCATTCATTTTATGCCCGAGCCCAGCTTAGGCGCCGATGATTTTTCCTACTTTACAAACGCCACCAAAGCCTTATACTTTAACATCGGCACCAAAAGCCCCAACGAAACACATCCCCAAACTTTGCACAGCGAATGGTTTAACCCAGACGAAAGCGCCATGAAAGTGGGCATGTTAATGGAAGTGATGGGGGTTTTGGCCCTTTTAAACCACAAGAAAGGAAATGAACAATGACATCAATCCTGAGAGACACTTACGTTCAGGTTCACTTAAATGCCATCGGCACCAACATGGACCTCATTCAAGGCATGGTGGGCAAAGACGTAGCCGTTATGCCCGTGGTGAAGGCCAATGGCTACGGCCACGGGGCTGTGGGCATCGCCCCTACCCTAATGGCACACGGTGCTACTTATCTGGCCGTGGCTACTTTAACAGAAGCATTAGAATTGCGGCAAGCGTATGCCGAATACCCTCTGTTTATTTTAGGCCATACCCCCAACCGGCTGTTGCCTTATGTGGTGGAAAACAACATCACCCAAACCATCTTCTCTTTAGAGCAAGCCACCGTGTTAAACGAGTTAGCCCGGGAAAAACATACCCAAGCTACCGTCCATTTAAAAGTAGACACCGGCTTTCACCGGTTGGGCACCGATAACGTGGATGAACTGCTGGCCATTTGTAAACTGCCTTACTTAAAAGTAGAAGGGGTCTTTTCTCATCTGGCTTTGGTGAATGACGAGGAAAACTTAAAGCAGGTGGAACGCTTTAATGCCATCACCGCACAGCTTGAAGACGGCGGGGCACAATTCCGCTATAAACACGTATGCGACAGTATCTCGCTGGTGGATTACCCAGAATACCACATGAACATGGTGCGGCCTGGGGCACTGATTTATGGGCTACGCGGCTTTCATAAAGGGCATCTGGACGTGGTTTCCTCATTGACATTTGTGAGCCACCTTTCTCAAGTGCGGCCTGTGGCTGCTGGAGAAGGTGTGGGATACGATTATTTATGGAAAGCCCCTTGTGACACGGTCATTGGCACCGTGCCTTTCGGTTATGCAGATGGTTACCCCAGAAACATGCGGGACAAAGGCTATGTGACCATTTTAGGGGTAAAGTGCCCCATCATCGGCGTCATTTGCATGGACCAGTGTATGGTAGACTTAACCCAGGTGCCCCATGCCAAAGAAGGGGAGTTGGCCATTATTTACGGTGACGGCAGTGACAACACCATGTCCATCGAAGAGGCCTCTAAACTGGCTGGTACAAACAAAAACGAGATCGTCGCCCGTATTGCCGGAAGACCACCTCGTATATATACCGAGTGAACTGCGCATCGCTAAGGCGGCCAGACATCACAGGCCGCTTACATACTTGAGCCGCCTTAACCTTTGGCTGCTGGCCGCCCTGGCTACCTGCTGCACGCACGAACTTTTGGGTAGCATGGGTGGCCATTGGCCACGGCAGAGGCGGCGCTGGCATACCATCGGCAGTCACACTTCTGGCCGCCTTCTCTACGGTTTTTAAGCTGGGCTTTGCCCAGCGCTAAGGCGGCCAGACATCACAGGCCGCTTACATACTTGAGCCGCCTTAACCTTAGGCGACTGGCCGCCCCGACTACCTGTTGCACGTACAAACTATTGGGTAGCATGGGTGGCCATTGGCCACGGCAGAGGCGGCGCTGGTAATACCATCGGCAGTCACACTTCTGGCCGCCTCCCCTTCCGGCTGCACGCTTGCCTTTCATAGGCAACTTGCAGCCTTTTTTCTATCCAATGCCATACCGCTTACATTTCTCGTAAAACACAGATTTAGACATTTGCAGTTCATGCATCACCTTCTGTTTATCGCCGTTGTGACGCATCAAGGCTTCCTGCATGATGCGCACTTCTTCGTCCTGCAACCGTTCTTTCATAGACTTGGGATTTTTCTGGCCGGTAAGGCTAATATGCTCTGGGTAAATCAAGTTGGATTCGCATAACGTAATGGCCCTAACAATTATGTTTTCCAACTCCCGAATGTTGCCGGGCCAGCTATAGGCCAGCATTTTACGAAAAGCTTCACCGGAAAACTGTTTGGGTGTCACTTCATACCGTTTACATGTTTTTTGCAATATTTGATTAATGAGCACGTACAAATCTGTTTTGCGTTCCCTTAACGGGGGTATTTCAATGGGAAAAACATTGATGCGGTAGTACAAATCGCTTCTAAAACTGCCCTTTTCCACTTCCTGCTCCAAATTTTTGTTGGTGGCAGCAATCACCCGCACATCCACATGCACCGGCTTGGATGAACCTACCCTGTACAATGTTTTGCTTTGCAACACCTGCAACAGCTTTACCTGAATGTCCAGAGGAATTTCGCCGATTTCATCCAGAAAGATGGTGCCTTTGTTTGCCGCTTCAAAATAACCAGCCTTCCCTCCAGAAGCCGCCCCGGTAAACGCCCCGCCCACATAGCCGAACAATTCGCTTTCAAACAGGGTAGGTGCAATGGTGCTACAGTTCACTTCCACAAAAGCACCGTCTTTGTTCTGCAAATCATGAATTTCCCTGGCAAGGTGGGATTTACCTGTGCCGCTCTCCCCGGTAATGATCACATTAAACTTGGTCTGGGAAGCTTTATAGGCCAAATACTTCACATCTTGAATTAGCGGGCCGTCACCCACAAAGTCTTGAAACGCATCCTCAGGGTAGGCGTTACGAAAGGTGCTATGTTCATGGTTTTTCTTCTCAATCTGCGCAATGATGCGGTTTCTGTCCTCCAGCATGGCTTCCAGTTCGGTGGCATCCTGCAAGATGATAAAAACACCTTCCACAACCTCTGGGTTATCTTTTGCAAATGAGGGCATTAATGAGCAAATAAACGGCCGCCGGTTAATTTCATATAAGGTATCTTTAATGGGTTCTTTCTGCCCATTAAATAATTCAATCACCTTTTGGGTCAGCGGGCTTTCTTCAAACACATTCAACATTTTTTGGCCGATAATGGAGAAACCCGAATCACTGTTTTTTGCCAAAAACTGGCCGCCCCGTAGCAACACGCCAATGGATTCCTTCCGCACACTGTACCCCGGCATTTGAAAAAATTTAATCCGGCCGTTGCTGCCGTTAATCACTACCATATGCCCCACGGCATTGTAGAAATTCATGGCAAATACTTTGCCGTTCACTTGAATGCTCATCATCTTTTTAATGGTATCGATGGTGGCCACAATGTGGAAGCCTAAATAATGCACATCCAGTTCAAAGGGTGTGCGCAGCTGGTGTTCCCGCACATATTTATAAGACGGTTCAATTTTTCTGTTTTTATACACGCCAACCCCAATGAACATGTCCCTTTGGTTAATGCCTTTATCGCTAATATTAATCAGGCTTAAATCCTCCGAGGTCAAATCCCCGTCGTCGTCACCCAAATCGTTATCGGTGATAATAACAATGTCGCCGGGAGCCAACTGCCCGCCTTCGTGGGTATTGGTATGGTCAAAATCAATGCCTGTAATGGCTCTGGCTTTTTGATTGCATATTAAAATGCGTTGCTCACGGTTAATGTAAACCAAGCCCCGCCCCATGTTGTTCATAAGTTTTTCTACAACTTGCGTTGCTTCCAGCATGTGGTCACCTCATCATGATAAACAGAAAATTGCAAACTTATATTTCTGCATCCATTATACCACACTTGGTCATTGATTGCACTGGTTAAACAGTTCTAAGGTTGTTTCCCGAATGAACATATTAAACGGATGGTTGATGGTTTTATTGGACACAAAGCAAACCACAAATGGTGCTTTGGCGTATACAATGCCCACATCGTTGGAAATGTCATCATCTTCCCCTGTTTTGTGGGCCACCTTTGTGCCGGGAGGTAACATGCCGGGAATTTTATGGTCAAACTGCTGTTCCAGTAAAATGTTTAATATATCTTGTGAAACGGCCTCATTCACAAAAGTACGGTTGTAAAGTTGTTCCAATAGCTGACCGATTTCTTTTGGCGTTATATAGTTTGAAATGCCTTTTCTGGCAGATTCCATATCAAATAACCGCCGGTTCACTCTGGTTTTTTCAAGGCCCATTTCCTCAAAGCCTTTATTCAGCCGCTCTGTACCGTAATGGGAAATGAGCACGTTGGTGGCGGTGTTGTCGCTAATGATTGTCATCAGGTTGCATAAGGTGCGTATATCCACCACCGGCTCATCGGTAAATCTGTTAAGCGCCCCGCAACTAGGCACCTTGTCTTCATGCCGGATTTTAATGCGTTCAGTTAAATCCGCTTCCCCTTTGGCCGCCATGCGAAAAATTTGCATAAGCATGGGCAGCTTAATGATGCTGGCCGGGGTAAAGGTGTCGTTTTCCTGATAGGCCAATGTTTCCCCCGTAACCATATTTTTATAATAAAATCCTGTGTGCCCCTGTAATGTTTTTAATCTTTCAATGATATGATTCATTTGTATCTCTCCTTCTAATTTTTCTCTGCTGGTTTATACATGCATATTTCATGCCAAGGTTTATGTTTCTACTGCATAATAATAAATATCTAACGTTTCATTTTGTTTATCATAAACCATTTGACTTACCAATTGCCGGATGGCATTGTTTTTTTCTGTCAAGCTGGCTTGGGATAACAGAATATCTGCCACCGAACCAACCCTTTTTTCTTCCCTTTCTTCCTGCTGCATCTTTTGCTGCTGTTCTATGGTCTGCATTTTTTCTATGGTTTCCTTCATTTGCTGCTCTATCTTTAGTTTGTTTTGCCTATATTCTTCTGTTGTATCTATTCCCGCCAGCACCAGTTCCCGTGCTTTTTCCAGCCGGTCTTGCAGCTTGGTGATCATTTTTTTACAGCGCATCCATGTGTCTTGTTGTTCCTGTAAATGGGTATTGTTTTTTTGGAAAACTATGGGAGGCACCGCTGCACCATCTTTTTGTAAAACATCCAGTACCGCTTGTTCCGCTTTGCCCACGGTGATGCGCTGGGGTTGTGGGCACCCCCCGGTTAAATATTTGCTGCATCGGTAAGCCCCTTGCTTGCCTTCAGCTCCTTTCCCGTAAGACAGGGTGGTTCCGCAATGGCCACAGCGCAACACCCCCCGCAGCCAGTGGGTCTGCACGTTGCCATCCCGTGTATACAAGGGAATTTTCTGCTTTTTGTCTGCTCGGATGCGCCGGTTGGCCTCCTGCCACATTTGTTCCCCTACAATGGCTGGATGTTTGCCCTCCAGCACCCAAGTGTCCGGGTTATCAAAATGAAACCTGCTGGCTGCCGGGCCGGTGGGAGTCCAGCGCATTTTGCCTGTATATGTGGGGTTACACAAAATGTAGGTGATGCTTCGGGTGTCAAAGCTGTTCCCTTGTTTCGTTTTACAGCCCTGCCCGTTCATGTGCTTGGCAATGGACCGCAAGTTCAAGCGTTCGTTCACATAAAGCCTAAAAATTTCACGCACCATTTCTGCTTCTTCCGGTTGGGGGGTGAGTAGTCCGTTCACCATGCGATAGCCAAAAGGGGCCGGGGTTTGTAATTCTCCCCGCCGTGCTTTTTCCGTCATCCCTTTTTTCACTTCCTCGGACAAGTTCAGGCTGTAATATTCCGCCATGGCTTCCAACATGGCTTCTAAGATGACCGAAAACTTGTCGTCTTCAAGCTGTTCCGTAATGCTCACCACTTTAATGTTACACTCCCGTTTCAACAAAGACTTATACACAATGCTGTCTTCCCGTGATCGAGCAAAACGGTCAAATTTATGCACCAATATTACCCGAAAAGGCGCTGGCTTCCTTTTAGCCATGGCCACCATTTTTTGAAAGGCCGGGCGTTTGTCTGCACGCCTGCCGGAAATGCCTTCGTCTCTAAAAATAAAATCTTCCTCTATGGTGTATCCGTTTTTTTCCGCATATTGCCCTATGGCCCTTAACTGGGCTTCTGGGGAAAATTCGGTTTGGTCTTCGGTGGAAACCCTTATATACACCGCCGCAATGGCCATGGGCGCAACCTCCTTATAAAACCTTCCCATCTCTTTCAACAGGCGCATACCCCAGCCGCTCCATTGCCTGTTGAAAAACGCACGCCAGCCACCTGTCTTCTTCCTCTTTAGAAACCGATTGCAAGTCTATGGTTCGGGTCACATCCCCCTGAGGGGTTAACACCTGCACATACCGCTTAACACGCACCATGCTTTGTTTTGTTTTTTTCATGTTCATGCACCCCTTCCCGTCATGCTAAAAAAGGTGTAAGTGCTTGCAGTCCGGCTGTCTGCAACTATCGTATACTTTCAGTGCAATGATGCACTCTTCACGGAGTCGTCTGGGGTCTAAGCTTACGCCTTGTACGTCATCACAATCTTTTTCATGATGTTGCTTGTTCAGCTCGAAAGCAGCCATTTTACATCCTCCTTAAAATAATATCAATATTCCCTCTCTCTTTACCCTATATTATGTACAACCGGCATTTTGGTGATATGTAAATCACTGGGTTTATATGCAAATATTTTCTTTACATAATTATCTATTTTTTTACAAGTGATGCATTCTTTTTACAGCAATTTGACCACATTCCAGTTTTTACAGGTGGATTTATACGTGCATCTGCGTTACAATGGTTTCAAGTTTACAACGTTGAAGCATTATAAGGAGGGGCGTTCATGCACAGGGAAATTAAATCACGCCACCATAACTATCTGGAAACGTATGTGACAGACATTTACACCAGGTTTAAGGACATTGACGTGTTCATTAAAACTGCTGAAGGAGACTTAAACCTAGGGGAAGCAGCCAGGCTTTTAGACATGAAGCCGGAAGACATTACCCGTCATTTACGTCAGCTGGGTGTAAAGCGTCTTACCCGCCGCAGTTTTTTAAAGGTGATGTCCCAAGGGGAAAGCAACATTTGCCGCCTGTACCAGCGGGAATTGGATTGCGGCTCGCCTTTCACATATTCCAGAGAAGACATTTCTTACATATACAATTTGAAATTGGACGCTGTGAATAAAGCTTGCGACGCTTTACACATTACAGAGGCCACCCCCTACACCCTGCCGCTTATTTTTTCCAAAATTTCGGTATAAAGACATGTTTGAGCATATGCATACTCCAGAGTTAAACGGCACATACTGAACACATAAAACTCTGGAGGTGAAAACATGTCCGGTCAAACCATTAAATGCCACGTTTCTTCCTGCAAATTCAATGAAGGTAAGCAATATTGTACCTTAAACGATATTATGGTGGGTAGTTCCTGCCAAGGCTCTAGCTGCCACAGCAAGAAAGAAACCGAATGCGACAGCTTTGAAAGCGCATCCATGTAAGCACTCAACATTTGCCCGCCCCGTCCCACGGTGCGGGTTTTTTATTTTCCATACTTTAATTTATTTTTTCACGTTTTGTTGTTGTGCTGTGCTAAAATCTGTAGTACAATATGAAAAATTTAAAGGCGTTTATGGAGGTATTGTTATGAACCGTTGTTTTAATTTTTCTCCCGGACCGTCGGCGTTGCCGGTGGAGGTGCTGGAAAAAGCCCAAAAAGAATTGGTGGCCTACGGAACTTCCGGTATGTCTGTGATGGAAATGAGCCATCGTTCCAAAATGTATTTGGAAATTTTCGATGAAGCCAAAGCACTGCTCACTGAACTGATGGCCATTCCCGAAAACTATCGGGTGCTTTTTTTACAGGGCGGCGCAAGTTTGCAGTTTTCTATGGTGCCCTTGAATCTGTTTCAAAACAAAAAAGCCGACTACCTTAAAACTGGTGCCTTTGCTAAAAAAGCCATCCAAGAAGCAAAACGTTACGGCACGGTGAACGTGGTGGCTTCTTCCGAAGATAAAAACTTCAGTTACATACCTCAGGTGGATGCTTCCGCCTTCTCAAAAGACGCAGATTATGTACACATCACCATGAACAACACCATTTACGGCACCCGGTTTACCACTTTGCCGGATGTAGGCAGTGTGCCCTTGGTTACAGACATGTCCAGCAGCATTTTATCCGAAGTATACGACGTCAGTAAGTTTGGGCTTATTTATGCCGGTGCACAAAAGAACATTGGCCCAGCAGGTGTCACCGTGGTTATTATCCGTGAAGACCTTTTAGGCCACGCCATGGACATCACCCCCACCATGCTAGATTACCAGGTACACGCCAAAGACGACTCCATGCACAACACACCCCCAACCTACGGCATTTACATTGCCAAGCTTGTGTTTGAATGGCTTAAATCTATAGGTGGCGTTGCTGCCATGGAAAAAATTAACATAGAAAAAGCCGCTCTGCTTTACGGCTATTTAGAGGAATCCAAGCTGTTTACAGCCACTGCCGAAGCCAAAGACCGTTCCTTGATGAACGTGACTTTTGTGACCGGCAACGAAGACATTGATGCTAAATTTATAAAAGAAGCCGCTGCCGCTGGGTTTGTAAACTTAAAAGGCCACAGAAGCGTGGGCGGTATGCGGGCCAGCATTTACAACGCTGTTTCCTTGGAAGCGGTGGAAAAGCTGGTGGCTTTTATGAAGCAATTTGAAGTGGCGAATAAGTAAACTTCGTGTAAGTTTTGAAAGAGTCCAATAAAGCGGGGGATATCCATGTATAAAATTTTAACACTGAATAACATATCGCCAATCGGCTTGTGCCGGTTACCGGAAGAACACTATCAAGTGACATCCGACGAACAAAACCCAGACGGCATCTTGTTGCGCAGCTATAACATGCACGACATGCCTTTGCCCGCCGGTTTAAAGGCCGTGGCCAGAGCAGGTGCCGGGGTAAACAACATTCCCATAGACACATGCACCGAAGCTGGTGTGGTGGTGTTTAATACCCCAGGCGCTAACGCTAACGCCGTTCGTGAACTGGTAATGGCCGGGCTTCTGCTTTCTTCCCGCCGCATCATTGACGGGGTGAACTGGGTGCAAGGGCTGCAAGGGGAAACCGGCGTGGCCAAGCTGGTGGAAAAAGGCAAAAGCACCTTTGTTGGGCCGGAATTGTTTGGTAAAAAGCTTGGTGTTATTGGTTTAGGTGCTATTGGTGTATTGGTGGCCAACGCCGCCAACGCCATGGGCATGGAAGTGTACGGCTACGACCCCTTCATGTCTGTGGAAGCAGCCTGGAGCCTTTCCCGGAGCGTTCGCCGGGCCGACGGCATTGACATGATTATTGAAAACTGCGACTATATCACCATCCACGTACCCCTCAACGACGATACCCGTAAGATGTTTAACAAAGACACCTTGGCACGGATGAAAAAAGAGGTGCGCATTCTGAACTTTTCCCGTGGTGAGCTGGTGGACGATGAAGCCATGATTGCCGCTCTGGATAACGGCACCGTGGGCGCTTATGTGACAGACTTCCCCAACGAAACACTGCTGGGCCACAAAAACATCATCACCATTCCCCATTTGGGTGCATCCACTCCGGAATCCGAAGACAACTGCGCTGAAATGGCCGCCATCGAGCTTAAAAACTACTTAGAATACGGCAACATTGAAAATTCTGTAAACTTCCCAAGCTGCTACATGCCTTATGTGGGCAAAAAACGGATATGCATCATGAACCGCAATGTGCCTAATGTGGTAGGTTCCATCACCACAGCACTGGCGCAAAAAGGCATGAACATTGATAACATGCTGAATAAAAGCAAGGGCGACCACGCCTACACCATGATTGACGTGGACGGTGGGGACATGGAGGCCGTGGCGGAAGAAATTCGTAAGCTGGACGGCATCATTGCCGTTAGAACCATTTAAGGAGAGAACAACGTGGCGACATTTAAAGCATTTAAAGGCATTCGCCCTGCCCCGGAATACGCCAAGGCTGTGGCTGCTCTGCCTTATGACGTAATGAGCAGTGACGAGGCCCGGGAAATGGTGAAAGGCAACCCCCATTCTTTTTTGCACGTAGACAAGGCTGAAATCGACTTGGACCCAGCCATTGACTTATATGATGATAGGGTTTATGCCAAAGCCAAAGAAAATTTTGAAAAAATGCAGGCAGACGGGGTTTTAATTTCAGACGATAAACCGCTGTACTACATTTATGAGCTGACCATGAACGGCCGCAGCCAAACCGGTTTGGTGGGCTGTGCCGCCATTGACGAATACCTGAACGGTACCATTAAAAAACACGAACTGACCCGGGTAGATAAAGAACAAGACCGCATTCGCCATGTGGAAACCTTAAATGCCAATACAGGCCCTATTTTTCTGGCCTACAGAAACCAGGCGGATATTCAAAGCATTATGACCCAATGGAAAGGAACACATGCCCCGGTGTATGACTTTGTGGCAGAAGACGGCATTGCCCACAAAGTGTGGGTGATGGACGATGCAAAAGCCTTGGCCGCTTTGGCCCAAGGCTTTGAACAGGTTCCCTGTATGTATATTGCAGACGGCCACCATCGTAATGCATCTGCGGTGAAGGTGGGGCTTAAACGCCGGGAAGAAAACCCAAGCTTTGCTCCAGACGCTGAATTTAACTTTTACCTGGCTGTGGCGTTCCCAGATGAAGAACTGTACATCATGGACTATAATAGGCTGGTGAAGGACTTAAACGGCCTTACACCGGAAAGCTTTTTAGAAACCATCAGCGCAAACTTTGAAGTATCCCCGGCAGAGATGGCCACTCCAAAAGCGCTCCACACCTTTTCCATGTACTTGCAAGGCCAGTGGTACACCCTTGCAGCCAAAAGCCACATTATATCTGCCGATAGTGTGGAAGGGCTGGATGTTTCCTTGCTGCAAAACCATTTGCTGGCCCCCGTGCTGGGCATTGGTGACCCCCGTACCGACAAGCGTATTGACTTCGTGGGTGGCATTCGTGGCCTGGGTGCCTTAAAAGACCGTGTGGACAGCGGTGAAATGGCAGTGGCCTTTGCACTTTATCCCACGTCTATGGCAGAGCTGATGGCCGTGGCGGATGAAGACCGGCTCATGCCCCCTAAATCTACTTGGTTTGAACCTAAGCTTAGAAGCGGGTTATTGATACATACTTTGTCATAAAAGAAAAGTTTCCGGCTGTGCAAGCACAGCCGGGAATGGGCGGCCAGTATATTTCGGCCGCTTTTTTTAATTGCGCCGCCCAAACCATGGCATATGACCGCCTGGCAACCGAAGTATTCGGCGGCTAGGCGGCCATTGTTACCTAAACATTGGCGGCTCAGTTACATCATCGGCAGTTAGACATCTGGCCGCCTGGCGGCCTTGTTCTTGGCTGGGGCGGCTCATTTGCACCAGCGGCGGTTCAATGGCTGGCCGCCCCACCCTACGCACTGCTTTGCAGTGCGCCAACTACGCTTCATCTTCCGGCTGCCATCCCTTGCATACATCCACCCAACCCATGCAGGGTGTACACATTTCCAGCTGTTCCAACGCCAGTTGAATGGCAGAATTTAAGCTGCCACAGGCAGGATAAACGGACTCAAAACGTTTTAAGGAAACATCCAGATAAACCCTAACCCCTTCCGGCAGCGCAAAGGGGCACACACCGCCCACTTGAAAGCCGGTCTTTTCCGTCACTTCTTCAAAGGACAACATTTTAGGTTTTTGCCCAAAAGCCACCTTGAATTTAGGGTTATCGATTTTAGCATCACCCGCAGCCACCAGAATAATGGCGCCCAGCCCATTGCCTGCATCTTGAAAAGATAATGTTTTGGCAATACGGGCCGGTTCTGTGCCCAAGGCTTTCGCCGCTTCCTGAACAGTGGCGGTGGAGTCGGGCATTTCCAATACAGCAGTGTCCAACTGCCACCGGGATAAATAAGCTTTCACACGTTCCACAGACATCGCTTGTGTCCTCCGAGTTTTTTGCCCATTATACCAGCCGGAGCACAGGTTGTCTATTGCTTCATGTTATTGGGCATAGGCAGACAAATCCACGCTATCAATAATGGCTAGGCGTTCCGCATCATCAAACCCAAAGAATACCAGCGTATATTCGTATTCTCCTACTTGAACCGTTGCAATATGGGCTGTTCTTTCACTGGCGTCATCGCTTTCGGTTAGCGTGGTGAACACCGTGCCATTTTTGCTGGTGTAGGAGCCTAAGCTGCCCTCATCCATGTCACTGGCGGAATAGCCAATAACCGGCTCTGTCGACTTAACAACCTCTCTCCCAACGGTCAATCCAAACGCTCTTTCCTCCGGGTCTCCATAAGTGATCCAAAGCATACGGTTTTCTACATGCCCAAAATCCAACTTTTGCCCCATTATTTCAGACACAGGCAGTTCCGGCATGGTTTCAGGCAAAATCACGTTCATGTCCATATCCTTTTCCGCCTGCTCCACCGATTCAAACATCAGACTGTCCGGCTCCACCATCATTTTAACATCTGCGTCCGCCGGCTGAACGCCTCCTTCGCTCATTTTCACCATGGCTTCTGCTTCTTCCTGGGTCATATCCTCCGTGGTGGTCACCGTAACATATTTGTCTCCTTTGGCAAAGGAAAATACCTTTAATTCATTGGCTGCATAAGCCGTAATGCCCATAGCGCTGACGATAGCAGCAACCAAAGCGACTTTCATGGTTTTAGATGGTTTCATTTTCATCTTATCCTCTCTGTTTAAGTTTTTGATGCGGGCGGCAAAGTCCTGTACATTTTCCGCCTTGACGGGCTGGTGTTCCAGTTCTTGCAAAGTATTGAGGCCACGTTCAATGCTTGCCATATCCATGGCATCAATGGCTGTGTCCAGTTCTTTTAACACCCGTTGCTTTTCTTGCATGGAAGAACCCCTCCTTTCACAACATTGGCCAATGTGTTCACTTTAATATGTAGCTTATCATCATTTGTAACGGAGCTTTTAGTAGTCAAAATTATTTTCACACACCTTTGCCACGATGGCTTTCATCTCACGCCGCAAACGCACATAACGCATCCTTAACGCCGCTTCTTCCATGCCCAGCTGCTGTGCAATTTCCGCCATGGTTTGCTTGCCCATGTAATATAAGGTGTAGAGCTTTAGCTTGTCCTCCGGCAACTGTTCCAGCACCGCCTCTACATAATCCTCTGCAATAATCTGCTTATCCAGCTGGTTTGCAATGTCTGCATGGGCATCTACCAAGCCCACTATTTGTTCATCCACTTCTTGTTCACGCATTAAACGCATGAAACTTTCTCTGCGTGTTTTCTTCACCAATGTTTTAGCAGTTTGAAAGAGGAAACCGCCAGGGTTAGGATGTGCCGCCAGCTGTTCACTTTTTTGGCACGCCACCAGAAACACCTCCTGGGTACAATCCCGGGCCGCTGTTTCATCCCCCAACACCGCATAACAATAACCCAATATTTTTTCATAATACGCCTGACACAACCCGTCAAACATCTTCTCCCATTTTTTGTGTCTGCCAAACACACGCTTCACCTCCTGTTTGTTGCTATCGTAGTATTATGCATCAAAACAACCACATGTAACAACACAATTTAAAAATTGATTCGCCTGCCAACATGTGCTATCATAATAGCATAAGTAAAAATTGGATATAATCCTGCATATACAGACGAAAGGGGTTATGGCATGATTGCATTAGGCATAGACGGCAGCAGCGCTTACAGCAGGCTGGTGGGTATGGACAACACCGAGACCCAAAAGGTGGTGGGCCGCCACATGGGCAATTCCATTGATTTGCACAAGTGGCCTTGGGAACAAGTGCAAGACCACCTCACCAGGCTCATCCAGGAATTTGGCAGGTTTACAAACACAACCCCTGCCCATGTGAAAAGCATTTGCCTGGGTATTGCCGGTGACGTAACCCCCGAAACAGAGGAAACGTACAGCAACATATTTAAACATTTGGGCTTCGACTGCCCCCTTTTGGTTACCACAGACTTGAATATCATGCTGGCCACGGAAACCAAAGGGGAACCGGGCATTTTAGTGGTGGCCGCCACCGATGCCCGTGCCTATGCTTTAGACGCCCACCAGCGCACCCACCATTGTGGCGGATGGGGCCACTTGTTAGACGGGGTTGGCTCTGGTTACGGCATGGGCATTGCCGCTATACAGTACGCCCTGAAAGCTTATGACGATCGTTTGCCCAGCAGCGGGCTTCTGGAAAAGGTGTGCACCCATTTTTCTATGACAGACCTGCGCCAGCTTACCGGTTACATGTACAGCGAACATTTCAGCAAAAATAAAATATCAGAACTGGCACCCATCATCAAGTACGCAGCAGAAGGTGGGGACCCTCACGCCAAGCAAATTGAGCAGGATGCTGTCAACGACTTATATGAAATGGCCAGAGCGCTTATTTTGCGCTGCAAAATGACCCAAGGCCCACTGGTTTTAGCGGGTTCTGTTTTCTTGCTGAACAACAACATTCGTGAGGGTTTTACAGCCCAGATAAAAAAAGAATTTCCCCAGGCTCACGTGGTACTGGCCCGGGAAAAAGCAGAAATGGGGGCTGTGTATCTGGCCCAGCGGTTGATAACATCTTAATTCATTTTTAAAGGGGCGTTCCTTATATGCCTGACAATCTTTTACCTGTTTTATCAGAAATATTTTTTAAATTATCCAGTGTTTTGGCCATCGTTTTTGGAGGCCTACTGGTTACGGTGGTTTGCAAAAAGATTATCCGCTCTTTTTTTGCCGCTTCAAAGAAGAAGTTCCCTCAAAACAATTACGACACTTTGTCTACCGTGCTGGTAAGTGTGGTGAAATATGGGGTTTACTTCTTTATGGCTGTGCAGTTACTGGCGGTATTCGGGGCCTCTATGGAATCTATTCTTGCTGTGGCTGGGGTGGGTTCTATCGCTTTGGGCTTTGGCGCGAAAGGCATCATTGAAGACTTTATCACCGGCATGTACATTTTGTTTGAAAACCAGTTTCAGGTGGGGGACATGGTTGAAATTAATGGTAAATCCGGCGCAGTAGAATCCATTGGCCTGCGCACCACCATCATTCGCAGCTTTGAAGGGGACGTACATATTTTCCCCAACAGCACCATCCGGCTGGTGACCAACATGAGCAAGGCCTACAACCGGGCGGTGGTGGAAGTGAAAGTGCCCTATCAAGCCCCCTTGGAAAAAGTACTGGCTATTTTGGAAGATGAAATGGCCAACGCCAAAGCAGACGGCCTTTTAACAACCCCCACCGTTTTAGGGGTTTCTTCTATGGACCACTGGGCGCTGACCATTCGCATTAACGCAGATTGCCAGGTGGGGAAAAACTGGAGTGTGGAGCGGGCGTTGCGCAGGCTTATTAAAGTTCGGTTTGAAAAGGAAGGCATCGACCCGCCCTGCCCGCCCCTGCCCTACACCATAGACGAAACGAAACTTAGGATGTGATAACATGGAATTTTCAATTGGTGACGTGGTTCAAATGAAAAAAAGCCACCCTTGCGGTGGGCAAATATGGGAAATTTTGCGCATGGGCATGGACTTTAAAATCCGCTGCCAAACCTGCGGCCATATGGTGATGTTGCCCCGCAGCCAGTTTGAAAAGGGCATCAAAAAAGTGGTGGTTAAACAAGAGCAAACGTAAAACCTTGGGAAACTTTTTCGAGACGACACTGAAGATATTTTGTCCTATTCAGACCATAAGGTAAAACTCTGGCTAAATCTGTAGGAGCCATGAAAATGGTGCTTGAACGCGGCCGCTTGTTGTACTATACTAAGAACCTGTATGCAATAAGCTGTCATCTGCCTTTGAAAGCAATTATCCCGCCCTTCTTTGTTGCAGCGGCTTGCCATAATTTGTTTTATTATGCCTGCATCGCTGCGCCTCGAATGGCGAAAAATCGCCATTTCAAATGCGGGCAACCCATTATTGAATACAGGTTCTAAATTGTAATATTAGGGCAATATGTTAACTTTGCAAACTAACCGAAAGGCAAAGATATGAAAGAATTGAGATACGGTTATAGAGGGTTTTATTTTGTTGTTACTGTGCTTACACTTGTGATGCTCATAGACTTATTATGGGTGGTAGTTACTGTTTTAATGAAACAAGCGGTGATAACAGAAATATTATTACCACTGGCCAGGCTCTTTCTTTGCTATCTTTATTTTTATTTTAAGGCCAAGCGTAAAATGCGATTGCAGAAAAAAGGAATTAGTTACGAGGCCCAGGTTATAGGGGTTAAATACAACAACGATATATCTTTTCATGGAACATATATAGGGTATGGCGGATTCTCAAAAAAAAAGTCACACCCATTTACAGTTACAGTACGTTACGAAAATGAAATTGGCAATGTACTTATTGATGAAAGCAAATTGCTTTATTACAATATTAGCGCTAACCCTGAAAATTTTATTGTTAAAGTCTTGGTCAATCCCCAAAATATAAAAGATAGATACATCCAACTATTTTTAGTTAAATAATTCATTGGGATAAGATGCACGAAAATTGATGCAGTAAAAGATAGCTTTTTACAGCAAACATTACCACATAAAAAGCATTTCGTCCAAACCAACGCTAAGCCGCATATTGAATATGGTTAACAGAGATGCCGACGGGTCCGCAATGGCTGATATTATGCGTGAAAATGCTGGCGATTTAGGCGAAATTATAGCAATAGATGGTAACGTGTTGGCTACGCTTCTGGATGATTCGTTACTTCTAAATGTTTTGGCTTGTTTATGAAACGAACATGAGCATTGCAAAAAACTATTGACATTTTTAAAAAACAACAGTATAGTAAACAGCAAAGTATATGCATTTATATTGCAATGCTGTTTAAGGAGTTTGAACATGCTGAATCTTAATGTTGCTGTAACTTCACAAGTAAACGTATTAGGTCTGCGCCGCCGTATGCAGGCTTTAGTTTCTTGTGTGTTTAGCGAAGGAGAGTAAGCGGAACATCCTCCCAACCAACAAACAAAACACAAGCGACTGAAGCCATTTTGTGCTGAGGTCGCTTTTTGTTTTGTTTGTTTTTTTTATAAAAAATTATATAATAAAAGGAGCGGTTATTATGAAAAAGATTAACAAGATTGTATTGGCATACTCAGGTGGTTTGGATACATCGGTCATCATTCCATGGCTGAAGGAAAACTATGATGGCTGTGAAGTGATTGCAGTGGCCGGTAACGTGGGCCAGGGAGACGAAGAATTTGAAGGCCTTGAGGAAAAGGCCCTGAAAACTGGTGCATCCAAGCTATATATTGTGGACATGATTGATGAATTCGTGGATGAATACATTTTCCCAACCTTGATGGCAGGTGCTGTCTATGAGGATACATACCTGCTGGGCACGTCCTTTGCACGGCCGGTCATTGCCAAGTATTTGGTGGACATTGCCATGAAAGAAGGGGCAGACGCCATTGCCCACGGTTGCACAGGCAAAGGCAACGACCAAGTGCGGTTTGAGCTTTCCATTAAGGCATTTGCGCCCCACATGGAAGTGATTGCCCCTTGGCGGGTTTGGGAGCTTAAGTCCAGAGAGGACGAAATGGAATATGCCGCCAAACACAACGTGCCTTTAACTTTCACAAAAGAAACCAACTATTCCCGGGACAAAAACTTGTGGCATCTTTCCCACGAAGGGCTGGAACTGGAAGACCCCGGCAACGAACCCCTGTATGACAAAATGTTGTGTGTGTGCAAAACCCCAGAACAAGCCCCAGACGTTCCCACCTATGTGAGCATCACCTTTGAAAATGGCGCACCTGTGGCTGTGGATGGCAAAACATTGAAAGGTTCAGAGATTGTAACCTTGCTGAACCAACTGGGTGCAGAAAACGGCATTGGCATCATAGACATTGTGGAAAACCGGCTGGTGGGCATGAAGTCCCGGGGGGTTTATGAAACACCAGGGGGCACCATTTTATACCACGCCCACCACGTACTGGAAAGCATTTGCCTAGACAAACAGACCATGCACTACAAGCAAGGCATTGGCCACAAATTTGCAGAGCTGGTATACAACGGCCAGTGGTACACCCCCCTGCGGGAGGCGCTGTGGGCGTTTGTTCAGCAAACACAGCAAACGGTTACCGGCGAGGTTAAGCTGAAGCTGTACAAGGGCAACATCATTAATGCCGGTGTTACCTCCCCCTACTCTTTATACAATGAAGCCATTGCCTCCTTTGGCGACGACAACAACGCTTACGACCAAAATGATTCTAAAGGATTCATCAATTTGCTGGGACTTCCTATCAAAGTGAAAGCAATGCTGGATCAGAAAGCAGGACACTAATGACGGATAAACTGTGGGCAGGGCGTTTTAAAAAAAAAGCCGATGAAACGGTGAACCAATTAAACGCTTCCATTGCCTTTGACTGTAAAATGTACAAACAAGACATTGTTGGCAGCATGGCCCATGGGGCCATGCTGAGTGAAACGGGCATCATCCCTAAAGAAGACAGTGACGCTATTGTAGCTGGGTTAAAAGCCATCCTTTCAGACATTGAAGGGGGCACGCTGGCTTTCGACACCCAAGCGGAGGACATTCATACCTTTGTGGAAAACCAACTGACCGCCCGCATTGGTGAGGCTGGCAAAAAGCTGCACACTGCCAGAAGCCGTAACGACCAAGTGGCTTTAGACCTTCGCCTATACTTGCGGGATGAAGCCCAAGAGATTATAACGCTCATTCAAGCACTGCTTGAAGTGCTGTGCCGCATAGCAGCAGAAAACTTAAACACGGTGATGCCAGGGTATACCCATTTGCAGCGGGCACAACCCATTACCCTGGCCCATCACTTGATGGCCTATGCCCAAATGCTGCTGCGAGACATTGGCCGGCTGCAAGACGGGCTGGCCCGCATGGACGAAATGCCTTTGGGCAGCTGTGCTCTTGCCGCCACCACCTACCCCATAGACCGTGACATGGTAGCACAGGCGCTGGGTTTTGCCCGAACCACCCAAAACAGCTTAGACGGGGTTTCAGACCGTGATTTTTGCCTTGAAATATGTTCTGCCCTCTCTATTTTAATGATGCACCTTTCCCGTTTTTCAGAAGAAATCATTCTTTGGTGTTCGTGGGAATTTAAATTTATAGAGCTGGACGATGCCTTCGCCACAGGTTCCAGCATTATGCCCCAGAAAAAAAACCCGGACGTGGCGGAATTGGTACGAGGAAAAGCTGGGCGGGTGTTTGGCCACTGCACCACCCTCTTCACCATGCTGAAAGGCCTTCCCCTGGCTTATAACAAGGATATGCAAGAGGATAAAGAGGCGCTGTTTGATGCGTTAGATACCACCAAGCTTTGTTTAACCGCCTTTATCCCCATGGTGGATACCATGCGTATCTTTCCTGAAGCCATGCGGGAAGCAGCCGCCAAGGGCTTCATTAACGCCACAGACTGCGCCGATTATTTAACCAAAAAAGGGGTGGCTTTCCGCAGCGCCTACCAAATCACCGGCCAGCTGGTGGCCCATTGTATTGAAAACAACAGCACCCTGGAAACACTAAGCTTGGAAGCATACAAGGCGTTTTCCCCCTTGTTTGACGCCGATGTGTTTGAAGCAATTAAGCTGGAAACCTGCATTAAAAACCGCAACGTTCAGGGCGGCCCTGCCCCCCAGTGTGTGGACAAGCAGATTGCTTTTGTTAGAACCAAATTGGAGATGCTGTCTTAATAAAAACAAAAGTGTACGACTTAATCCGCCTTTTTTAAGGCGGTTTTTTGTATGCAGATGTTTTGACAACGCTTCGTGTATAAACTAAATGCATAAATATTTGTTGTATAGCTATTATTTATAATGCATTTATGTGAAAGCGAGGTTTTATGATGAACGCAGACATTTTAAAACTGGTGGTGGATTCTAATAATTTCACGGTGGGGGGCGGCTCTGCATCTGCCATTGCTGGGGCCATGGCCGCTGGCATGGTGGGCATGGTGGCTAAGCTTTCTATGAAAAAGCCGGTGAACCTAACCGTAGAAGATTATGAAGCCATTGTGGCAGAAGCGGACAGTTTAGCCCAAAAGCTAATGGAAGGTGCCATAAAAGACACCGAAGCCTACTGCATGATAAAAGACGCTTACGCCCTGCCCAAAAACACAGACGAAGAAAAGCAAAAACGGGCACAAGCCATTCAGGCGGCGGGCATTCAAGCGGCAACCGTTCCCTGCGAAAATGGCCAAATGTGCAAGCGTGCCCACGCACTGGCCAAGGGGTTAGAAGGCAACGCCAACCCGGCGGCAAGCTCCGATTTGTTAAGCGCCGCCTATTTGTCGGAAGCCGGGGTGAAAGGCTGCGTGCTGAATGTGGAAGCCAACATGCCATTAATTAAAGACCCACAGATTTTAGAGCAATTTCAAAGTGCATTGGAAAATTTAAAATAAAAGAGAGGAGCGAACTAAAATGAAAGTATTGCTGGCAGAAGTAAACATTAGCGAAGGCAGAGACATGGCAAAAATTGAGGCGGTGAAGCAAGCGCTGCTCACCGGGGCAGAGGTGGAGCTCATTGACATGAATGCAGACGGAGACCACAACCGCACCGTATTCACTTACAGAGGGGAACCCCAACAAGTGCTGGAGGGCACAAAAAAACTGGCCGCCAAAGCCATTGAGCTCATCGACATGACCACCCACAAAGGTAGCCATCCCAGAATGGGCGCTGTGGATGTGGTGCCTTTCATCCCTGTTAAAAATGTGGAAATAAGCGAAGCGCTGGAAATTGCCCGTGCCTTTGGCCAATTTTTAGGGGAACTGGGTGTGCCGGTGTATTACTATGAAGAAGCGGCCACAGCAGAGCACCGGAAAAACCTGGTATCCATCCGCAAAGGGGAATACGAAGGACTTTGCGAAAAGATGCAAGACCCTAATTGGGTGCCAGACGAAGGCCCCAAAAACTTTGTGCCCAAAAGCGGCGGCACAGTGACCGGGGTGCGTTTCCCTCTTGTGGCCTTTAACGTGAACTTAAACACAGCCGACCTGGACGTGGCCAAAAAGATTGTGAAGGCTGTTCGCCATGCCACGGGGGGCTATCAATGCGTGCGGGCCATTGCCCTGATGCTAGAGGAAAAAGGCATTGCCCAAATTTCTATGAATTTGACCAACTATGAAAAAACCCCCATCCACCGGGTTTTTGAAACCATCAAGTCGGAAGCCGCTTCCTATGGGGTATCTGTTGCAGGTACAGAGCTGGTAGGGCCGGTACCCCTATATGCATTGGAAGAAGTGCTACGCTTTTACTTAAGGGTGACAAATTTCTCTATGGAGCAAATCTATTCTTAAAAATTTAAACAAAAACCAACAAATTATTTTATTAAACTTAACTAAATTTGTGCATTTACATAATTGCAGACAGTTTGCAGACGAATTAAACCTATAATTTATGATAAAACAAATACAAGCGAACAAATGCTTAAAGCGAGAGGCGGGGCATAGGATGTTAGAGAAGGTTTTGTGCGACGGCGAAAGCCTGACCATTGAAGCGGTGGCTACCGTTGCACGGTGCGGTGCGGAAGTGGCACTGTCCCCCCAGGCAGAAGAAAAGATACATATTTCCCGGGACATTATTGAAAAAGTTATTCGGGAAAAAAAGGTGGTTTACGGCGTTAACACAGGCTTTGGCAAGTTTGAAAACATTGCCGTTGCCGATGACAAGCTGGAAGCCCTTCAATTAAATTTAATTCTGGCGGATGCTTCCGGGCTGGGCGAACCCTTTGCCACCGATGTGGTGCGGGCGATTGCGCTTCTTCGTATAAACGCCCTGGCCAAAGGTTTCTCCGGCATCCGGCTTGAAACCGTGCAAACACTGATTGATATGTTGAACAAAGGGGTGCACCCTGTCATTCCCCAAAAAGGCTCTGTGGGTTCCAGCGGGGATTTATGCCCACTGGCCCATATGGTGATGCCCATGCTGGGCAGAGGGGAAGCGGAATACAAAGGAAAAGTGATGTCCGGCAAAGAAGCCATGGAAGCTGCCGGTATAGAAACCGTCACTTTAAAAGCAAAAGAAGGGCTGGCACTTATTAATGGCACTTGCGCCATGATGGGGGTTGGGGCACTGGCCATTTACGATGCCCTGTGCCTGGCCAAAACTGCAGACGCTATCGCCGCCTTAACCGCCGATGCCTTGGAAGGCATTGTGGACGCTTATGACCCCAGAATCCATCAAGTGCGCCCCCACCAAGGGCAGATGGACGTGGCAGAAAATATGCGCCATATGCTTAATGGCAGCCAGCTAACCACCCGGCAAGGGCAGAAAAGAAACCAAGATGCCTACACCTTGCGTTGTGTTCCCCAAATTCACGGGGCAAGCCGCCTGGCCATGGACTACGTGCAGAGTGTAATCAGCACGGAAATCAATGCCGCTACGGATAATCCGCTTATTTTCCCGGATAACGGGGACGTGTATTCTGGGGGCAACTTCCACGGCCAACCGGTGGCCATCGCCATGGACACACTGGCCATTGCTTCTGCCGAATACGCCAATGTGTCTGAACGGCGCATCGAGCGGCTGGTAAACCCCACCCTTAGCGGCTTACCTGGGTTTTTAACCCCTGAAGAAGGCATTAACTGCGGCTTTATGATTCCCCAATACGCCGCAGCGGCGCTGGTGTCTGAAAACAAAACGTTGGCGCACCCCGCCAGTGTGGATTCCATCCCTACCTCTGCCAACCAGGAGGACCATGTAAGTTTTGGCACCATTGCCGCCAGAAAAGCCGGAACCATTGTGGAACATGCTTTTCAAGTGCTGGCCATTGAAGCCATGTGTGGGGCACAGGCGGCAGATTTTAAAGACAGCGCAAAGCTGGCACCCGGCACCAAAGCGGTTTACGATGCGGTGCGCAGTGTGGTGCCCTACATGGACAGCGACCGGGCATTTTACGGGGACATTCAAGTGCTGTATGGCTTACTTTCTTCCGGCAAGCTGCTGGCCGCTGTGGAAGAAGCCGTGGGCGGGCTGAAGTAAGACTAAACTAAAGAAAAAACATTGGAGGTTGCAGGCGTTGGTATTGTAAGAAGGAGGGTTTTTGATGGCAGAAAAGAATAATGGTGTACAAAGCGGAACTGTACTTATATTCATTCTCCTTAACGCACTGGGTATCTTTATGTTTTTTATCCCCATCACCTTAAACGGTGCGCAAACCATTCCCATTGACCACATCGTTACATGGATGCGCAGTTGGCCATTTTTTGGAACAGTCTACGCCATTGTGATGGTGTGCCTTGGGGCGGCACTGCCCTTTTACAACAAAACCTGGCGCAAAGATACGGTAACCCTTGTCTTTACTGTGCTTAAAATCATTGGTATTCCCCTGGTGTTTGTGGCGGCCTTTAAGCTTGGGCCGGAAAGCATCCACACCCCAGACATGATGCCCTTCGTGTTTTTGAAGGTGGTTATTCCCGTTAGCATTTTGGTGCCCATTGGGGCGGTTTTCCTGGCGTTTATCATGAACTACGGCCTTATGGAATTTGTAGGGGTGTTCATGCGCCCCATCATGCGGCCGGTGTGGAGAACACCGGGGCGGTCCGCCATTGACGCTGTGGCCTCTTTCGTGGGCAGCTATTCCGTTGGGCTGCTCATCACCAACAAGGTGTACAAGGAAGGCTACTATTCCAACAAAGAAGCCAGCATCATTGCCACAGGGTTTTCCACGGTTTCCGCTACTTTTATGATTATCGTGGCCAAAACTTTGGGGCTTATGGACAGATGGAACGTGTATTTCTGGGGCACCTTGGTCATCACCTTTTTAGTCACAGCCATCACCACACGGCTGTTCCCCTTGCGCAGCATGTCCGACTTAACCTACGGCGATGTACCGGTGAAGCCGGAACCAGAGGCCCCTAAAGGCAAGCTGGCCGCTACAGCCGTTACAGAAGGCTTACATGCCTGTAAAAATGCCCCAGACATTGTAGGCGGCATTGTTAAAAACTTTAAAGATGGGTTGCGGCTCTCCCTCTCCATTGCCCCCACCCTGCTTTCCGTAGGTTTTTTAGGCCTTGTGTTGGCCAAGTTTACACCGGTTTTTGATGTGCTGGGCTACATCTTCCTGCCTCTAACCAAACTGCTGGGCTTTGGCCCGGATGCCATGGTTATGGCCAAAGGCTTGGCGCTAACGCTGCCGGATATGTTCCTGCCAGCGGGCATTATTGGAGAAACCGCATTTAAAACCCAAGCAGTGATGGCCATTGTTTGTGTATCGGAAGTGTTATTCTTCTCCGGGGCTATCCCCTGTATCTTGGGCACCGAAATTAAGATCAGTTTAAAGCAAATCGTTATCGTTTGGTTCGAGCGGATTGTTTTGTCTCTGCTGCTGGCCACACCTTTCGTCTACTTCTTTTTTAGATAACATCAGTAACAATGGGGTGACGCACACCCATTTCATATAATCATTTTAGGAGGAATTTTCATGGCAAAAGCTGAAGTATTATATTCCGTAAAGGCCCAACGTGGCGACACCTTACGGTGCAAGGGCTGGAAGCAAGAAACCATCCTGCGTATGCTGGAAAACAACATGGAAAACGCAGAAATTCCTGAACTGCTGGTTATTTACGGCGGCAACGGCAAATGCGCCCGCAACTGGGAATCTTACCATGCCATTGTGCAAACATTAAAAGAGCTGGAAAACGACGAGACCATGGTGGTGCAATCCGGTATGCCGGTGGCTGTGTTTAAAACCCACAAACTGGCCCCCCGGGTGGTGATGGCCACCACCAACATCATGAAAGCCACATGGGAAACCTTCTACGACCTGCAAGATAAAAACTTGACCATGTTTGCCCAATACACCGCTGCACCATGGGAATACATAGGCACCCAAGGGGTTATTCAAGGCACATTTGAAACCTTGTCTGCCATCGCCATCAAAAGCTTCAATAACGACCTGACTGGTAGAATTTATTTAACAGCCGGTGCTGGCGGCATGGGCGGCAACCAGACCTGGGCCATGAAAATGCACGGCGGCGTGGCCATTGTGGTGGACGCTGACGAACGTGTCATTAAAAGAAGAATTGAAAAGAACTACATGGACGTAATGGTAAACACCTTGGACGAAGCCATTGCCATTGCTAAAAAACATGTGGCAGAAAAGAAACCCATCGGCATCGGCCTGTACGCCAATGCAGCAGACATTTACGAGGAAGTGCTGAAGCGGGACGACTTTATGCCAGACATCGTGAGCGAAATGTGCCCATGCCATGACCCCATCTCCTACATTCCTTCCGGCTACACCGGGGAAGAAGCAGACGAATACCGTGGCCGTGACAGGGTGGCTTATTTAAAAGATGCCAGAGACACCATGCAGCGGCAACTGCGGGCTATGATTGCCATGTCCAAAAAAGGCGCCGAAGTGTTTGAATACGGTACCAGCATTCGGAAAGAGTGTATGGATGCCGGCATGGCACCAGAAGAAGCCAAACAAATTCCGGGCTTTGTGTCCGCATACATCCGCCCGCTGTTCTGCGAAGGCAGAGGCCCCTTCAGATGGACCTGTATTTCCGGTGAAGCCAGTGACTTGGCCCGCTTGGATGACCTGGCGCTTGAAGTTTGCGCCGGTGACCCGCTGGTGGAACGCTGGATTAAACTGGCCAGAAAGAACCTGCCCATTGAAGCACTGCCCGCACGTATTTGTTACATGGGTTTTGGACAAAGAAAACGGTTTGGCCTTGCAGTGAACGAGCTGATTAAAAAAGGCGAAATTAAAGGGCCCGTGGCTTTCTCCAGAGACAACCTGGACTCCGGCTCTATCGTAAACCCCACCTTTGAATCGGAAAACATGATGGACGGCGGCGACCTTATTTCCGACTGGCCATACTTAAACGCCCTGCTCAACTGTGCAGGCATGTGCGACCTGATTGCCATTCAAGCCAACTACTCCATGGGTGAAGCGGTACACACCGGCGTAACCATGATTGCAGACGGCACAGAAGAAGCAGCCCTGCGCCTGGAAGCTTGTATGACCGTAGACTCCGGCATCGGCGTTGTGCGCCATGCCCAGGCTGGGTATCAAATTGCCAAAGACGTGTGCAACGGCAAAGGCAAGCTGACCAGCGAAGGCATTAAGATTCCGCTGTGGTGGGAACCGGCAGACAAAGTGACCTTCGGGCCAGAAGGCAAATATGTAAGATAAAACAAGGGCCGACCTCGGGGCTTTGCCCCGAACCCTACTTCTTTCTTGAAAGAAAGAAGCAAAGAACTTCTTGAAAATGCAGCAAAGCTGCATTTTCCTAAAAAGCTTTTTGAAGGGTTTGGGAAACTTTTTCTCGAAAAAGTTTCCCAAGGTCTTTGTCCCATATTGCGTGAGGGGTTATATTTGCATATAACCCCTCATTGCCAAATCTAAAAAAATCAGGGGGGCGGCCCATTGAATGCCATATTCCAACAGGCCCGTGATCTAAGCCCGCAAATCATCAACTGGCGGCGGGAACTGCACAAATTTCCAGAATGCGGGCTTGTTTTGCCCAAAACAGCCGACTACATCAAAACACAGCTGGATAACCTGGGCATTACATACCAAACCTACAGAAACCATTCAGGCATTACGGCGGTCATTGGCAATAAACCCGGCAAAGTGGTGGCTTTGCGGGCAGACATTGACGGCTTGCGGGTGGCCGAGCAAACCGGTTTGCCTTTTTCCTCTGAAAACGAAAACATGCACGCCTGCGGCCACGACGCCCATGCGGCTATTTTGCTGGGTGCCGCCAAGATGCTTAAAGAGCGGGAAGACACCATGGAAGGGCAAGTGAAGCTTATTTTCCAGCCGGGGGAAGAAGGCCCTGGCGGTGCTTACCCCATGGTGCAAGACGGTGTGCTGGAAGACCCCAAGGTGGATTACATGCTGGCTTTGCATGTGGGAAACGTGGGCGGCAACTACAAAAACGGTGAAATCGTGGTGAGCATGGGCAACACCTTTGCCGCCGACGATCAAGTGCGCATTGTGATTAAAGGCAAGGGGGGCCACGGTTCAACACCGGAAATTTGCATAGACCCGGTGGCCATTGCTGCACTGGCCATTAACAACATGCAGTACATCATCAGCCGGGAGATTAAACCTTCCGCAGCGGCCGTTATCACCCTAGCCAGCGTGGAAGCCGGGCGTGGCACGTTTAACGTCATTCCCGATGAAGCGGAACTTCGGGGCACCATCCGCTGTGCCACTTTAGAACTGCGCAGTTATATTTTTAAGCGAATACGGGAAATCCTTACAGGCCTTGGCATGAGTATGCGCTGTGAGTTTGAACTGGAATTTTTAGACGGCTATCCCCCTTTAATTAACAATAAAAGTGTGGTACAATCATTTTTAACTTCGGCCAGGAAAATGTTTGCTGAAGACACCATACATATGATGGAGGAGGGATTGATGGGCGGCGAGGATGCGGCATTTTTCTTTGAACGGGTGCCGGGATGTTATTTCTTCCTGTGCAACCCCCAGGCCCACTTCGAGGACGGAGTGACCTACTTTCACCACAACAGTAAATTTGCAATTGACGATAGCGTCATTTACAAAGGTACTGCGCTTTTTGTACAGGCTGCATTAGATTTGCTTCAATGAAAAAATTTGAGGAGGGTTTTACATGTCTGCCGAAACAACTGGAAAGAAAGCCGGAATAAAAATGCCCGACCCCCTGGTGCTGCTTGCCATCTTCATTATTGTGGCGGCTGTTGCATCCTACATCGTGCCTGCCGGTCAGTACGACCGGGTGCTGGATGAAGCCACAGGACGAAATATCGTAGACCCCCTATCCTACCATGCGGTAGATTCAAACCCTACCAGCTTTATGGATTTGCTGTTGGCAGTGCCCAAAGGTATGCAGGGCGCAGCCTACATCATTTTCTTCATGTTCTTCATTGGCGGCGCAGTGAAAATTATTCAAAGCACCGGTGCCATTGACGTGGGCATGGCCAATATCTGCAAAAAAATGTCTGGGAAAGAGCTATTGCTCATTCCAGTTATTATGATTATCTGTTCTCTTGGGGGCACCTTCATCGGCAATGCCGAGGAATTTCTGGCCTTCATTCCCATTATGGTTCCCATTTGCATTGCGCTGGGGTTCGACTCCATCACCGGTACAGCCATTTTGCTGGTGGGCGGCGGCGCAGGTTTTGCCGGTGCCATGACCAACGCCTTCACCGTAGGGGTTGCCCAGGGCATTTCAGGGCTTCCACCTTTCTCCGGCATTGGTTTGCGGGCATGGGCCTATGTGGCACTCACCCTCACCTCTGTGATTTATGTGATGCTGTATGCCAAGAAAGTTAAGAAAAACCCTGAATTAAGTTCCATGTATGTGGAAGATAAAAACTCCACGTTTACGGCAGATTTAGACGCCGTGCCCACCTTCACCACCCGGCACAAACTGGTGCTGCTGTCCTTTGCAGCCGCCATTGTGGCCATTGTGGTGGGCGTGGTGAAATTTGGTTTTTACATTGACGAATTAAGTGCCATTTTCCTGCTGTTATGCATTGTGGCCGGGATTGTTGGCGGGCTTAAAATTAATGAAATTGCCAAGGAATTTGTGGCCGGTGCGGCTACCATGATGTTTGCCGCCCTTATTATTGGCTTTTCCAGAGCCATCACCGTGGTCATGACCGATGCCTCCATTATGGACACCATCATTTACAGCATGGCCAGCGCCTTAAAAGGAATGCCACCACAGTTAAGCGCCATTGGTATGTTTGTTGTGCAAGATATTTTTAACGTCATTGTGCCTTCAGGCTCCGGCCAGGCGGCCATCACCATGCCCATTATGGCACCTTTAGCAGAATTGGTGGGCATCACCAAGCAAACCGCTGTTCTGGCTTACCAGTTCGGCGATGCTTTCACCAACATCCTCTCCCCTACTTCCGGCTACTTCATGGCCGCTTTGGCCATGAGCAACATTTCCTGGAACAAATGGGTGAAATTTTTCCTGCCGTTGTTTTTACTCTGGTGCGTCATCGCCTGTGTATTCCTGGTGATTGCCGTGCAGACAGGATACGGCCCATTCTAATACATACGTCCCTTGCAGGCCGCCGGTTTGTCTTATTCCGGCGGCCAAAACTTCATGAATGGACAAGGAGCAATGGCTATGAAACCCCTAACCGTTTCGCTAATGGGCACGCCCTATGTAAAGTGGGACCAAGACCAAACCTTCGTCAGTTTCCGGTACAAAAAGGCAGAGGCACTTTTTTATGCCCTTTGCATCAATAAAATGATGACCAGGGAGGCAGTGATGCGGTTGTTCTGGCCGGATAACGATGAAAAAACCGCCAGAAACCGGCTGCGGGACATTTTGTATAGTTTAAGGAAAACATTGGGCGAGGACACCATTCTCGCCGTAGGCAACGGCATTATAGAATTAAACCCCTTGGCCAACATTGTCATCGACACAGACAACATCACCAAAAACAACGTGGTGGAGGCCTACAAAGGGGATTTTTTAGATTGTTTCTACATTAAAAACTGCCTGGAATTTGAAGAATGGGTGGAAGGCCGACGCAAACACTACAAGGCCATGTATGTTCATGCACTGAAAGAACGCATTAAAAACAAGTCCGGCGAAAGTTTGGACGAGGAGTTGCAGCGCTATATTACGCTGATTTCCCAGAACGATGTGTACAGTGAGCAAACATACCGGGAGATGATGCAGCTTTATATTTCCCTGGGGCAATACAACCAGGCCATCATGCTCTACAACATGCTGGAACAAATCTTAGAACGGGACTTAGGAGAAAAACCGGAACGTAAAACCACAGAGCTTTTTGAACAGATTATGGAAATGCGGGAATATGCCCAGCACACCCCGCAAGAAGCGGCCCCCATGTTCTGGGGCCGGGATACAGAGCTGTACACCGCCACCCATTGTTTAAGCGGTTTGTCCGAAGATGCCGGAAAGCCGGTGCTGCTTGTTGGGGAGGCGGGTGTGGGTAAGACCGCTTTGTTTAACCAAACCTTACGCATTCTGGACAACAGTCGGTATCTTATCATCAAAACCACCTGCTTTCAAAATGAATCCTCTGCCAGCTTTTGCGTGTGGTATGATTTGCTGGCACAGCTTAACGGTTTGCTTCATGCGCCTTTTGAACAACCGGTGGCCCACGAAAACATGAATGAAGGCTGGTTTTTAAAAGCACTCGAAGCCCTCTTTGCCCAATTAACAGCCAATAACCCAGGCAAAAAAATTGTTTTGGCCATTGACGATTTGCAGTGGATGGATGCTGCCAGCCAGCGGGTTTTGTTAACCATCATCCGCAAATGCAACAACCGCAGCATGTCTTTTTTGCTTTGCTGCCGAAACCATCGGCAGCCCAACATGGGGCTGTTTATGCAGGCTTTGGAAAAAACCACCCAGGTGCTTACCATAACCTTGGAACGCTTTACCAAGGCCCAAACCGCCCAGTTTGCCTGTGCCTGGTTGCCGGAACTGAAAGACAGGCCGGGGATTCTTTATAAAATTTACAAAGACACGGAAGGCAACGCCTTGTTTTTAACACAACTGCTGGAAACCATCCGAGACAAAGGCTATCAAACCGGGCTTTCGGCAAAGGTTGTGAACATGATTCAAGAGCGGTTTTTGGTGCTTTCACAACAGGAGCAAGAAGTGCTGTGTACCATGGCACTGTTTTTTAAAGGGGTAACGTTGGAAGAAATGCTGGCGTGTGGCCTTTGCACCGATGAAGCGGGGGTGTTTCGAGCAGTTGAAGCGTTGCTGGCCCAGCAGTTTATAAAAGAAGAATTGGCGGAGGGACAAGCCTTTTACTGTTTCACCCACGAAAAAATACGGCTGCACATTCACTGCATGCAGCCGGTGGGTAAGCGCCGTATTTTGCACCGAAAAATTGCCGCCTATTACGAAGGGCTGTACAGCCAAACGCCCACGTTTCACTTGCGTGCCAAGCTCATTTACCATTACAACGCCTGTGGCGATGTGTACCAAAGCTGTATTTATAAAATTGAGTATTTAACGGAATTTTATGCTGTGTACCACGAAACGTACCCCTATATGTCTGCCAGTTACGAAGACATTGGCAACCCTAAGCCGGAAACTTCCAGCAGCCAGCAGCTTTTGCAGCTGGCCTCGGAGATTAAAAAAGCCGGGGAAGGCCATGCAGATTTTGACTTGGTGCGCATGAAAACGGATTTTCTTTTGGGGCGGTACTACATCCGGCTGGGGGATTATGAACACGGTTTGGCATACATTAACCACAGCATGGCTTATGCCCGGCAAAAGGGAGACTTGCCCTACTTGCTAAACAATTTTAAACAAATGATTTATTACGGCATTCAAATTAATGATTTACAAGTGATGCTTGATTACATTGTACAAGCAGAGGAACTGTTGCCCCTGCTCACCGGCCATTGCGAAGAACGGTGCCTGTTTATCCGGCTGCGGGGGCTGTATGAACTGAAAAAAGGTCAGTATGCCAAAGCCAAAGACACCATCTGGAAAGCCGTGGCGCAAATTCAACAGTGCAACAGTTATGACGAGATGTTTGTGGCGGTTTGCTACAACTACATCGGCGAGTGTTACGAATGCGAAGAAGACTACGCCCACGCCTTTGAATATTTTGAAAAAGCCATCCATGCCAGCGAAACCCAGCCAAAAGCCGGGGGGCTGGGGGTGTTTTATTCCTGTGCTGGCCGAACCCTATATAAAATGCAGCGGTACGCCGAAGCCAAGGGGTACATCCTACAAGCCATTGAATGTTTCCATGCGTTTAATGCCCTGTGGGGGTTGGCCACTGCGGAAGCCTATGCCGCCCTTATTGAATTGCACATCGGCACCAAAAACAAAGCGGTGGCCCATTATCAGCTGGCAAGGAAAACCGCCAAGCGCATCGGCAACCCCACTGAATTGCACCTGGTGAGTGTTGTGGGGGAAGAATTGCTGAAAACTTATCAAAAGCTAATTTAGGCCTTGTGTATCAAGGTGCTCATTCCATGTGTGGCCTGGCTTTCAGCTTTCCGCTGGCCCCATTTTTCCGGGCTGCAATGTGCCAGGACAGGGTGGCCCCTACCTTGTATATAAACAGTGGAATTTGTGGGGCTGTAAAGACGTTCTGGCCGCTGGGCACTTCCCGGCCATCGACGGCTTTGGCTAAAGCATCCAGCGCCTGGGCAATTGGTTTTGTGGGGCCTTTAGTCAAATCTTTCATTTTGGGCTGTAAAAACCCACCTGCACCAATGGCCACACCCTGCTGCCAGGTTAACCCGGCCCTGCTGCAAAAATGTTGAAGCATTTTAAAAGACAGGCTTATTTGCTGTGGCTCTGCATAGCCGCAATTGCACAGGGCATAAACCTTTGGCAGGGGCTGGTCTTGGGCTACTGTTTGGGCCGCTTCCTCCAGCAAGGTTAGCACTTTTAGAAGGGGTGCAGGCAGGGCATCCACATAAAGGGGGTACACAATAAGCAGGCAGTCGGCAGAAAGGATGTCTGCCAGCTTTTCCGGGGTTTTCAGCAGCTTCATGGCTTGTTCTATTTCCAGCTTCCCTTGAAGGCGGCCGCCTAGCTGTTCCAAAAGCATGGCCGATACCCCTTTGGTTTTTGGGCTGCCGTTAATGGCTACAATGCGTCTCATTTTGTTCCCTCCTCTTTTAAAAAAGCCTGTAAGCCCTCTAACGCTTGGGGTAAATCTGCTGCGCTGCGGGTGAGCAAGGTGCAGCGTTTTGGTGGGTGGAAGTGCAGGCTGTTGCGCACCGTCAGCGCTGCAAAGGTATCCGCTTCTTCATCCGTCATGTTGCCGTAGCCAAAAGCAATCCAGTTGGGAACTTTGGCATAGCGTTTGGGGTGGTGCATTTCCCCTTCCACCGTTTCAAAAAATGGCAATGCATTGGGAATGATACGGTCCAGCATAGCCTTAACGTCCGGGCTATGGCTGCCGTAGGTCACTTTAGAAAGCAGTAGCACCGCATCACTGCGGGCAAAATCACGGCAAATGCTGTTGGCGTTGTCTTTTGTTTGTATGCAAAGGCCGGGGGTCTTCACCCAACAGTCAAAGCAGCCCACGCACGGTTGTATGTGGTCAAAATCCAACAATAAACGCTTTGTTTCAAAACCTACTTTTTGGGCTGCTTCGGCAGCCGCTTCTCCAAGGTTGCAGCCGCAAAAGTCCTGGCTTTGCCCGTCGCACAATAAGAGCAGTTGCATCACGCTTATCTTCCCTTCAATTAAATTGGTTGGCAGAATTATACCAGGTTTTACTGATAATGGATACATGCATTTTTTGTTGTATAATAATGGTAACTGGTGTAAAATTATGCTATATCAATGCGGATTAAACGTTGGGGGTTCCACTGTTAAGGATGGTTGATGATGTTTAACGAAGAAGACTTTCTCCCGTTATCGGGCATACAACATTTTGCCTTTTGCCGCCGCCAGTGGGGGCTGATTCACGTTGAACAGGCATGGAAGGAAAATGTGCTCACCCTTGAAGGCAGATTTCTGCACGAAAAAGCCCATGAAGCTTCTGTGGAAAAGCGGGGCGATGTGCTGATCACCCGCAGTATGCCGGTGATGTCCCGGGATCTGGGCATATCCGGTGTCTGCGATGTGGTGGAGCTTTGGAAAGATGCAAGTGGCATCACCATTCATGGCCGGGATGGTACATACCGTGTGGTGCCGGTGGAGTATAAGCGAGGCGCACCAAAGCAAAATGACGCAGACGAACTGCAATTGTGCGCACAAGCATTATGTTTAGAGGAAATGTTTGTCTGTGATATTCAGGAAGGCTATTTGTTTTACGGCGAAACAAGGCGCAGGCTGCCAGTCGCCTTCACCCAAACCCTACGCCAAACCGCTAAGGACATGCTGAAAGAAATGCACCAGCATTACCAACGGGGGCACACACCCAAGTGTAAGCCTAACAAAGCCTGTAAGTCCTGCTCGTTGGCGGACTTTTGCCTTCCTAAAATGCTGAAAAAGGCATCCGTGGCCCACTATATTCAAACAAGAATTGGGGAGGCAGACGCATGAGAAAATTGCTGAACACGTTGTATATCACAACCCCTGAACACTATCTTTCTTTAGACGGGGAAAACATCGTCGTGCGAAAAGAGGAGCAGGAAGTCATCCGTTTGCCTTTACATAATGTTGAAAGCATTGTAACTTTTGGCTACACAGGCGCAAGCCCAGCGCTCATGCGGGCCTGTGCCGCAAAAAATATTGCCCTTTGCTTTTTAAGCCCCAGCGGCCGGTTTCAGGCACGCATTGTGGGGGAAGTGCATGGCAATGTGTTGCTGCGCAAAAAGCAGTACAGGGTTTCAGATGACGAGCAGCAGTCCCTGTTCATTGCACAAAACATGATTATCGGCAAGCTGTATAATGCACGCTGGGTCATAGAGCGGGCCACCCGGGACCACGCCGCCCGGGTTGACGTTGAGCAATTAAAAAAGGCTTCTGCACTCATTAAAAAATCTACAGATGCCATCAAAGACTGTGAAAACCTTGAGCAATTGCGTGGCCTGGAAGGCGAAAGTGCCACTCGGTATTTTGGTGTCATAGACCAGTTGATTTTGCAGCAAAAAGAGGACTTTCAATTTCACACCCGCAGCCGAAGACCGCCTTTGGATAAAGTGAATGCGCTGCTTTCCTTTGCGTACACCATGCTGGCAAACGATGTAGCATCGGCGCTAGAAGGGGTTGGGCTAGACCCCTACGTGGGCTTTTTGCACCGAGACCGCCCCGGGCGCATCTCTCTTGCGCTGGATTTAATGGAAGAAATGCGCCCTATCCTGGCCGACCGATTTGTGCTTTCCCTCATTAACAAGCGGGAAGTTCATGCCAAAGGGTTCACCGTAAAGGAAAATGGCGCCGTCATTATGGATGATGCCGCACGCAAAGCATTTCTAAGTGCGTGGCAAGCCCGCAAACAGGAAACCATTACCCATCCGTTTTTGGAAGAAAAAATACAGTGGGGATTAGTGCCTCACGTGCAAGCCATGCTGCTGGCCCGGCATTTGCGGGGCGACTTAGAGGCGTATCCACCATTTTTGTGGAAGTAGGTGAACAGATGCTTGTTTTAATTACTTATGATGTGAACACAGAAACAGCCCAGGGGCGCAAACGGCTGCGGCAGGTGGCTAAACAGTGTGTCAATTACGGGCAGAGGGTTCAAAATTCAGTTTTTGAATGCGTGCTGGACGCAACCCAGTTGGCCGAGGTGAAGCACAAGCTGGAAGCGCTCATTGATGCGGAAAAGGATAGCCTGCGCTTTTACAACTTGGGAAACAATTACAAAACGAAAGTGACCCATGTTGGGGCTAAGCCAGGGTTTGACGTGGAGGGCATTTTAATGGTGTAGTGCGAACCTTAAGCGTACATGGTTTTGGGGCATCTTTCGCACTGGAAATTAAGGTGTTTTGGGGTATTGCCATGCTTGGAAATTGGCGTTTTGTCTTGGTCATAGGTGTTTTTTGTAATTGTTGTATGTTTATTTGCTTGAATGATAGTTAAATGTATGCATTTTTGCTGTCGTCCCCCGCAAGGGGACGTGGATTGAAATCTGTTTCAATGCTTGCAATTCGTCCCTTGCCTCAGTCGTCCCCCGCAAGGGGACGTGGATTGAAATCATATAAATAATCAAATTTACCTATTGACAATTAGTCGTCCCCCGCAAGGGGACGTGGATTGAAATACCACCAAGCAAATCATTGGTGTCTCCAATCATGTCGTCGTCCCCCGCAAGGGGACGTGGATTGAAATAATGCTGTTGTTTAGGCTAAAAGTGGCGTCACAAGTCGTCCCCCGCAAGGGGACGTGGATTGAAATATTGCTGTTTCGGGCAACTCCGTGACATTGCAATGTCGTCCCCCGCAAGGGGACGTGGATTGAAATCGCCGAAATAGCAGTAGCTTGGGCCTTTTTCGATTGTCGTCCCCCGCAAGGGGACGTGGATTGAAATTTTTCCCCAGGCCCAGGCATCGGCAGCCCATGAGGGTCGTCCCCCGCAAGGGGACGTGGATTGAAATTTTGTAAATGTGAAGGGTTGGTGATAATCGTGCCGTCGTCCCCCGCAAGGGGACGTGGATTGAAATAAAACTTTCCGCAGAGCTTGAAAAAATTACAGGAAAGTCGTCCCCCGCAAGGGGACGTGGATTGAAATCCGATTGTGTTAAAACTCTCCCACTGGCTCCACCCGTCGTCCCCCGCAAGGGGACGTGGATTGAAATGCAAATAACAAAAGACCTTGCTCGATGGGCGAAGTCGTCCCCCGCAAGGGGACGTGGATTGAAATTTTGTCTGATGACTTGCTAATGATTTACATTGAACGTCGTCCCCCGCAAGGGGACGTGGATTGAAATGTTTTTTACTACAAGCACCGCACAATATAACGCCGTCGTCCCCCGCAAGGGGACGTGGATTGAAATGCACAATAGAAACAAACAATTGGATGTGATTTATTGTCGTCCCCCGCAAGGGGACGTGGATTGAAATATCAAACCGCATTCGTGGCTTTAGCCAAGTTACATTGTCGTCCCCCGCAAGGGGACGTGGATTGAAATATCATGTAATCACCTCTATAATTATTTGCCATATGGGTCGTCCCCCGCAAGGGGACGTGGATTGAAATACAATATAATCTCGGTCAGAACGGTTGGTCAATGGTCGTCCCCCGCAAGGGGACGTGGATTGAAATACGTATGTTGCCGGATCAGCAAAAATTGACGGGGGTCGTCCCCCGCAAGGGGACGTGGATTGAAATGTTGATGACGCACAAGCAGAGATTGACAAGTGGCGTCGTCCCCCGCAAGGGGACGTGGATTGAAATCTACAGATGATGCGGCCATCACAGCAAACGCAATTAGTCGTCCCCCGCAAGGGGACGTGGATTGAAATAACAAGAACAAGCTAAATATGCCGATTATGACACGTCGTCCCCCGCAAGGGGACGTGGATTGAAATTTTTCGCTTATAAAATAATTCCACCGGCTGCTAGTGTCGTCCCCCGCAAGGGGACGTGGATTGAAATAAACCGAACAACTACAAGCCGAAATTGACGAAGCGTCGTCCCCCGCAAGGGGACGTGGATTGAAATTGAAATTTTTTTGTACTCCAAACCCAATAAACATACTAGACCCCCACAAGGCGACGTAGATACAGAAACTAGCGGGCGGAAGGTTAACAGCTCCATGACCAAGTCGTCCCCCGCAAGGGGACGTGGATTGAAATTAAGTTTTTTCCAGTGAGTTTCAGCCATTTATGTCGTCCCCCGCAAGGGGACGTGGATTGAAATTGAAAATAATCTGGCGGCAAATCAAACGCATTTGTCGTCCCCCGCAAGGGGACGTGGATTGAAATATCCCTGCCTCCTTATGCGTACTGCGTGTAACCATGTCGTCCCCCGCAAGGGGACGTGGATTGAAATAGTTTCGGCCATAGCATCATCAGCGGAATCAAATGTCGTCCCCCGCAAGGGGACGTGGATTGAAATTTCTATATTCGGCGGCTAAAGTGGCTGCTTGGCTTGTCGTCCCCCGCAAGGGGACGTGGATTGAAATTCTCTATAGGCGTTGCTGAATTGTAAACGCCTTGTGGTCGTCCCCCGCAAGGGGACGTGGATTGAAATCCGTTAAGTTTGGAACGTTTTGAGCGAACGCAACACGTCGTCCCCCGCAAGGGGACGTGGATTGAAATAATGCCGCAGCAGCAGTTTTGAAGCTGTGTCCCAATGTCGTCCCCCGCAAGGGGACGTGGATTGAAATGTTTAAAATATCGGTATCAACATCAACTTGCGTCGTCGTCCCCCGCAAGGGGACGTGGATTGAAATGTCAAGCTCAATCTTTGCAATGTCAAGCTGTGACAAGTCGTCCCCCGCAAGGGGACGTGGATTGAAATCGTTATGGCAAATGTTTGGCTATTATTGCCCTTTACGTCGTCCCCCGCAAGGGGACGTGGATTGAAATCATTGGGTTTCAAAACCCTCATACACTCGTCAAACGTCGTCCCCCGCAAGGGGACGTGGATTGAAATATTAATTGTACGTGGCTCTGCGCTATCTGCTGTGGTCGTCCCCCGCAAGGGGACGTGGATTGAAATACGGAAGAAATTACCCTTGCCCGGTGTCATCGTCGTCCCCCGCAAGGGGACGTGGATTGAAATACGGATGCGCTAGGCCGATTATCGTTATGGAAAGGGTCGTCCCCCGCAAGGGGACGTGGATTGAAATTTCCGTGAAGCGCTTGGCAAAAAAGGTGCGGCAGAAGTCGTCCCCCGCAAGGGGACGTGGATTGAAATTTGTAATTCGCTTTTAGCTCGCCCTTGGTTGCGCCCGTCGTCCCCCGCAAGGGGACGTGGATTGAAATTGATTCTGCGGTCAATCGTTGCGGTTGTAGAATTTGTCGTCCCCCGCAAGGGGACGTGGATTGAAATTTTAAACCCTGCTTTAATGTTGTTGTTTTCGTCAGTCGTCCCCCGCAAGGGGACGTGGATTGAAATAATAACGCATTAAGAGGTAGCGAGCAATTATATCAGTCGTCCCCCGCAAGGGGACGTGGATTGAAATAAAATCAACAAATCCACGACCAATACTGTTCTGCGGTCGTCCCCCGCAAGGGGACGTGGATTGAAATCATTTGTGCGGCCGTCACTGTAGTTTCGTTAAGCTTTGTCGTCCCCCGCAAGGGGACGTGGATTGAAATCGTTAGCAAATTAGGATTGCTTGCCTCTGAATCAGTCGTCCCCCGCAAGGGGACGTGGATTGAAATTCTTTGCTAATAACAGGAAACCCGAACTCGTTTATGTCGTCCCCCGCAAGGGGACGTGGATTGAAATGAAGAAGCAGTGAATGAATCGCTTGAGAGCATCGGTCGTCCCCCGCAAGGGGACGTGGATTGAAATAACCAGTACGGCATATCGATAAGCTTCGTTCCGAGTCGTCCCCCGCAAGGGGACGTGGATTGAAATAGCAGGAAGCCCTAAGAGCGTATTGTATTGCTCTGGTCGTCCCCCGCAAGGGGACGTGGATTGAAATAAGTTCCCGAACGGAAGTAGAATAATATTCAAGGGCGTCGTCCCCCGCAAGGGGACGTGGATTGAAATCCAGCAGATGTAGTGCCAGACGGGGCGGACTTTGGGTCGTCCCCCGCAAGGGGACGTGGATTGAAATATTTATTGAGGCTTGCATTGGAGTATCTATGGATGTCGTCCCCCGCAAGGGGACGTGGATTGAAATGATAAAAATTAGTAACGACAAAACAACGAGCGGAGTCGTCCCCCGCAAGGGGACGTGGATTGAAATTCCAAGCTCACGGTCTTCGTTAGGCTTAATTTCAGTCGTCCCCCGCAAGGGGACGTGGATTGAAATTATATGCAGGGCGGCTTTTATGTTGCTCACGGACACCGTCGTCCCCCGCAAGGGGACGTGGATTGAAATTTGACGGGAATGGAATGTAAAACATAAAAGCCTTAGTCGTCCCCCGCAAGGGGACGTGGATTGAAATTGCTTTGGTAATCCCCGGCAATGCCGGTAAAAAATGTCGTCCCCCGCAAGGGGACGTGGATTGAAATTCCAAGCTCACGGTCTTCGTTAGGCTTAATTTCGTCGTCCCCCGCAAGGGGACGTGGATTGAAATCGATGGCAATAGCAGAAAAAATTTCAGGGGCAGGGGTCGTCCCCCGCAAGGGGACGTGGATTGAAATATCGTCCATAAACGGGTATGCGGCCGACAGTGAGTCGTCCCCCGCAAGGGGACGTGGATTGAAATAAAAAATCTTAAGATTGATACACCAGACTTGATGGTCGTCCCCCGCAAGGGGACGTGGATTGAAATAAATCCGGTTTTTATAATTTCTTTATCCAGACTTAGTCGTCCCCCGCAAGGGGACGTGGATTGAAATAAAACAGCACAGGACGTTATTTCGCAAGAAAACATGTCGTCCCCCGCAAGGGGACGTGGATTGAAATCCAGTACGCTGGAGTTTATTATACGAGTGCTGCTGTCGTCCCCCGCAAGGGGACGTGGATTGAAATTGATGAAAAGTATTGTCTTATGTCAGCAATCGCTGTCGTCCCCCGCAAGGGGACGTGGATTGAAATTCTACTAAGCGTGTTACTTGCGTGTTACTTGTGTGGTCGTCCCCCGCAAGGGGACGTGGATTGAAATATTAAATGCACCACCTGTTTAAATTTTTAGTTAAGTCGTCCCCCGCAAGGGGACGTGGATTGAAATAGAAGAAATACAGGTTGAAATTGGCAACGCTTTAGTCGTCCCCCGCAAGGGGACGTGGATTGAAATAAAAGCTATTGCCACGGTTAACAATAGGCACATGGGTCGTCCCCCGCAAGGGGACGTGGATTGAAATTTAAACAGCAATGGGTTATCTTTGGCGGCAAGGCGTCGTCCCCCGCAAGGGGACGTGGATTGAAATCCTCCCTCCCCCATTACAACCCTTACCCTTACCCGTCGTCCCCCGCAAGGGGACGTGGATTGAAATCAAAGACCTTGAAGCCCAGCTTAAATCCTACTGCAGTCGTCCCCCGCAAGGGGACGTGGATTGAAATTTTCTGGCTGCTCTGTTGGCCTCATGCGCCTTAGTCGTCCCCCGCAAGGGGACGTGGATTGAAATTGGCATGCAGCATAAGTGATTTAAGCCTGTTGTAGTCGTCCCCCGCAAGGGGACGTGGATTGAAATATCGCAAACCGAAATTTCCCCGCCTCTCACTGCCAGTCGTCCCCCGCAAGGGGACGTGGATTGAAATATACTGGCTAAAAATCCTTGTGGTATCTACTTGAGTCGTCCCCCGCAAGGGGACGTGGATTGAAATTGCTCATCCAGGAAGATTGGACAGTAGTGGTGGGTCGTCCCCCGCAAGGGGACGTGGATTGAAATAGAGGATAACTGAAACCTGGTTTTTTGTTTTTGGTCGTCCCCCGCAAGGGGACGTGGATTGAAATCTTTGTTGTTTGACACAATTACATAAGCAAGCCAACGTCGTCCCCCGCAAGGGGACGTGGATTGAAATTGATGAGCAACAAGCCTTAAGGGACCAGATAAAAGAGTCGTCCCCCGCAAGGGGACGTGGATTGAAATACACTTGCGCAAGCAGGATGGGTTGCGATAGCGACGTCGTCCCCCGCAAGGGGACGTGGATTGAAATGTAATACTCGACAACTATGAAACTTTGAAGTTAAAGTCGTCCCCCGCAAGGGGACGTGGATTGAAATGGAAATAAAGTTCCAAACATAATCGACAAAATAGTCGTCCCCCGCAAGGGGACGTGGATTGAAATGTTTTGACGCATGACAGTAATAACAGCGTTGAGGTCGTCCCCCGCAAGGGGACGTGGATTGAAATTTCTACTGCCTTTTCAAAAAACGTCTTGCCGCCTAAGTCGTCCCCCGCAAGGGGACGTGGATTGAAATATTACAACCCTTACCCATTACATCCATTAGCCTAAGTCGTCCCCCGCAAGGGGACGTGGATTGAAATACAAAATAACGGCTATTAAAGGCAACCAGTATCAAGTCGTCCCCCGCAAGGGGACGTGGATTGAAATTTATAAGGGCTGCACAGCCGAAAGGGGTAAAATGTCGTCCCCCGCAAGGGGACGTGGATTGAAATTTATCTCAAAAAGCAACACAATCTTTTGGTGGCTAGTCGTCCCCCGCAAGGGGACGTGGATTGAAATGCTGGGATATAGATGAGGACGGAACGGACGCACCTTGTCGTCCCCCGCAAGGGGACGTGGATTGAAATTTATGTCGTGCTTTTTGCTTAAATGTAAAGCCATGTCGTCCCCCGCAAGGGGACGTGGATTGAAATTAATAATATTGTAACTGCCGTTACAGTCGGCATTGTCGTCCCCCGCAAGGGGACGTGGATTGAAATGTTAATGATAAATAACCCCGACAAAATAATCCGCGTCGTCCCCCGCAAGGGGACGTGGATTGAAATAAAACTAACAAGGAGCGATACGCATGTTAACCAGAGTCGTCCCCCGCAAGGGGACGTGGATTGAAATAAGCTGTAGAACGCGCAAATAACGAAGCGCAAGCGTCGTCCCCCGCAAGGGGACGTGGATTGAAATTGCTCTCGCTCTTGCATTTGGGTTATGGAGGTTATGGTCGTCCCCCGCAAGGGGACGTGGATTGAAATCTTGATAGAAACCACGAGAACAAAGTTAGACTTATGTCGTCCCCCGCAAGGGGACGTGGATTGAAATAAACAGGGTTGCACATAACTAAGGACTTAAAAGGTCGTCCCCCGCAAGGGGACGTGGATTGAAATAACATAGATAAAGACACACTCGTTAACCCAGTTGGGTCGTCCCCCGCAAGGGGACGTGGATTGAAATCATCCCGTGGCTAACGCACTTGCTGGAAGATGGCCGTCGTCCCCCGCAAGGGGACGTGGATTGAAATGGTATATAATTATAGCCCCTACCTTATGGCGGGGCGGTCGTCCCCCGCAAGGGGACGTGGATTGAAATAACCCAAAGTCATTGCTGCAATATGACTTGTCTGGTCGTCCCCCGCAAGGGGACGTGGATTGAAATATCGCCAGGAAGCGTCTCTGCACCAGCGCCTACCCGTCGTCCCCCGCAAGGGGACGTGGATTGAAATGCAAAACCATACTATCTGATGGTGTATCCATAGATGTCGTCCCCCGCAAGGGGACGTGGATTGAAATTGTTGAGGGATACGCTTGATAAATTTAAAACCGTGTCGTCCCCCGCAAGGGGACGTGGATTGAAATTGTTAAGGGCCTGCCAACAGCAAGCGAAGAATACTGTCGTCCCCCGCAAGGGGACGTGGATTGAAATCATGACCACTAAAGCCTTGTTTGACATCGACATTGTCGTCCCCCGCAAGGGGACGTGGATTGAAATACCTTGAAAAACGCCCCCACAGATTTGACAGGCTTGTCGTCCCCCGCAAGGGGACGTGGATTGAAATTGCACCAATCGAATTTTTAACACCGGCAAAACTACGTCGTCCCCCGCAAGGGGACGTGGATTGAAATTTGACGGGAATGGAATGTAAAACATAAAAGCCTTGTCGTCCCCCGCAAGGGGACGTGGATTGAAATAATTTTTGATGAGCACATTTATAGGGATGAAGGGGTCGTCCCCCGCAAGGGGACGTGGATTGAAATCAATGGAGCAAACGGTCAGGCAAAAGGCGTGGAGTCGTCCCCCGCAAGGGGACGTGGATTGAAATATTCTCAAAATCCAACAATAAGCAGGACAGGTAATTGTCGTCCCCCGCAAGGGGACGTGGATTGAAATAAAGAGGCTATGCTGGTTGACGAGGTTCTTCGTCGTCGTCCCCCGCAAGGGGACGTGGATTGAAATCCAGATGTAGGAGGTAAGCCCCAGCGTATTTATGTGTCGTCCCCCGCAAGGGGACGTGGATTGAAATCGACTAGAGGTGTTCCGTGATATTGTAGTCGACTTGCTGGCGTCGTCCCCCGCAAGGGGACGTGGATTGAAATATCGTTAAAGTTCAATGCATTGATAGCGCCAGAATTGTCGTCCCCCGCAAGGGGACGTGGATTGAAATTTGCAGTGCGGCATATTTATCGCTAAGCGCCTCCAGTCGTCCCCCGCAAGGGGACGTGGATTGAAATAGCGATTTGGGAGAAGATTGCTACGAACTAAGCAGTCGTCCCCCGCAAGGGGACGTGGATTGAAATCGAACAGTCAGCGCTTAAATTACAAAATAGCGCAAGGTCGTCCCCCGCAAGGGGACGTGGATTGAAATTTGAATACAGTAACCGGCGCTTTTGGGTTGCTTTCGTCGTCCCCCGCAAGGGGACGTGGATTGAAATAATAGTTTCTCCGGTGATAGGCGCTACTATGTAAGCTGTCGTCCCCCGCAAGGGGACGTGGATTGAAATAGTTAACAACCCTGCGTTGACAAGCAGCAATGAGGTCGTCCCCCGCAAGGGGACGTGGATTGAAATCTTGTAAACAAAAAGTTGTTACTTTGAACAAAAGGTCGTCCCCCGCAAGGGGACGTGGATTGAAATCTTGTCACCTTTTGCTAATGCCATCTCGATGTTAGTCGTCCCCCGCAAGGGGACGTGGATTGAAATCAAACAAAAACTTGCTTGAGAGGATTTTAAACCCAGTCGTCCCCCGCAAGGGGACGTGGATTGAAATGCTCGTTTGTGTTTGTTATGTAGCCTATCCTCGTTGTCGTCCCCCGCAAGGGGACGTGGATTGAAATAAGAAAGGCAAGTTGACGTAAAAGCCCAGATTGGGTCGTCCCCCGCAAGGGGACGTGGATTGAAATGCAGAAGGCGACGCCATACATGAGAAATGGCAGAGGTCGTCCCCCGCAAGGGGACGTGGATTGAAATTTTACTCGGCGAACGTCAACCTGTGTTATGCTATCGTCGTCCCCCGCAAGGGGACGTGGATTGAAATCCATCTGCAAGATACATAGGCAATCTGTACTGGTGTCGTCCCCCGCAAGGGGACGTGGATTGAAATGTTTTCGTAGGTTGCCGTTAATACGGTGTCGGTTTCGTCGTCCCCCGCAAGGGGACGTGGATTGAAATCCCGGCGGTCATATTACGATTGTCGGCGCAAACTGTCGTCCCCCGCAAGGGGACGTGGATTGAAATATCTGAAATTATATCAATCATTCGTCCAGCAACTGTCGTCCCCCGCAAGGGGACGTGGATTGAAATAGCAACTTGCATTTTTGAATTGGCTTATGAGTGGTGTCGTCCCCCGCAAGGGGACGTGGATTGAAATTTAATGGGGTCATCAATGATGCCAATGTTACAGCCAGTCGTCCCCCGCAAGGGGACGTGGATTGAAATCTCCGGCTTTTGCTTGGCAGTCATGGGTTGCAAGTGGTCGTCCCCCGCAAGGGGACGTGGATTGAAATTTTTAATTACCTGGGCACCGGCTTCGGGGGCACGATGTCGTCCCCCGCAAGGGGACGTGGATTGAAATATTATAACTGCTTACGCCAGTTCGGCCGATATTTGTCGTCCCCCGCAAGGGGACGTGGATTGAAATATATTGGTCGGTATTGTCGTACTGGCCACGGTTCAGTCGTCCCCCGCAAGGGGACGTGGATTGAAATATTCAGTCGCTCCTGCGTTTTCATGTAATCAGGCGTCGTCCCCCGCAAGGGGACGTGGATTGAAATCGTACAAATGCAAGCCCTTAACCGCATCCCCAAACGTCGTCCCCCGCAAGGGGACGTGGATTGAAATAAAATGCCATGGCCGATATTAAAGGCTATGGCATTGTCGTCCCCCGCAAGGGGACGTGGATTGAAATGCTAATGAGCTTGATTTGTTTAATACCCCGAATAAAGTCGTCCCCCGCAAGGGGACGTGGATTGAAATCTGTTGACAAATTGTCCGAACAAAACAAATTGAAGTCGTCCCCCGCAAGGGGACGTGGATTGAAATCTTGATTTCGCTTAAAAACGCAGCCCATCCTACAGTCGTCCCCCGCAAGGGGACGTGGATTGAAATGGGATTATATTTGGAAATGCAGTGCTTAAACGTTGTCGTCCCCCGCAAGGGGACGTGGATTGAAATAGGTCAATTAACCTAGGGATACCTTGGTCATTAAGTCGTCCCCCGCAAGGGGACGTGGATTGAAATTGCTGATGGCGTACTTAGCCATGCTGTAGAGCTTATGTCGTCCCCCGCAAGGGGACGTGGATTGAAATATCTGTTGAGACGTTAAGTGAGTTTGCCACAGGAATGTCGTCCCCCGCAAGGGGACGTGGATTGAAATTATTATAGATGACGAAGACCATTATGATTTACCGTCGTCCCCCGCAAGGGGACGTGGATTGAAATTCTTTGACCTCAACCGGTAGCAAGTCCATCCGGGTCGTCCCCCGCAAGGGGACGTGGATTGAAATTGACTAGGCGATTGTACCTCCATTGCCCGTCTAATGTCGTCCCCCGCAAGGGGACGTGGATTGAAATGGCCTCAAGGTCATGCCACAAGATGAAGTGGTCGTCGTCCCCCGCAAGGGGACGTGGATTGAAATAGCATAACGCCCGGTATAACGGCAGCATCGTCAGTCGTCCCCCGCAAGGGGACGAGGATTGAAATAAAAATATTTATATCAAATGACATGAGCGAAGAGTCGTCCCCCGCAAGGGGACGTGGATTGAAATCTTGTTTTTTTTTGATTATACTTAGATAGCATAGTGTCGTCCCCCGCAAGGGGACGTGGATTGAAATAGAATATCGCCTCCATTAGCTTACCCTTTTGAAATGGTCGTCCCCCGCAAGGGGACGTGGATTGAAATTGTTGAAATTACGGAGTATTAATAAACAGAACAGTCGTCCCCCGCAAGGGGACGTGGATTGAAATAAAGAGCTTAGTATCTATTGCTATCCCCCTGCTTGGTCGTCCCCCGCAAGGGGACGTGGATTGAAATTAATATCGACCAGGAAGAATTTGCTCCAGACGAATAGTCGTCCCCCGCAAGGGGACGTGGATTGAAATATACGTGTAAAGAACATCTGTATGGCCGCCGTATCGTCGTCCCCCGCAAGGGGACGTGGATTGAAATTCGCCCAAAGGGGAAGGGTATGTATTTTATTGTGTCGTCCCCCGCAAGGGGACGTGGATTGAAATGTTTAATACATTCGGTAGCGTATAATCCGACCCGTCGTCCCCCGCAAGGGGACGTGGATTGAAATGTTTCAGTAGTTCCAAACGGTCATCATCCATCGTCGTCGTCCCCCGCAAGGGGACGTGGATTGAAATATCGTTAAACCCCAGCTGATTGGACAGGCCCCATAGTCGTCCCCCGCAAGGGGACGTGGATTGAAATCCGAAAGTCGCATCAGAAAGTGGAAGAGTGAGGACGTCGTCCCCCGCAAGGGGACGTGGATTGAAATAGATTGGTTGTAGTATACATCACCAATAGAAACTGTCGTCCCCCGCAAGGGGACGTGGATTGAAATAGAAGAACGAGTTCAGCGTAGCAACAAAACAAAAGTCGTCCCCCGCAAGGGGACGTGGATTGAAATTTTTTGAAGGACGGCTCAAAGCGCAGGATAAGATGTCGTCCCCCGCAAGGGGACGTGGATTGAAATAACCAAAATTTGTACAAGAGCGCAAGAGGTTACATTGTCGTCCCCCGCAAGGGGACGTGGATTGAAATGTGCTAGATATGCCGATATCAGTAACTCCAGGACAGTCGTCCCCCGCAAGGGGACGTGGATTGAAATCAATCATCCTCATCGGCGACGGTCTGGTACACTCGGGTCGTCCCCCGCAAGGGGACGTGGATTGAAATCCGAAAGTCGCATCAGAAAGTGGAAGAGTGAGGACGTCGTCCCCCGCAAGGGGACGTGGATTGAAATGGGGATAGGTGGATTTTAGTTGCGCCGGGCGCACCCGTCGTCCCCCGCAAGGGGACGTGGATTGAAATCCTTTGCGCCTATGGTTATTTCCTTGCCTGTTTGGGTCGTCCCCCGCAAGGGGACGTGGATTGAAATTATAAAAGTCCCCCACCCAGCCGTCCGCGCCCAGTGTCGTCCCCCGCAAGGGGACGTGGATTGAAATGCTGTCCCACCTGGCATTAGCGTTAATTACATCCAGTCGTCCCCCGCAAGGGGACGTGGATTGAAATGCAAAAATCATTGGAATAGTTAAAAACAGCCATGTCGTCCCCCGCAAGGGGACGTGGATTGAAATTTCCACCCATTGCGCAATTGCTTGGACTTATTGCGTCGTCCCCCGCAAGGGGACGTGGATTGAAATACTCCCTGCCCTCGGCGGGGCCAGGTCAACGGGCATGTCGTCCCCCGCAAGGGGACGTGGATTGAAATGTTATTTGTATCAAAAAGCTGTACCTCCGTAATGGGTCGTCCCCCGCAAGGGGACGTGGATTGAAATAATGTTTTCCCGGTCTAACAATGGAAGAAATGTTGTCGTCCCCCGCAAGGGGACGTGGATTGAAATTGCAAGCCAAGCAAAACCAGGGCAACGGTGTGGGTGGTCGTCCCCCGCAAGGGGACGTGGATTGAAATTCCGCTGTTGTGCGTGATGGTATTGATGCCACCAAGTCGTCCCCCGCAAGGGGACGTGGATTGAAATGGACAGGACTTTGTCATCAACAAGGACTACGAGGGGTCGTCCCCCGCAAGGGGACGTGGATTGAAATAAGCTCAAACGGACGATGAACGGGAAGCCGCACGGGTCGTCCCCCGCAAGGGGACGTGGATTGAAATAAACAAAGGATATGCCAGCGGATAAAATTGGGGCCGTCGTCCCCCGCAAGGGGACGTGGATTTAAATTTACGAATTTAAAATTTATGAAAAGAGGTGTACCGTCGTCCCCCGCAAGGGGACGTGGATTTAAATAATCAATTTGACTTTATTGTCTTGCAAAAAACCCGTCGTCCCCCGCAAGGGGACGTGGATTGAAATTTTAAACATAAATCAATTAGAGTTAAAATGAAAGTCGTCCCCCGCAAGGGGACGTGGATTGAAATATTACAGGAGCGGACACATAAGAACCGGGGCAACAGTCGTCCCTCGCAAGGGAAGGGCGATGATTCCCTCTAAAAACAATTCCAACATGCGCACTCCAACAGCGCAAACCGTGCCTTCTTCATTGACTTTCTCCAAAGGCCCCGCTAACAACACCATCCCGTATCCATCAAGTCATCCAATGGCCTTTTCGTAGCACCGAAACTGTGTGGGGTTATAAGCCAAGTTCAAATCCACCAGCCCGGCAAATCGATAACCTATTTTTTCGTATAAAGCGGCTGCCGGTTTGTTGGTCATGGCCGTATCCAGGCGAATGGCTTTCATGTTACGCTCCTGGGCTAATTGTTCGGCAAAAGCTAAAAAACTTTTCCCCAGGCCTTTGCTATGGTATAATGGATGTACGGCCAATGTATGGATGACCAATATTTCCCATGGTTCGGCGGGAATCTGCCAGTCTGCGGCGGCGTAAGCGTCTGGTTGGTAGCTATTTAAAATAACGGTGGCCTCAATGCAGCCGGCCCGGTCTGCCACATACAGTGCACCCTTGGCAAGCGCTTCCTCGGCGGTGGATCGATTGGGGTAAATATGTTTTTTCCAGCCTGTATAGTCTGTGTTGGCAGCGTGAAAGTCTGCCAAGTCGTTATACAAACCCTCAATGGCATCAATGTCGGTTGCTGTGGCCAAACGAATGACTGCTTGTTCCATATGTATCGCTCCATTCTGTAAGTATAGGAGGTTGCTCAATGTTTAACTGGTATTCGTTTCTAATGTATGTGTTCATTACCGCCTACACCCCCGGCCCCAACAACATCATGTCCATGTCCAATGCCAGCCGGCTGGGCTTTAAGAAAAGCTTCCCGTTTAACCTGGGCATATGGGCCGGGTTTTCGGTGATTATGCTTTTGGTGGCCTTGTTCAGCTATTCCTTATTTACGCTACTGCCGGTGGTGAAACCCTTTATGCAGGGGGCTGGGGCGCTGTATATGCTGTTTCTGGCCTATAAAACATTTAAAAGCGGTGCGCATATTGGTGAAGGAGAAGCCAAAGGCAGCTCTTTCATAAGCGGAATGCTGTTACAGTTTTTAAACCCTAAAATTATGATTTATGGGGTAACGTCTATGTCTGCCTACATATTGCCCCATTTCAACGGGTGGCCAGAAATTATTGGCTTTGCGCTGATGCTTGCTTTTATCGGGTTTACGTCCACCCTATGCTGGGCGGTTTTTGGGGCCGTGTTTTGCAAAGCCTTTTCTGCTCATGCCCGCATATTAAATACGGTGATGGGGCTGTTGCTGGTGTACTGCGCAGTTTCGCTATTTTTGTAATTACTGAACATATTTTGCCACATTGGCTTTTTTTAGGGCGGCTGCAATGACACTAAATGTGACCATACCACCAATGGCCTGCACGCCGTTGGCCGGAATGCTTTGCAAGGAAGCCAGTGCGCCCGTCAGCACAATGCCCGCTAAAAAATAGCCCACAACCATTACAACTTCCGCAGCCACAAGGGTAGAAATGTTTCTAAAGCAGAAAAGAGGCTTGTCTGCCCGGCACAGCTTGGCCACAAGCAAAGCCATTAACCCTTTAATGATTAAGGTGAAAAGTACCCAGTGGGCATAACCGGTTAAAATGTCTGCCAAGGCTGAACCAATAGCAGCAGAAGCAACCCCTTTGCGCCAGCCAAAGAAAAAGCTGATGGCTATAATCACCCCGTCCCCCAAATGGATGTAGCCCTGGGCGATGGGAACAGGAATGGAAATGGCCATGGTGGCCATGGCTATAAGTGCTGTAAATAAAGCCGTTAATGAAAGATTCTTAAGCTGTGTGTTCATCATTTTCCGTCCGTTCTGCAAAGATTAGAACCTGTCTTCATAAACAAAACGCCGCCTTTTCGGCCAATTTTATGCCATACTGCGTTAAATTTTCTTGAAATACCTCAAGGGTATTCCTGCGAAAATTTGCCTTGATGCACCGGCAAGAAGGCCGGACGCACCAAAGGTGCGGCGTTTGTGTAGCAAACGTGCTGAGCTGGCAAAAAATTCGCTCGAAAATCCAGCATTCCTTATTATGAATCCAGATTCAAAAAATTTAGCCTTGACTTATAAGCCGTTTTGGTATAGAATTACCTCTGTTGAACTTAGCTTAGCTTAGGGGTATAGTTCAGTTGGTAGAACGCAGGTCTCCAAAACCTGATGTCGTGGGTTCAAGTCCTACTGCCCCTGTTGCAAACCTTTCGGAAACCATTTCCGAAAGGTTTTATTTTTTATAAGCGGGACACTGTAAGGAGAAATTAATCCTACAGTGCCCCGCTTTTTTTATTGCTTAACTACACCCGGTGGTGGTGCCGCATTCTGTACACACCTTGCAGGTGCCGTTCTTCACCATTTTACTGCTTTTGCAGTGGGGGCAAATGTCCCCGTGAAGGAAGTCGCTGGCGGTGTACTGTTTCTTTATCACTTCCTGAATGCTTTGGGTTGGATGGGCTTCCCCCCAGCCTTCAGGCTTCACTTGGCAGTAATCGTAATTGCCCAGCTCTATGTCCACAATTTTGCTAATCAAGTCTGAAATGGAATCTACAAACTTAATGTACGGGTGCCCAGTAACCATGCCGCTGGGTTCGTATTTCTGGCCACGGTACATGCGGGCAATGTCTTGAGGAGGAACCCCATATTGCAGCATTTCCGAAATGGTGGTGGACATGCTGTCCAAAAGCCCTTTGGTTAAAGAGCCTTGCCGCCCGCAGGAAACGTACAGTTCCCCCAGCCGCCCGTCTTCGTAAAAGGAGGTGGTGATGTACAGCTTTAAGCCGTTAATGGCCGCTTCGTGCACCCGGGCGGTGCGAATGCCCCTGGGTTTCACCCGCAACGGTTTGTACACCACTTTTTCCGTTTCCACAAAGTTCAAAAGCTCTTGGTACGTATAATTGTTAAAATCTTTTTCCTGCTTATGCCCGGCGGTGGCGCTTAAAGGCTGGCAAGCTTTGCAGCCGTCCCGGTACAGGGCAATGGCCTTAACCCCCAGCTCCCAAGAGAGACGGTAAATGTTTTTAATGTCGTCAATGGTCGCATCGCCCGGTAGGTTCACAGTTTTGCTGATGGCTCCGGTGACGTGAGGGGTTAAAGCACCCATCATTTTCACATGGCCTTCCGGTGCAATGAACCGTGTGCCTGTGCCGCATTTGCTGGCGGTATCGAAAACCGCCACATGTTCTTCTTTTAAATGGGGTGCACCTTCCATTTTGCCGTCTATCACCATGCCGTTTTCATCTGCTTGCATCACGTAATCCGTAATGTCTGCAATTTCCTTGGCAGAATAACCCAGCTTGGCCAACGCTGTGGGAATGGCCGGGTTTACCATGGTCATGAAACCGCCACCCACCAGCTTCTTATAAGCCACGTGGCTAAAGAACGGCTCGGAGGAAGTGGTGGCGCAGTCCATAGCAAAGGCAATGGTGCCTGTTGGTGCCAGTACAGAAACCTGGGCGTTGCGGTAGCCGAAAGCTTCCCCCGCCTGAATGGTTTCCTTCCACACCTGCTTGATGCACTGGGACAGATTGTCCAGCTTCAGCTTACCCAAGGCACTGTGGTCAATGGTGATGGGCTGGTAAGGCATGTCCTCAAAACGGGTGTCTTTGGCGTTGTACGCCGCTGCTCTTGCATGGTTTTTAATCACCTTGGCCATGTGGGTCTTGTTCAATTCGTAGCAAGGGAACGGCCCTGCTGTTTCCGCCATCAATGCCGACACATAATAGGAATAACCCGTCATAATGCTTGTGAGGGCGGCGGCGGTATGTCTGGCTTCGTCTGAATCATAAGGCAGACCCATGAGCATAAACAAAGTGCCCAGGTTGGTGAGGCCCAAGCCGGTGGTGCGGAACATGTAAGACTTTCTGGCAATGTCTTTGGTAGGGAACTGGCCCATGTGAATGGTGGCTTCCAGCACCAGCTGAGACATTTTAATCACATGCAAATAAGCATCCACATCAAAAGCGCCGGTTTTTTCATCGTAAAACTTCACCACGTTAATGCTGGCCAGGTTGCAAGCTGTGTCGTCCAAAAACATGTATTCGGAGCAAGGGTTGCTGGCGTTAATGCGGTTATAGGCTGCCCCAGTGTTGCCGTCTTCCCCGGAAGGGCAAGTGTGCCAGGCGTTGATGGTGTCGTCAAACTGAATGCCTGGGTCTCCACAGCGCCAAGCAGCATAGGCAATGTTGTCCCACAATGCCCCCACTTTGTGGCTGCCGTTAGCAGCGGCGTCAATCCGCCCTCTGGTTTCCCAATCCTTTTCCGGGGTGTTTAAAGCGTCCATAAACCGGTTAGGCACCCGCACAGAGTTGTTGGCGTTCTGTCCGGACACGGTTTCATAGGCTTCCCCGTCAATGTCTGTGGAATAGCCCATTTTACCCAAGGCCACCACTTTGTTTTCTTCGTTGGACTTCCACAAGATATAGTCCATAATTTCCGGGTGGTCTAAGTTTAAAATGTTCATTTTGGCCGCCCGGCGTGTGGTTCCACCCGACTTAATGGCCCCGGCGTTGCGGTCGGACACTTTCAAGAAGCTTAAAAGCCCAGAAGATTTACCCCCGCCGGACAACAGCTCGTTTTTGGCCCGGATGGGTGACCAGTTGGTGCCCACCCCGGAACCGTATTTAAACAAAAGGGTTTCTGTGGTTAATTGGTCTGTTAAAGATTTTTCACCCAGCAAAGAATCCCCGATGCTAATAATGAAGCACGCAGAACCCTGGGTGCGGGTGTAGGCATCTTCTGTTTCCAGCACTTCTCCGGTGGCGGCATCGTAATAATAATGCCCCTGGGAGCGGCCGGTGATGTTGTAGGCAGACTTTAACCCAGTGTTGAAAAATTGGGGGCTGTTAGGGGCCCACATTTGGGCCAGCATCATGTACGCCAGTTCGTCATACACAATGTGCCGGGTATCTTCGGCAATCAACCCTTCGTCCACAAGGGAAGCCACCCAAAAATCCACCATGCGGTGTACCAGCTGGCGCATGGAATGTTCGCTGCCTTGCTGGCCGGGTACCCCTTTTTTTCTAAAATATTTGCTGGCAATGATGTCACAGGCGCTTTGGCTGTAATGCTCTGGAAACTCCAAGTCTGTCATGTTGGTGAGCAATTCGCCGGTGGCGTGGTTTTTCAGCTTCACGTCTACTTTTTTCCATTTAAATAAATCGTACACACTATTCAGGCTTTTGTTGTCGTCCAATGCTTTGGTAAAATGCCGAATCAGTTTTCTATCCAGTTCCATGTGGTTCCCTCCAAATTCATGCATCCATGAATTGCTTTTGTTAAAAACACTATATATTGTAGCACGTTAATTCTATTTGTCAACATATAGTGTGGATGGGCAAAAATGCCATCACCGTTGGGAAACAAGGGCTTTGCTTGCCCTTGCCTTTTCATCCACCCTATAAAGATGTCACAAGACGTAAATATTTGTGCGCAATACTTTTAAACAAGACTCTTTCAGTGTGGACACCAACCGTCCACCCCTCGCATATGATAAAGAGATATACAGAAAGGAGCGGTTTTTATGTCGATATTTGACAGTCAAATATCCGCTTTGTTTTCCATAGATTTATTTCGGCAGTTGCTAAACGGTAATCTGTCTTTTTGTAAACTCAGCATTTTAACAAGCCTTTTAATGCAATACGGCATTCCCTACAATGTAGATTATGACCCAGGAAACCGTAAAGATGCTGCTGCCATACAGTTAAGTATTTTCATTAACCCCACCACAACCATGGTCTTTACAATTAGCACAGAGGGCCAAAATGTCTTTACCATTAACCAGTAAGGAGGAGAACGCATGGTAAACAGCAATAGCATAACAGATTTATACCCCCCAATGCAACGGGCAGCGGCAGAACTTTTGCGGCGCATGGAAGACATGGGGCATCACCTTGGCCTAAGCTCCACTTACCGGGACTTTGAAAGCCAAGATGCCTTGTACAAGCATGGGCGTGACATACCGGGCCGCATCATCACCAACGCCCGGGGCGGGGAAAGTTTTCATAATTATGGGCTGGCCTTTGATGTTTATTACCACATCACCGGAAGCGTGCATTATAAAGCCATTTTAACCCTTGCAGGGCATATGGGGCAAGAGCTGGGGCTGGAGTGGGGCGGAAACTGGGAAACCCTGGTGGATATGCCCCATTTTCAATGGTCTGGCGGGCTTACCATACGGGAACTGCAACAAGGTAAAATGCCGCCAGACGACCCTTGGCCTTGGGAAAAAGCACGAAAAAGCAGCAATAATGCGTAAAATTTATGCAAAAGCGCCCTTGCGCTTGCCTTTTTTTTCATGTATGATGGCTTAATATCATTGATGTTGGAGGGAAATAACGTTGATAGAAGCCAGAAATTTGAGCAAGCGTTACGGGCGCCAGTTGGCTTTGCGCCACGTAAGTTTCCAAATTGAAGAAGGAGAAATTGTGGGTTTTGTTGGCCCCAACGGGGCAGGCAAAACCACCACCATGAAACTTTTAACCGGCTACAGTGCCCCCACCACCGGGCAAGTTTTTATTAACGGCATTAACATGCAGGAAGAACCAGCGAAAGCCAAAGCCTGCATGGGCTATCTGCCAGACGTACCGCCCCTTTACCCAGACATGAAAGTGGACGAATATTTAAACTTTGTGGCAGACATGAAAGGGGTGCCCAAGGGAGCGGCTCGGGTGGACATGCTGTCTCACATAAAAGAAATGGTACACCTCACCGAAGTTTCTGGGCGGCTGCTTAAAAATTTGTCTAAAGGTTACCGCCAGCGGGCGGGTTTGGCGCAGGCTATGGTGGGCGACCCGAAAGTGCTTATTTTGGACGAGCCTGGGGTGGGTTTCGACCCTAAGCAGATGATGGAGCTGCGGGACATGCTAAAAGCCTTTGGCAAAGACCGCACCGTGTTTTTAAGCTCTCACATTCTATCGGAAATCAGCGCCTTATGTGACCGGGTCATCATCATTAACCAGGGCAAAATTGTGGCGGTAGACACCCCCAAGAAGCTGTCTGAAAGCTTAAACCGGGGGCATAAGCTGCTGGTGCGCATTAAAGGCGACCAAAACGCCATTGCCCAGGCCTTGGAAAGCTGCCCCACCATTAAAGAAGCCACCTTTGACGCTGTATACGAAACAGACACCTGGGATGTTTTCATTTGGGGGAATGATCAAGCAGATGTGCGGGAAGCGGTGTTTGGCTGCCTGGCCCAGCACAACCTGCCCATTATGCTTATGAAACCAGTGGATTTAACCCTGGAAGAAATCTTCCTGCAAATGACGGAAAAAGAGCAGCAAGCAGAGGCAACCCAAGAAACGGGAGAGGAGGCGGAAATCCATGAAAACCATGATTAAAAAAGAACTGCACAGCTATTTCACCACCATGACGGGTTATGTGTTCATCAGCTTTTTGGTGCTGGTGACGGCGGTTTTTTTCACGGCGGTGTGCCTGTTTTCCGCTTCCCCAGAATACTCCAGCGTGTTGTCCGCTTCCACCATAGTGCTGCTTATTGTAATGCCCATGCTTACCATGGGTATGTTTGCAGAAGAAGCCAAGCTTAAAACGGACTATTTGCTGTTCACATCCCCCCTGCGCACTTGGCAAATTGTGCTGGGCAAGTTTGTGGCGGCGGTGGCTTTGTTTGCCATAGCCGTTGCCGTGACGGTCATTTTTCCTTTGTGTGCCTCAGCTTTTGGCAAACTGCCTACCCCCCAGATTGTGGGTACGTATATGGGCTTTCTGCTGCTGGGTATTGCATTTATTAGCGTGGGGCTGTTTATCTCTACATTAACCCACAACCCTATGGTGGCGGCGGTGGGTGCTTTTGGCGCACTGTTTCTGTTTTACATCATGCCGGCGCTGATTAGTGCTTTGCCCAGAGATAAAGCGGCGGCGTTGGTGGTGGTGGCGGCGTTTTTGCTGTTTTTGGCTTACCATTTATATGAAGCATCTAAAAGCCTGTGGCCTGCGTTGGTATTGCTGGCGTTAGGGGCCGGGGTTTGTGGCGCTTTGTTTGTGTTAAAGCCGGATTACTTTGAAGGGCTGCTGGTTAAAATTTTCAGCTGGTTTTCCATTATGACCCGTTTTGAAAACTTCTTCAAAGGGGTGCTCAACGGGGCGGACTTGGTTTACTACATCAGTTTTTCTGCGGCCTTTGTGCTTGGCGCCATTTACGTGCTGGAAAACAAAAGCCGGAAAGGGGGCCGATAACATGAAAAATTTACCATTTAAAATGAAAGGGGTTTCCGGGCCTTTCCTGTTGTTTGCGCTGGCGGCGCTGGTGGCTGTGAATGTGGTGGTTGCCCAGCTGGATTGGCGTTACGATTTAACCCAAGACAAATGGTATTCCATTTCCCAAGGAACAAAAGACATTTTGGACGGTTTAACCCAGGATGTAGAGATCTATCCCCTCTTTTTTAATGAAGACAAAAGCACGGTGATGGATATGGCCCGGGAAATGTTGAGCCAATATGCGGCTTATTCTTCCCATGTGAAGGTGACGGCTGTAGACCCCCTCACCAACCCCCAGTTTGCGGCACAGTTTCAAAAAGCCGGGGAGGAAATTGCCCCGGGCAGCATCATTGTTAAAAGTGGCCAGCGGGAAAAGGTGATTGCGGCATCCAGCCTGGTAACGGCCGAACTGAACATGCAAACGTTTCAGCAGGAAATTGTCAGCGTAGATGTAGAGCCCCAAGTGTCCAACGCCATTGTGTATGTGACTTTAACCCAAGCGCCGGTGGTGTATGCGGTAACAGGCCACGAAGAGGTGCCTTTGCCGGAGCAGTTTAAAGGGCGGCTGGAAATGGCCGGTTTTGAACTGTTGTATGTGGATTTGTTTAAAGAAGCAGTGCCGGCGGACTGCGGAATGCTACTGGTGACCACCCCAGCCACAGACTGGACGGCAGAGGAAGCTCAGAAAGCATCGGCGTATTTCAAAGCCGGGGGAAGAGGGCTGTTCCTTTTGGACCATTTAGAACGGCCCATGGACAATCTAGCCGGGGTGCTGGCCCAGTACGGGGTGAAACAAGGGGGGGCATTCTTGGCAGAAGGTGACCCCAACCAGTACGTGCAGGGCAACCCTTTAAACATTTTGCCCCTTATCGGCCAGACCGCCGCTGCGGGAGACATGGTGAAAGGTTCTTACCGGGTGCTCATGCCTTATGCCCAAGGGGTGGCCCAAACAGACACCATGCCCACAGGGGTAACCCTTGAACCGGTACTGGAAACCACCCAGAAAGCGTATGCCAAAACCAGCCCCAACATGCAGTCCATCAGCAAGGAAACCGGAGACACAGACGGCCCCTTTGTGCTGGCCATGGCGGTGCGCAAGGAAGGTACAGGAAACACCACGGATAACACCAAGCTGATGGTGGTGGGTAACAGCTACATTTTGGAAGAATCTGTGAACAGTTATGTAGGGGACGGCAATTATCGCTTTTTGTTAAGTGCCGTTAACTGGCTGCAAGACAAAGGGGAAGCGGTATATATTCCACCCAAAACCGCCAATTCAGAGGTGTTGATGGTAAACCAGGCCAGCGTGTTGGTGCTGGGATCCATAAGCATTCTGGTGCTGCCCGGGGCCATTTTGGCCGCTGGGCTGGTGGTGTGGATGAAACGGCGCAACAGTTAAATGTAGGCCTAAGTATCGTAAAAACGCCTCAAGTTATGCATAAAAAATCCCTCTTTAGGCAAAAAGCCGCATGGAGGGATTTTTTATGGCCAAAAAGAAACCTACACCTTTTGGCCGTTTGCAATTTTCATAAAAAGGTCCGCCACAAAGGCGTTATCTTTTTTGTGCTCAGGAATTTTCTCCAAAATGTCCAGAAACCAACACTCAAAGACATTAGAGGTCTTCATATTTTCGCCGTACACAAATTTGGTCTTTCCAGAGTAACTGTCCGTGTTGATGGCAAGCGTCCAGCAATCGTTTTTGTACCAGACAGACTTTGGGTACGATATGGGCACAATGGTAGGAATGGCGGTATGGTGCAGCAAAACCCGATACTCTTTTTTCGCCAACAAAATTTCGGCGGTGTCTTTGAAATGCTGCATATATTGTGTACGGCTCATTTGCACCAGCCGCCCGGTGATGGCAGATAACACGTAGTTTGTAATGACAGGGTAAGCCAAAGGAGCTGTAATTTCATCTAAAATGTAATAAAAGCCGCTGGCCGGGTCTGGGGCGCAGCACTCCACAATTTCCCTAAACGTGTAGTAAAAATCATAACAAAGCTGCTTTCGCTCATTGGTTAGATTGTTGGCTTCCAATATTTCGTCCAGCAATGCTTTGCTCATGGTACATAGGCAGAGGGATTTACCTGATTGAAAATATGCGCCGCTTCTGTATCTAACGGCATGAATATTATTCAACATTTTCTCCCAATCAGACCGTTTGTTGGTGACAATCACTTGAGGGGCTGTCTCTTTATATTTTTCCAGTATAGCCTCACATCCTACTATAAGCTGCTTGTCAGTGTACTGGTAACTGAGCATGTTGTCCAGATTGTCATCGAAATAAAAACCGAAAACGGCCGTATGCCCAGACAATATATACATGCTGCCAATATAGTTTTTGTTTGCCTTGGATGTAAAAACAAAAACAGACAGCTTTTCATGAAAGATAAGCTCTAAAAAAATTTGGTGCAGCTCTAAAGACGGTACCTGCCCCCAGCGCACCTGAAAAATAAATTCTATTTTATGCCCCGCATTTAAAACACTTTTAATCTTTTGGTAAAAGGTAACCGCATTGTGCATGTTACATGAAATCCATTCAAGCTGCTCGGCTTCAAATATTCTAATGACAGAAGGTTCGGTTAATTTTTCAGCATCTGTAAGTAACCCAATAAACATCTCCAACCGGCCTGTTGCGCCGGTTTGCTTGGTCACAATCATAGAGGTATTGGTATTGGTGATGGACAACTGATGTTTTGCAGCCGTATCCGATACTTTTGCATCCGGTATATCTAATAGGTAAGCACGAATGCATCTTTTTAAATATTCCTTATGTAAACGTTTCTTCACAGGATAAACGCTTTCAAAAAAGTTCTCTAGCAATTCATTGCCCATGCGTTTGTTTTTTTGCACCATATAACTGACCAATTCTTCAAAATAGGGCATATCCGCTAATATTTTAGTGGCACCGTGGCGCCATTTGCTGATGGAGCTGCGTTCAATAGCAATGGCCTTAGACAATTCCACGGTGGAAATGTTTAATAAATCCATTAATACCCCAAGGTTGGTCAGTTGCTTTTTAGGCATACCCATCCCCTCTTTATTTTAAGTTAATCACACCAATGCATTTTTTATAAAACAAACCTTGTGTTTATCAATTGTTTATCCATGGGATTATAGCACATTCCCAAATGTATGCATAGGGTAAAATCTAATTCAAAATCCTAATTAAATAAAAACATTATTGGATTTATATTTCAAATATAGATACTGTTCTAAAAGTAAAAAACAAATTTTGTATTCACACTTGGGCATCTTTTATGGTGTGAAAGAATGTGAATTTTAGCAGGGTATGTTGAAGTACACAATTTAACGTGCTATAATGTATCGCAAGACGTGATTTAGGGGAATGACGGTGAAATTAAATACAAATTACAGTCTGCTGCTCAATAAGACGGCAAACATACTACACATTCTTTGCTAATCTTTTACGGCTAATCCGGCATTTTTTGAACTGTGCAAAAAACCGTGATTGGCTTTTTGCGTTTAAAGGGTTCATATGGTCAAATCAGTATGCAGTGTAGTCATCAGGTAGTTTACAATGCTGTCAAATAAACATATAAGGGTGGAAGGGAATGAAAAATTTAAGAATCAAATCAAAATTGATGGTTGGCTTTGGTACCGTCTTTGCAATGCTTGTCATTCTTGGCATATCGGCATTTTTTTGCGTGAACAAAATGGCCAAAGTTGCAGATCAGTTTGCTTTTGAAACAGTCCCAAACACGGGCTACATCTGGCAAATCCGCAGGCACATGTTGGCAATACAGAAAAATATACTTTTAACCCTTGTGGTTTCAGATCCAGAGCAAATCAAGCAAGCCATGGCTGCTGCAGACCAGGCTCGGACGGATATGATGACAGCGGTTGAGGCATATAAGGCCAATACACAACTAGACCCGTCTTACTTTGACAAGTTCGAGAAAATTGTTAATGAAGCTAAGCCCTATCGGGAGCAAATTTATGCCCTGGCCCTAGAAAATACAGTGGAATCTTTGAATGAAGGCACAGCCATATTTTCGGCCCAGTATGCCCCGGCTATAGACAATGCCGCCAGCGTTCTAACTGAAATGACTGCCGCACAGGATGCTGAAACCGCCGAACAAACGAGCATGGCCCACAGTACATACATTTTTGCCATAGGGGTAGTCATTGGCGTTTTAGGCGCTGGAATGCTGCTGGTTATTGGCATGGTTTATCTCATAACCAAATCCATTCAAACACCGGTGAAGGTATTAGAAGATGTGGCGCAGAAAATGTCCCAAGGCGACTTAAACGTCAGCATCAATTACCAAAGCAACGATGAAATTGGTATGCTGGCACAGTCCTTTATAAGACTTCGGGATATTATCTTCTTGCTGATGAATAAAATTAACTGGATGTCCGGCGAATTGGAAAAAGGTGACCTAGACGCCAGAATCCCGGAAGATGTGTTTGACGGAGAATATCAAAATGTAGCCAGCGCCATCAACAACACTGTATCTGCCCTGGTAAACGACCACATGCATGTGCTGGAAGCCTTTAGCAAATTTGGCGAAGGGGATTTTAATACCCAGCTTGCCCAATTACCCGGGAAAAAAGCCATTGCCAACCAGTATTTTGAAGAACTGCAAAGCAACCTTTCATCCGTCAGCGGTGACATCAACGCTTTGATTAACGCCGCCATGAGCGGCCAGCTGGACACACAGGTAGATGCCAGCAAATATAACGGTGACTGGAACGCCCTAACCCAGGGCTTAAACAACCTGCTGCAAGCGGTTAACACCCCTATCCATGAGGCCAACCAGGTGTTGTCCCAGCTTTCCCAGGGCAACTTTGACGTAAGCATTAACAAAAACCACCAAGGCAGCTTTGCCGAAATGGCCAATTCTTTCGATACCATGGTGAAAGCTACCGGTGCATATATTAATGAAATGACACAAGTGTTGGGCACCCTAGCCGCAGGCGATTTAAGGGCGTCTATCCAACGTGATTATGTGGGGCAGTTTGATTTCATCAAGAAATCCATTAACCATATTTCTTGCACCCTTCGCTCCACCATCAGCGATATTAAAGCTTCGGCAGAAAACGTTTTAAGTGGTGCCAAGCAAATTTCTGAATCTTCCATGGACCTGGCCAACGGTGCCAGTATGCAGGCCAGCGCTGTGGAAGAACTGAATGCCTCGGTCATCACCATTAATGAACAAACCCACAGCACCGCCCAAGATGCCCAAACAGCCAATGCTTTATCACAAAAATCCATGACCAGCGCCCGGGAAGGCAACAGCGAAATGACCAAAATGCTAACGTCTATGCAGGAAATTAAAGATGCCTCAAGCAATATTTCTAAAATCATTAAAGTGATTGACGACATTGCATTCCAAACCAATCTGCTGGCGCTGAACGCCGCCGTAGAGGCGGCACGTGCCGGGGCTCAGGGTAAGGGGTTTGGTGTTGTTGCCGAGGAAGTGCGTTCCCTTGCAGGCCGCAGCCAACAGGCGGCGCAAGAAACCTCTGCCATGATTGCAAACATTATAAGCAAAATTAACGACGGCATGAACACTGCACAATTAACCGCTCACTCCCTACAACAAATTGTATCAGACATCGACCATGTTTCGGGCATTATCAGCAACATCTTTACCGCAACAAAAGAGCAGTCCGAGGGCATTTCCCAAATTACCGTGGGCATTAACCAAATTGCAGAGGTGGTTCAAAACAACGCCTCAACATCCCAGGAATCTGCTGCTGCAGCCCAAGAACTGAACAGCCAGTCCGAAATGCTGGCCCAAATGGTTTTTGAGTTTACGGTATAAACCTTATACATAAAAAGGATGTGCGCCTATGAAAACAACCATTAAAAAGTGGGGGAACAGCCACGGTATACGTTTGCCCAAAGCCATTTTAGAGAACATTCACCTAGCCGAACATGATACGGTGGAAATTTTGGTGGAAGACAATACAATTGTTATAAGGAAGGCGAAAACCCATTCCGATAACAGCCTTGAAAAGTATTTAGAGGAATACTATAACAAAGACATTGCCAGCATACTGGCAGAGGCCCATCAACCAAATACACCAATGGACGGCGATTGGAGAAAGCCTGTAGGTAGTGAGGCATGGTGAAACAAGGGTCCATTATCAAACTACACACGGGGCATAGGCAAAAAGATAAGCGCACTGTGCTTGTTATCAGCAATGATACGTTTAATACGTTTTGTAAAATGTCTATTGTTTGCCCCATTGCAGAAACCCAGCAGCAGCACCCGTTCCATCTTCCGCTAAATGGGCAAACACAAACAACCGGATGCATTCTGTGTGAACAAGTCCGAACAGTAGAGATACTGGCCCGAAATGCCGAATTTGTAGAGACTGTGCCCGACGAAACGTTAGCCAAAGCCATGCAGCTGATTACCAGCTTTATGACCGTTACTGATGCTTAAACAAAAGATTCTTCATTTACCAACCATTATCATTTTTACCAAAACAGAGCCGCCCCCACTGCCTGACGCAGTGGTGCGGCTCTGTTTTTTCGAGAAAATATTAAGACACTGTTTTATAGTCAAATGTAATTAAAACAGTAGCGAACAGCATAATCAAAATCAAAGTAGTGGGCGAGAACAGAAATAAGAAAAGCTGTTTCGGGTGTTACATGCACAGGACATCCTTAAGATAAAACCAGAAGCCTTATTTCTGGATTCCACAGTAGTCAAAGTCCACCCTGATACTTGCGAAAAGAGACAAACAAGCAATAGAGTGTTCTAAAGGGTGGATTAACCACAAAAGTCCATATGATGTCTGCAAATGAGAAAACAGCCGTGGCATGGCATTTACATTAGCGAGGGGCAGCTTCACGATGCACCACAGGGTACAATCCTCACGAAAACAGTCGGCAAACAAGAAGATGTGATACCTTTGGTCATGGATAGAGCCTAGGAAGATGACTATACCCGCTACATAGCACAGGCTCTAAACTTTAAGCCTGTGGTTCCGCCAAAGAAAAACCGTAATAATCCTTGGGAATACGACAAACGGCCTAGTTACATTTCCACCCACTACATACGCATAGATTTTCTTGAACAAGTGGTACTCGGTGAAATCACCAGGCTGACAAGGCTTGCGGAACCGTATGCGTATAATCTGTAGCGGGCTCATTCAATTTTTATACAATATAAACAATCGATTCGCTGCGAAATCTCTTTCCTATTTCGTCTCTTAAAAACGCTTCCCCATCCTGCCGATAGGCTTGCTTGTAACAATACTTTCCGCGCCCTCGGCCGGTCATCATTTCTGCGCTGTAGAGAGAAGGTTTATGGGGGAATGCCTGATCGTTGATGGCACGGTGCACATAACTGTAAGTCATAAATATGATTTCAATCTGTATTTGTTTTTTCACTTTTTCGGAGAGTTGCTCTGCTAACTGATCTAACAGTGCTGTATAGAGCGGTTTCCAATTTTCCACCATTACAATCGGAGCAATCAAAATGCCAACTTTATAGCCTGCTTCACCCATATCATTTAACGCCCGAATGCGGGCGGATAGATTTGATGTGCCGATTTCAATCTCACTGATAATCTCCTGCGGATTGACACTCATCCTAAAGATCACTTTTCCCTCATGATGAAGTGGTAGCAACTCATTAACCATACTAAACTTGGTGGGAAAGGTAATGCTGCCTTTGCCATGCTTTGCGAATTGTTCTATTGTCTCGGTGAGCGAACCTGTAATCCTGTGCTCAAGGATTAGATCGCTGTTGCTGCCAATTTCGAAAACCTTCGCTTGCTGTGCAGCCACTGACTTTTTGATTAGGCGAGAGAGCATCTGCTCATGGTTTACAAACACCCTTAAATATGAGCATTTATTATAGTTGCACACAAGGTAACAGTACAGGCACATGGCAGAACAGCCCGAGGAAGTAAACGGCACTAAATAATCGGATATCTTAAAGTTATCCACATATTTATGGGTCTTACGAATGCCAATAATTAAATACTTTTTAAGCGTACAAAAATCCTCATTCGGCCTGGTTCTAAGCTCCAAAATATTGTTGTGGTTTTCTATTGGAGACCAGGGTACATCCTTATATTTTAGCAGAAGGTGTCTTCCCATATGATATTGCTCTATTTCGGGTTCATAGTAGATTCTTTCGGGGAACATTGCTTCCTCCTATTGATTATTATACGCATAAGTAGAAGCGTGCAGCCCCCTAAAAAAGATCGCAGAGATCAAAAAATCGCTACCATACTTGTCATTGACAATTAAGCCGTTCTCCCCCCATTCTCCAAAGCCGGCTTTTACAGCCAAAGGTCTAAGATCACCGTATACTGCAAACACGCCCTTGGTCCATACTTTTCTAAAACCCTGGTTTTGAACCAGTCTTTTCATTTGCCTTAGGTTTCTATTTGCTACCCTGTTCACAGCGAAAATGTCTCTTGTCACGTTTAAGAAATCTTTATAGAACAGCGTACTTTTGCAATAGTGCGCAAATAAGATGCAATGGATATCCCTTTTGATTTGAATATGCCCATGTAAAATTGCTTGATTGTGCGCAGCAATAGCGGAAACCTTTTTTTCAAATTTAATCTCATCCATCATTTATCCCCCGAGCGTAGGGTCTTGGTGCTGATACCACTGCATCGCATCAAAGAAGTGCTGCGCCTTAAAATCCGGCCACAACTCGTCCACCACATAAAAGTCGGCATAGACAGACTGAACCGGCAAAAATCCTGAAAGCCGCCTCATACCACCCCAACGGATAACCATATCCATTCTCGAAACGTCATGGGATTTTATGCGGGCTGCTACTTTACTTGCACCCACGTTAGAAATTCCCGAAAGATCCCATTCCCAGCCGTAGTTCACAAGGATGTTTACCTTGATTCCACCCCCGGCAATGTCCGTCCTTGTGTTATAAGGCTTAAGCTCCTCCGGGAAGAATTTTGAATCGGCATCCCCAACCACAAGTAGAGACACGCCCTGGGCGGCAATAAGGTTCACGGCCTCCACGCAGGCTTTTGAAAACGCCTCAATTTGCTGCTTGGGGCGCTTGCAATTATCGGTAGTGAAACCATAGTAACTAATTTCCTGTATGCC
>CAZCQP010000001.1:121168-180335 GCA_964500895.1 uncultured Eubacteriales bacterium | reverse complement strand
CTATGAGCCTTGTTAACGAAACCAATCAGTTGCAGAAAGTTGCAGATACAGCCCAAGTTGATTTTGCCGCCGGCCGCACCGACAATGTTTTGGAAGTGATGATGGCGGAGCAAAAAGCATATTCATCTCTAGAATTTACAGTGCAGGTGACCAATAAGGTGATTGAAGCCTACAGGGAAATTATGCGGTTGCAAGCATAAAAACTTCCTTGATTAAACCATAGCACTGAGAAGAGGTGAGCAGATGCAGGAGAAAGTAAAGGGCTATTTCCGTAGCGTGTTAAATAAATGGATAGAACTTGAAAAATCTCAAAAAGTTAGAATTATAGCCATTGCAGTGGTTTTAGCTGCTGTATTAGCGCTATCCGTATATATGTTTGTGCGTCCAAAAATGGCGGTGCTTACATCGGGCTTAGATTCAATGGCTGTGGCGGAAATTCAAACAGCCCTTGACGACGCTGGCATTAAAAACAATGTCATTCAAAATGCTACCGCCGTAGAGGTGCAGCAAAAGGATTTGAATGCGGCCAAAATTGCCTTGGCCGTTAAAGACGTGCCCAAAGATAACAAGGCCTTTACTTATCAGGATGCATTAAGCTATAGCGGCATGGGCACCACTGAAAGCATTAAAATGCAAAACTTTAAACGGGTAAAGGAAAGTGACCTGGCCGCCAGCCTGGCTGCATTTGATGGCGTGGATAAAGCCACCGTTCAGCTGGTTATTCCTGAATCTGACAATTACTTTATCAAGCCGGAGCAGCAGTCTTCTGCCGGCATTTGTTTGTTTTTAAATAAGCCCATGGAAAAAGCACAGGCCAGTGCCATCGCTCGGTTTGTTTCCCGCAGTGTGGAAGGCTTGTCCATGGAAAACATAGAAATCATAGACCAGGAAGGTAAGACTTTGTATTCCGGCACAGACACCCTCACAGGGGGCAGCGCAAGTTCCGAATACGACATGGAAGTGATGCGCAAAGCCGAAATTGAAGCTAAAATTCGTGCTTCCCTGGCACCTTTATATGACGAGGTTAAACCCACCGTCAACCTGGTGCTGGATTGGGATAAATCTCAAATTAAAGACATTACCTACTCTTCACCCATTGCAGACAGCGCCACAGGGCTTGTGAATACCCAGGTACTGGAAAACCGCTCCGTAACCAATGCCGACACGGCAGAAGAACCCGGTCTGTTAGCCAACGATGCGGCCACCACAGACTATCAAATGCAAACGGGTGCTCAATCTTCCGCCACGGAGAAAAACAGCTCCACCGGCTATTTACACAACCAGCAGGAAAGCATTACAGACAAAAGCGTAGGCAGCGTGAATGCAGACAGATCCTCGTTTTCCATCATGGTATACAAGAAACACAACTACTACGAGGATGTCATGACCAAAAACAACCAGCTCAACGGCCAGACCTGGGAGGACTTTAAACTTGCCAACCAGCAGCCCGTGGCTTTAACCATTGACCCAAACATTACAGATGCTTTAAAAACCGGCATCGGTATACAAAACGGCCTCATTGTAGGCTACGAAGTGCCCGTGTTTTACGACAAAGAAGTGACCCCTGTTAAAATAGAACAAATTGCCATGTTCGCCATTTTGGCGCTGCTCATTTTGTTCCTGGCTTACGGCTTGATCAAGAACGCCCAGCCAGACGAAGTGACGGAGATAGAGCCGGAATTGTCTGTGGAGGATTTGCTTGTGAGCACCCAGCTTGAAGAACAGAAAGAAGCCGAAGCAGCCAAACTGGCCGAAATCGACATTGTTCAAGACTCTGAAGTTAAACGGCAAATTGAGAAGTTTATTACAGACAGGCCCGAAGCGGCTGCACAACTGCTGCGCAACTGGCTGAACGACGATTGGGAGTGAAACGATGGCAACCGCCGCTGGTTTAAGCAGTAAAGAAAAAGCCGCCATTTTGCTGGTTGCCTTGGGGCACGAGAAATCGGCGCTTATCTTTAAACATTTGAAAGAAGAAGAAATTGAAGCTGTAACCTTGGAAATCGCCAACATTGGCACCATTATGCCAGATGTGAAAGAACAGGTTTTGGAAGAATTTTTTCAAATTTGCATTGCCCAGCAGTACATTACCGAAGGCGGCATTGCATACGCCAAGCAAGTGCTTGAAAAAGCCCTTGGCGAATCCAGAGCCTATGAAATTCTTAGCAAGCTAACGGTTTCCCTGCAAGTGCGTCCCTTTGACTTTGTGCGTAAAACAGACGCCAGCCAGATTCTTAACTTTATACAAAACGAACATCCCCAGACCATTGCCCTTATTTTGTCTTATTTAAGGCCAAAACAGTCGGCGGAAATTCTGTCTCAATTAAACCCTGAAAAGCAGTCGGACGTGGTGCGCAGAATTGCCATGATGGACAGAACGTCCCCGGATGTAATCAAGGAAGTGGAAAAAGCATTGGAAAAGAAATTGTCGTCTTTAATGACCGAAGATTATACCGTGGTGGGCGGCGTAGACTCCGTTGTGGAAATTTTGAATGTGGTAGACCGTGGCACGGAAAAACACATCATGGAAGCACTGGAAATCGAAGATGTGGAACTCTCCGAAGAAATCAAACGCAAAATGTTTGTCTTCGAGGACATTCTCATGCTGGACAATCGCTCCATTCAAACGGTTTTGCGCCAAAACATCGACAACAAAGACCTGGCCATCGCCCTCAAAGGCTCCAGCCAGGACGTACAGGATATTATTTTCAACAACCTGTCCAAGCGCTTGGCCGCTATGATCAAAGAAGACATGGAATTTATGGGGCCTGTGCGTAAATCCGATGTTGAAGAAGCGCAACAGAAAATTGTTAACGTTATCCGGGCATTGCAGGATGCAGGCGAAATCATCGTAGCCAGAGGCGGAGGAGATGAAGTGATTGTCTAGAGTGCTTAAATCCTCCCGTGTGGTTCTGGACGCAGACAATTTTGTACGCATAGAAACCCCAACGATTACACCGCTGGATTTTGAGCAGGTGGATGAAGAGGAAGAAGGAGAATTTCAGCCCTTCTCCCACGAAAACCTTCCCCGTGCGGAAACCCCTGAGGAACTGCTGGAAAAAGCCAAACATAAGGCCAAAGATGAAGCAAACCGTATCATTCAAGAAGCGGAAGAAAGGGCCCAGGAAATTTTAAGGGATGTGGAAGAACAAGCCGCCCAGCTGGCCTATGACTACGAAATGGAAAGCCGCCGGGAGGGGTATGACGCCGGTTACAACGAGGCGCTGGAGGAAACCCAGTCTTTAAAAGATGAGGCCAAGCAAACCTTAAAAGAGGCCAGAGCAGAGCGCAAAAAGCTGATGGACAGTGCCGAAGGGGATATGCTGGCATTAATTGTTAAGATTGTAAACAAGTTATTGGCAAATACTATCCACATTAACCCACAGGTTATTATGGTCTTGATTCGGGCAGGGTTGAGCAACGCCTCTCTTACCGGTAACATCAACATCCGGGTTTCCCCGGAAGACTATGAAACCGTTATGGCCAACAAGGAAGCCATTGAAAGGCAGATTGAAGCATCCTCCAACTTGGAAATTATGAAAGACCTCTCCTTACGTGGGCTGGATTGCGTCATTGAAACCCCTTATGGCGACATTGATTGTAGCTTGGAGCGCCAATACAAAGCGCTGGTGGAGCAGTTGTACCTGATATACGGGGAAAGCCAGTCCCACATGACACAGCCGGAGCAAGAAGAGTGATGACCTATGGTGATTGATTTAACCAAGTATGAAGCGGCGTTGGAGCCGGTTTATATTAAAAAGTTGGGCCGGGTATACCAGGTGGTGGGTTTAACCATTGAATCCCTTGGCCCCGATGTGAGCATTGGCAGCACCTGTACCATTAAGGAAAGCGTCCATGCCCAAGGCATTATGGCGGAAGTGGTGGGCTTTCGTGATAATAAAATATTGCTCATGCCCCTGGGGGATATGAAAGGCATTAACCCAGGCAGTGTGGTAGAGGCTTGCGACAAACCCATCAGCATTAAAGTCTCCCACCAGCTTTTAGGCAGAGTGTTGGACGGTTTAGGCCAGCCGATGGACGGCAAGCCCCCTATAACCGACGGCCAGGATTGGCCCATTTCAAGCCCCCCGCCAGACCCTTTGCAAAGACAGCGCATTCACCAGCCTTTAATGCTGGGGGTGAAAACCATTGACGGCCTGCTGACAGTGGGTAAAGGCCAGCGTATCGGCATATTCGCCGGTAGCGGGGTGGGCAAAAGCACACTCATGGGCATGATTGCCAGAAACACCAAAGCCGAAGTGAACGTCATTGCCTTAATTGGTGAACGTGGCAGAGAGGTGCGGGAGTTTCTGGAAAAGGACTTAGGGGAAGAAGGGCTGCAACGTTCCGTGGTGGTGGTTGCAACGTCCGACCGACCGGCGCTGGTGCGCTTGAAGGCAGCGGAAGTGGCCACAGCCATTGCTGAATACTTTCGGCATCAAGGCAAAGATGTGATTCTGCTGATGGACTCACTCACCCGTTTTGCCATGGCGCAACGGGAAGTGGGCTTGGCAACCGGCGAACCGCCTGTATCCCGGGGGTATACCCCATCGGTATTTGCGGTGATGCCAAAGCTTTTAGAACGGGCAGGCACAGATGCCAAAGGTTCCATCACCGGCATGTACACCGTTCTGGTGGACGGGGACGACTTAACTGAACCAGTCACCGATACCGCCCGTGGCATACTGGACGGCCACATTGTTTTAAGCCGTAAAATTGCAAACAAAAACCAGTACCCCGCCATTGATGTTCTGGCCAGCGTATCCCGTGTTATGGGGGATGTGGTTACCAAAGAACATCTGAAAGCGGCCAACTTGGTTAAAAAAAGCATGGCCATATACACAGACGCCGAAGATTTGATAAACGTAGGCGCTTATGTACGGGGAAGCAATGAAGACATTGACGACGCCATTGACAAACACAAGCCCGTGATGGACTTTTTGCTTCAAGGCGTTTCCGATAAGATTGAAATGGAAGACACCATTAACATGATGCAAAATATCGTTTCCGGTTCTTAAAGTGTAACAAGTAGGTAGTAGGTGAGGGTAGTGGCCAAATTTTCGTTTAAGCTTCAAAGCTTTTTAAATGTGAAGCACAAACTGGAAGAATTAAAGAAGCAGGAATATGGCCGTGCCTTAACGGCACTGGAAGCGGAAAAGCAAAAAAAGGCGCTGCTGGTGATGGAAAAAAACAGCCAGGTTCAGGCGCTGCGCAACCAGGTTTACAACGAACAGGATTCGGTAACCATTCGGCCCAATGCTGTGCTGGGCATTCACGGATACATTAACATTTTAAAGCAAAAAATTATTTTGCAGGATGTGGAAATTCAAAAAGCCCAAGCCGTAGCCGAGCAAAAACGCATGGCCCTCATTCAATCGATGAACGAGCGCAAAATGCTGGAAAAGGTTAAAGAACGTGAACATGAAACGTTTAACAAGGAGCAACAGCGCAATGAGCAGCGGCTCACCGATGAGATTGTAAGTTACCGCTATAGCGAGGGCAATGGAGGTTCATAAACACATGGCTGTAAAAAACCCAAAGAAAGAAGCACCTGTTGATTTAATTGAACATGTTGCTCCCAATGAAAGCCAGGAGCAAGCCCAGCCGCTGGATAAAAAGGCACAAAAGCTGATGGAAAAGCAAGAAAAAAAGGCTAGAAGACAAAGAGAAAAAGGGCGCAAAGGAAAGTTGTTGCCGGTATTGTTGGCTTTATTGCTGGTGGGTGGCATAGGCGCAGGGCTGTTTTTTGATGTATTTGGCATTAGAAGCCGGTATGTTGTGCCCACCATACAGAAATTACCCATAGTAGGCAACCTGGTGAAAACGGAAGCCCCAGCTTCCCCCGACGACCCATACGCCAATGCTTCTGTGGGGGAACTGAAAAACACCATCAACACCTTGCAGCAGCAAGTGGACGCTTTAACCACCGAGAACCAAAGCATGCAAGACAGAGTGAAGCTTTACACCGATGAACTGACCCGGCTGCAAGAATTGGAAGCCCAGCAGGTGCAGTTTAAAGATGACAAAGCCAAGTTTGACCAGATGATTGCAGAAAACAACCCGGCCGCTTACGCCAGCTTCTATGAGCAAATAAGCCCCGAAAATGCGGAAACCCTTTATAAAGAAGCTGTAAGTACCGCTCAACAGTCCAAAGATTTTAAAAAGTATATGAATACCATCCAGGCTATGGACGCAACCCAAGGCGCAAAAGTTTTGGGGGAACTGGCCAGAACGGATATGAATTTGGTGGTGCTCATTCTGAATAGCTTAGACAGCGCATCAAGCGGCGGCATTCTGGCCGCCATGGACCCTGTGATGGCGGCGTCTGTTGTGAAGCAAATGGCTCCACCCCAGCCCTAAGCACCAATAAACAATGGATATAATCCAACGCTTGAAAGGAGGTGAGAAAATGAATATAAGCCAACTGCTTCAAAACTTGGAAACCAAGCTTGAAAACGCCAAGCCAGCAAAAGGGCTAAAGGTTAACACGCACCAGTTTGAAAACGTGTTCGGTAAAGAACTAGACAAAAAGTCTAGCGGAGACACGGCCTATCGAAGCAAAAAAACGGAGAAGGCAACCCAGCAGGGAAAAGCAACCCCAAAGCCAAAACCTAAAGCCAAAGGTAAAGCAGCCCAACCGGCTTCTGCGGACAGTGCCTCCAAGCAAGACCAAGTGTCAAACGTTCAGGATACCAAACCCGCAGAACAGACAGCACCGGTAACCCAGCAAGACCAGCCTTCAAAAGAGGTAATCCAAGCCCAGCAGACGGTAACCCCTGCGGCAGAACCGTCGGCGGAAGCAACAAGCCCAGTTGATGACACAATATTGTTACAACTTTCTGCCATACTGGAAATGCCAGAAGAAAAGCTTGCAGGTATGTTGGATGCTTTAGGGTTAACCCCCGCAGACTTGTTGGAGAAAGACAATTTAAACAAGTTGTTACAGGCCGTGTATCAGGTGCAGTCACCGGTGGAACTTCTGAATGTGCCAAACATTAAAGACGTGATGGCCAGCATTCAACAGATGTTGCAGGACATTGCCCAAAACGGCGTACCGGAGACTATGGTTCAAGATACGACCCAGCAAACCCAACAGACTGCGCCCATGCAGGAAACAGCACCAACTGCTAAGGCTGAGGTTACCGTTTCACAACCTGTGCACACGCAGACTGTTGCAGAAAAAGAAGGCGCAACCAACACCACTGAACCGCTTGTATTGGGTGAAGAAGGGTTAAAGGTTGAGGGGAATGCAGATGCTTCTGGAACGGGCAATACAGGCGGAGAAGGGAAAGCACAGCAGCATGGCCATCAAGCGGAGCAAAAGCCTTTACCAAACGCCATGGAGCCTGTAGCAACGGAAACCACCACCCCTAAAGACGTGCAACTGAATGCGCAAGTCATGGCGGAAACCCCAGTGGCGCAGCTAAGCAAAGCCACGGCCAAGGCGCAAGCCATGAGCACGCTGAACACCCAAGACGTGGTGAACCAGCTGGTAGAGCGCATGAAGGTGGAAATTAAGGGCAACGTTTCTGAAATGCGCATCACCTTAAAGCCCGAACATTTGGGGGATGTGTCCATGAAAGTGGCCACAGAGAACGGCATTGTCACCGCCCATTTTGTAGCCGAAAGCCAGCGGGTGAAAGAAGTGATTGAATCCAACTTTAACCAGCTGAAAGACACCCTTTCCCAACAAGGGCTGCAAGTGGCCCAGCTTTCCGTATCTGTAGGGGAAAACCGACAGGACGAGCGGATGCGGCAATTCATCGCCGGCCAGCAAAAGTCCGCCCATAGAATTAGCCAGCTTATTAATGGCATTTCCCAGGAAATAGAAGGGGAACCTATTGGGGTAGATACAAAGGCGGTTTATAACAACAGCGTGGAATACCAAGCATAGCAATAGGAGGTGAAAATATGGCAGACCCAGTGAGCAATGCAACAAAAAAAGATGAAGCTTTATGGTTCGGTTACGATTTAAACACAGAGCGGGCGGAAGCAACAGATTCAAATGCGGTTACCCGAAAGCCCAGCAATGAACTGGACAAAGATGCATTCTTAAAGCTGTTGCTGGTTCAAATGCAAAATCAAGACCCCCTAGACCCGGTGGACAATAAAGACATGTTGGCGCAAATGGCCCAATTTACCACATTGGAACAAATGCAAAACATGAGCAAGTCCTTTTCCCATTCGCAAGCTTTCGGCATGATTGGCAAATCCATTTACGCCGAGGTGGTGGATGAAAAAACCGGCCTTTACAATGAAATACTGGGCAACGTGGACTATGTGAAGATGCGTAGCGGTGAGCCGTATTTGATGGTGGAAGAAAAAGAAGTGCCGCTGAACAAAGTGCAGCTGGTGTTTTCAGACAGCCTGGCAAACAGCATTGGCAGCTTAAGCTCCAACATGGCCACCAGCCAGAATTTGGGCTTAATTGGCAAGTATGTTCAGGCCATTACCACCAACGAAAAGAAAGAGATTACAGGCTTTGTAGAAGGCAAAGTGGATTACCTGAAGTTCGACAAAAATGGGGTGCCTGTTTTAATTGTGAACAACCAGGAAATTTACGGCAAAGAAGTTATTTCTGTTTCCGACAACGAAATGCCGTTAATCGGCAGCACCATTTCCGCTGTGGTTGGCGCTGGCGACGAAAAGAAACAAATCACCGGCACAGTCACCAAGGTGGAAATCAAAGACAATGCACCTTTCTTAAATGTTTCTGGGGAAAAGGTTTATGTGAAAAACATTGGCTTAACCTGCGATGCACTGCGCTATATTGGCCAAAATGCATCTTACGACAGTATAACCGGCAAAGTAGCTGGCGTTATCATTCGTGGCGGCAATCCATTCTTGCAAGTGGTGAATAGCGAAGACCAGCCAGTGGGCGAAATTAACTTTGGCGCATTTAAGGGCTTGAAAATGGACGAAGAATAAAACAACCTACAGTCAATGAAGATAGGTGGTGATAACCATGCGCATACTTCCAAACAGCGTCATACGGCCGGCGGAAGAAAAATCCAGCGGGGCTCAATCGGCAGCAACTATGCAAAAAACCGCAAACGGGGGCTTTAACAACATTTTAAGCCAGACCATTGCGCAAGCCCAAACACAGGTTCAAGCGCAGCCGTTGCAGTTTTCCAAACATGCCAGTATGCGTTTAAATACCAGAGACATTGCCCTGAACCACGACCAAATTAAACGGGTGGAAGAAGGCGTGAACAAAGCGTATGCCAAGGGCATTAAGGATTCTCTGGTGTTTGTAGACAATGTGGCTTTGGTTGTCAACGTGCGAAGCAGAACCGTGGTGACGGCCATCCATAGCCAACAGGAAAACATATTTACAAATATTGACGGGGCTGTCATTGTCTAAGCCGGACCTTCTTTCAACATGAAAGATTCAAGGGGGCTTCTTATTCCCGAACGACAGAAGGAATAAACTTTAAGACAGCCAGGCATTTTATTAAAAGGGGGTCATTCCTATGATGCGTTCGTTGTTCTCTGGGGTATCCGGCTTGCGGGTACACCAAACAAAAATGGACGTTATTGCAAACAACATTTCCAACGTGAACACCACCGGCTTTAAAGCCGGGCGGGTAACGTTCAGTGAAATATTCAGCCAGACCGTGGCCGGTGCCAGCGGAGCCAACCCGGTAACAGGCCGCGGCGGTGTAAACCCCATGCAAGTGGGCTTAGGTGCCAACGTGGCTTCCATTGGTAAGATTATGACCACAGGGGCTGCACAACGTACAGACAATCCTTTCGACGTAATGATTCAAGGCGACGGCTTCCTCATTGTTGGGGATGCCAGCGGAACGTACTTCACCCGTGCTGGTGCGTTGGACTTGGATAAAGAAGGCAACCTGGTTATGGCAGGTTCCGGTATGCGGGTAATGGGCTGGGATGCTGTGTTAGATACCAACACCACATCCCCAACTTATGGCCAGTATATCATTCAAAAAGGTACGACTAAACCGTTGACGGTAGGCGGGGACAAACAATATGTGATGCCTAAACCTTCCACCATGTATGAGTTTGAAGGCAACTTAAATGCAGACACCACACCTGAACGCACCTCTACCATGGAGATTTACGACAGTGTGGGTACTAAGTACGTGGTGGATGTGAAATATATATATACTCCTGCCGTAGGCACAACCCCAGGTTACTGGAAGTACCAGGTAGGCAATTTGGCTTACCCCGAAGGAGATAAAACAAAAGCAGCAGTTGAACTGAAGGTTGCGCCTGGAACAGCCACCACACCAGTGACCATTAGCGTGGTAGGCAAGTCTGCTTTTCCTTTGCCCGACCCAATTTTTGCAGATGTGGCCACAATGGAATTTGATACAAATGGTAAAATGGTGCGTGCTACGCCCGCTGGGGGTACGGCTCCGGCAGCAGGTGTTACGGATTTTGTCATCAATTTTAAGGCAGACACAACCAATGCAAGTGTTTTAGCTGCATTAGTCCCTGGAGCCACTTTTGGTAAAGGCGCCAATGGAGAAATCAACCTCAAATTCGGCAAGATGACCCAAACGGCCGATACAGCCAATCCCAAAGTGGTGCGCAAAGACGGCAACAAGCGGGGTGCGCTTACAGGCATTTCCATTGGTAGCGACGGCAAGATTATGGGCCGCTATTCCAACGATGAACTGCGGCTTTTAGGCCAAATTCCTGTGGCCCGGTTTGCAAACCCGGCGGGCCTTGAAAAAGTGGGCGACAACTTGTTTGTGGTAACGGCCAACTCTGGCGATTTTGACGGTGTTGGGGAAGAAGTGCAGTCCGGCGGCGGCAAAATGATGGGCGGCGTTTTGGAAATGTCCAACGTAGACTTGTCTGCGGAGTTTACCGAAATGATTACCACCCAAAGAGGCTTCCAGGCCAATTCCAGAGTGATTTCCACTTCCGATGATATGTTACAAGAACTGGTTAATTTGAAACGTTAATGCATGTGGTAATTGGTAGGTGGCTGTAAAAGCCGCCTGCCAATTACCAATTACAAGAACCAAAGTAAAACAAACCCTAAGTGTTGAATACCCTTGGAGGGAAAACCATGATTTGGATAACAAGGTTAAACGGCAAGGAAATGGTGATTAACGCCAACCACATTGAAACCATAGAAGCAACTCCGGATACGACGATAACCATGACCACGGGGCATAAAGTGATTGCCACAGAGTCAGTGGATGAAGTGATAGATAAAGTTATTGCATACAGTAGAAAAATATTCTCACACGAGTATAAAGAGTAGGGGGAAACGCGCTTGGATATTGCATCGCTTATTGGGATAATTTCAGGTTGGGTATTTATTATTCTTTCTATCTTCTTAACGGTTGGCAACTTTGCGGGCGTTATGAGCTTTGTAGACCCTCCGTCCATCATGGTTGTATTAGGCGGGGCAAGCGCCTCTGTTTTAATTGCTTACCCCTTGCCGGATATTTTGGGTGCACTGAAAGCGGCAAAGTTGGTTTTTAACCCCCCAAAACTGGAACCGGCCGCAGCCATAGACGTGATTATCCGTTTGGCCAACCTGGCCAGAAAAGAAGGTATTTTAGCCCTGGAAGAATCGGCCAAGGCTTTAGACGACAGCTTCCTTGAAAAAGGCATTATGCTCATTGTAGACGGCACAGACCCGGAGCTTACCCGTTCCATTATGGAAACAGAACTGGTTTACATTGGCAACAGGCATAGCAACGTGAAAGCGGTATGGGAGTTTTTTGGTTCTGTAGGCCCCGCCTGGGGGATGATTGGTACGTTGATTGGTCTTATCCTTATGTTACAATCGTTAAGTGACCCAAGTTCCATTGGCCCTAAAATGTCTGTAGCGTTGGTAACCACCTTTTATGGTACGGTACTGGCGAACTTTTTTGCCAACCCTTTTGCCAACAAGCTTAAAATTTATTCTGATGAAGAAGCGCTGATTAAAGAAGTTTTAATTGAAGGGATGCTTTCCATTCAGGCTGGCGAAAACCCTCGCATTATTGAAGAAAAACTTAAATCATTCCTTGCACCCGGCATTAGGGATACAGTACAGGGTACAGGGGCTGGGGCTGGTGAACGCTAATGGAAAAAAAACCGGAAGAAGTAAAAAAGGGTGCCCCGGAGTATATGAATACCTACGGGGATATGGTAACCCTCTTGCTTTGCTTTTTCGTTTTGCTCTTTGCCATGTCTACGGTGGATGCTGCCAAGTTTGAAGCCATGGCTGCTTCCTTTATGGGTATGCCCATCAGCATCAACATGACGGGGGGCAAAGAATCCATTAAAGACCTGTACGGCAACGGCATTATGCAAATGCCCAGTGTGGTAAGAAGCCAAAACGCTTCCTCCAACATGGTGCAAAATGCACGGCTGCAGCAAGCCCAGCAGGAAATGCAGCAAATGACCACGAATTTTAAAACGTACTTTGCAGAACAAAACATTAACAACCAGGTAAAAGCTGAAATAACAGACCAAGGTGTGCTGATAACCTTTACAGAAGGCATTTTGTTTGACAAAGGCCGAGCCAACTTAAAGCCGGAAGCCATTCCAGTACTGGATATGGTGGCCACAGAGTTGAGCAAGTACCCGGATAGCGCCATTCAAATTGAAGGACATACGGACTCGGACCCCATCAACACCCCCCAGTACCCCAGTAACTGGTATTTATCCTCGGCCAGAGCCATTGCGGTTTTAGAGTTTTTTGTAAACCAAAAAGGTTATGACCCCGCCCAGATTGGGGCTATGGGTAAAGGGGAGTATGCCCCTGTTGCACCCAACGACACCCCTGAAAATAAAGCCAAAAACAGACGTGTTGAAATTTTGGTTAAAAGCAAGTATATGTCCGAAAACGCAGGAGAACGTTAAAAGGGGAGATAAAATTGGAAAAGAACAAAATATTAATGGTTGTAATCATCGCACTTTTGGTTATTCTATTAAGCGCCATGGGGTTTTTAGGCTTCACCCTGGTGCGTTTTATGCAAAACAGTGGCAAAAATGCCAATAACGACATCGGCAGCATGGCCACACTGCCCATAGGTGACGTTACCCTGGTGCCTTTAACAAAACCCATCAGCACAAACTTAAAAGCAGGGGTGGATGGCCTGTCCCATATTATAAGCGTAAGCTTGAGTGTGGGCGTGAACAACACAGACAAAAAAGAAAGCCCGCTGCTGGTACAGCAGCTCACTTCCCAGGAAAGCATTGTACGGGACATTTGCCTTTCTACCATTCGCAACAAAACTTTTGAGGAACTGCAATCCCAGGATAGTGAAACGGCTTTGTCCAATGAAATATTGGCCCGGTTGCAGGATACTTTTAAAAACAACTTGATTTATCAAGTATATATCAGTGATTTTTATATAGAATAAATCGTACGGGCAGGTGTAAAACATGGGCGACATATTATCTCAAAGCGAAATTGACGAGCTGTTGAATGCGCTAAACAGTGGTTCCGCAGACAAATTGGTGGTGCCCGCAACACCCACCACAAAAGAAGCCAGAAATTATGATTTTACCCGGCCGTCCAAGTTTAACAAAGAACAGTTGCGCACGCTGGAAATCATTTTTGATAACTTCTCTCGGATGGTTTCGTCATTTTTAACGGGCTATATGCGCACAACCTGTGCGTTAGAGGTGGTGAATTCAGAGCAAATTACCTATAAAGAATTTAACAACTCTATGGTAAACCCGGTAATTTTGGCATTGTTGGAGTTTCAGCCCTTAAAAGGTACGATTTTACTTGAAATGTCTGCCAACATAGGGTATTCTATCATAGATAGGATTTTGGGCGGCGCAGGTGTCACCATGAAAAAAATCCGAGATTTTTCGGAAATAGAAATCATATTGTTAGAGCGGATTATCGCCCAAATGCTGAATTATTTGGTCGAACCGTGGGACAATGTGGTTCACCTGACACCGAAATTGAGCAAAATTGAAACAAATTCTCAATTTGCTCAAATTGTATCGCCCAATGAAATGACAGCGTTGGTCACTTTAAGCATGAAGATTGGTAGCTCTGAAGGGTTGCTGAACTTCTGCATTCCACACTTGGCTGTAGAGTCCATCATGGAACGGCTGAACACCAAGTTTTGGTTTGCACAAAAAGACGAAGAAGATACCCAGGCATACCGGGACGAGTTGGAATTGCGGTTGGAAACAACCCAGGTGCCTGTATCTGCCGTGCTTGGCCAAACCAGTATTACAGTAAGGGATTTTGTACACCTGCAGGTGGGCGACATCATTCCGCTGGATTCTTATATAACATCGGATTTGAATGTGATGGTAGGAAACTTGCTGAAATTCCAGGGCAAGCCCGGTACCAGCAGAAACAAAAACGCCATTCAAATCACTTCATTTATAGAGAAGGAGGAATAGCCCGATGGGAGACATGCTTTCACAGGATGAAATTAATGCCTTGCTTGGCGGCCATGGCGTCGGCGTAGACGCACCGTCGGACCAGGACCAGCTTGACGAAACCGCTTCACAGGTGTCAAGAGACAGTTTAACTTCAGAGCAAAAAGACATCCTGGGTGAAATTGGAAATATTAGCATGGGCACCTCGGCCACTACTCTCTTTGCGTTGCTCAATCAACGGGTGAACATCAATACCCCGCATGTGCAGGTGAAATCTTGGAAAGAAGTAGCCGCTAGCTACGACCGGCCTTGCGTAGGCATTCGGGTAGATTACAAAGAAGGTTTACGTGGCGCTAATATTCTCATACTCAAACAACATGATGTTAAAATCATTACCAGCTTGATGATGGGCGGCGACGGGACGGTTGACCCAGACGCCGAATTGACAGAAATTGATTTAAGCGCCATTGGTGAAGCCATGAACCAGATGGTTGGTTCATCTGCTACATCCATTTCTTCCATGATGCACATGAAAATTGATATTGACACACCCCGTGCATTTGTTTTAGATTTTAATAATGACGACTTTTTTAGAGATGTGGAGTTTGCACCAGATGAGGTTGTTGCCTGTGTTTCCTTTAGAATGCAGATTGGAACATTGATTGACAGCACCATTATGCAAATTATTCCACAAGATTTTGCAATTGAAATGGTGGAGACGCTTAAAAATGAACTGATGCCTGATGCACCGGCTCAATCTCAACCAGCTCCGGCACCAATTCCACCTGCTCAAACGCCAATTGCGCCACCGCCAATTGTGCAAGCGCCAATGGCACAAGCGCCTGTTGCACCAGCTCCAACACCATCATATGTGGCACCACCGCCACAAATGGAGAGACAGCCTATGGATCAGCCCTATATGCAACCCCAAGCGCAGTATGCACCGCCTCCGCAACAGTATGCACCACCACAGCAACAATACGCACCACAATTTACACCACCGCCAGTCAATGTGCAGCCGGTACAATTCCAGAATTTTGATGTGAATGCAGTGATGCAACAAAAAGAAAACATTGACATCATTATGGATGTGCCCCTGGAAGTGACGGTGGAGCTAGGCAGAACCCACAAAAAAATTAAAGAAATTTTAGAATTTGGCCCGGGTACAGTGGTTGAACTGGATAAATTGGCTGGTGACCCGGTTGATATACTGGTAAACGGTAAATTTGTGGCCAAAGGCGAGGTTGTTGTCATTGACGAAAACTTCGGCATCAGAATTACAGATATTATTAGCCCTGAAAACCGGATATAATCTAATCCGTATATAGCATAAAAGGAGTGTAAAGTTATGTCTGAAAAGTCTATTCTTTTAGTGGATGATGCTGCATTTATGCGCATGATGCTTAAGGACATTCTGACCAAAAACGGTTATAATGTGGTGGGTGAGGCTGAAAATGGCATTAAAGCCATTGAAAAATATAACGAGCTAAAGCCCAAATTAGTTGTTTTGGATATTACCATGCCTGAAATGGATGGTATTCAAGCGGCTAAAGGCATCAAAGCTTCAGACCCTAATGCCGTTATCATCATGTGTTCGGCCATGGGTCAGCAAGCCATGGTTATTGAAGCCATTCAAGCGGGTGCCAAAGACTTCATTGTAAAGCCCTTCCAGCCGGACAGGGTGTTAGAGGCTGTTAAAAAAGTGATTGGATGAAAACATGTACTTAGATTGTATAGCAATCATCAATAGTACGGCTGATTTTCCATATAGCCAAAGCCCTGCCCCCCCAGACACCCTAGCCATGTTTGTCCAGCTGGTGTTCATGTTGTTGGCGTTTGTTGTTGTGGCATTTTTAGCGTACTATGCCACCAGGTGGCTGGCAGGTGCACAGCAGCATAAGCAGAAAAATGGCAATGTAGAGCTGATGGAAAGTGTTTTTTTAAACCAGTATTCCAAGGTTCAGCTTATCAGGGTGGGGCGGCGTTATATGTTGTTGGGTTCCACAAAGGAGCATATCACGCTTTTAACACAGGTGGACTCGGAAGACTTGGTCTTTAAAGATGATGCCAGCGCTGCTGCCCCTATGGGTTTTGAAAGCATCATCAACCGCATGATGCGCAAAGATAAAGGGTAAGTATTGCTATACAGTCAGAAAAGCTTGGACCATTTTGAACAGGGTTTGAGGTGTTGCAACGATTGATGGAGTGGGCTTTGTGAACATATGGATGAAAAAATTTAAACTGGTGGCAGGTTGTTTACTCATTTTAACCTTGTGTTTATGTTTGAATCATGCAGCCTTTGCTGCCGATTTAATTCAAACACAGGATATTCCGGCTGTTTCTGTCCGTGTAAACCCTGCAGAGAACCAAACGGAAGTTGTAAGCACATTACAGCTTTTGTTTATGATTTCCCTTATTTCTCTGGCACCTTTTCTATTGCTGATGCTCACCAGCTTTACCCGAATTATTATTTCCTTGCATTTTTTACGTTCGGCCCTGGGCACCCAGCAAATGCCGCCAAACCAAGTGTTGGTTGGCATTGCTTTGTTTTTAACCCTATTTCTTATGGGGCCTATTTTAACCCAAATAAACGAGACCGCCATTAAACCCTATGCGCAAGGCACCATTTCACAAGAAACAACCGTTGAAGTGGCGATGGAACCTTTGCGTGCGTTTATGTTTGCCCAGGTTGAAGACCAGGATATGCGGCTGTTTATTCGTCTTTCCGGGCGGAGTTACGCCACAAAAGAAGAGATTCCAAACCGGGTGCTCATACCGGCATTTATGTTGGGGGAACTGACCAAAGGTTTTAAGATAGGTTTTTTAATTTATATGCCGTTTTTGGTTATTGATATGATTGTGGCTTCGGTGCTGATGGCTATGGGTATGATGATGTTGCCGCCAGCCATGATTTCTTTGCCTTTTAAGTTGTTGTTGTTTGTTTTGGTAGATGGCTGGAGCTTGGTTATCGAAAATGTACTGCTAACGTTCAAGGCCATTCCCTTTTAAACCCATTCAAACAATCCCTTACGGCAAATGGAAGGAGTGCGCATATGACCCAAGACACCATTATAAGCATCATTCAATCGGGGCTGCTCACCATCATTTTGGTGGCAGGGCCGCCTTTGGCTGTGGGTTTAATTGTGGGTATTTCAGTGAGTATTTTTCAGGCTGTTACCTCCATACAGGAACCCACGCTGGCATTTATACCCAAAATATTTGGGGTTTTAAGTGCAATTATTATTTTTGGTTCCTTCATGCTCACCAACCTGCAAACCTTTATCGTTAACATCTATTCTGCAATTCCGCAATACATTGTGCCTAGGTGAGGTTTATGACCAGTTTAATCACCCCAATCCTAACCCTGTTTTTACAGGACATAGACATATTTCTTATTATTTTGGTGCGTATTTTGAGCTTTATGCTGGTCATTCCCATTTTATCCGGCCAGCTCACCACCATGGCCAAGGTGATGTTTGCCGTGGCTTTTTCTTTTTTGCTTTTTAGCACGGGGCAAGTGACAGCCATTGCCTACGACAACAGCGTACCTGGTTATTTAATGATGATTGTGAAAGAGCTGTTTGTAGGGTTTACCATGGGTTTTTCTGTGTATATTATCTTTAACGTCTTTTACTTTGCAGGCCAATTGATTGACTACCAAATGGGTTTGTCTATGGTAAGTGTTTTCGACCCTATCTTGCAAATTCAAGTGCCCATTATGGGTAATGTGATTTATTTTTTTATGGCCGTCATCCTTATACAATCCGGCGGCTTGCATATGTTTATTTCAGCGCTAAGTTACAGTTACCAAGCCGTTCCTGTGGGATTTGAGCAATTTTTTGGCAATGAAGCCCTCACTTTCTATATTGTTAACTTAATGATGGACTTTTTTGTTATTGGCGTTCAACTGGCCCTTCCCATTGTGGGCACATTGCTTTTTATAGACATTGCCCTGGGCATTCTGGTTAAAACGGTTCCCCAGATGAATGTGTTTGTGGTAGGCCTGCCCATTAAATTGCTGACAGGTATGGCCATTTTATATGTGACAATTCCTGCATTCGTTGATATGTTTCATTATATTTATAAGCTATCCTATCAAGTGTTGAGCAATACCATAGGAGGCATGTCCCCGTGAACCGTGAGGAAACGCTGCAAAACACAAAACAATCCATCCCTTTATCCTACATGCATTTAAACCTGCACTTCTTTGACGAAGGAGAAAAAACAGAGCAACCCACCGCCAAAAAGAAAAATAAGGCACGGTCGGAAGGCCAGGTTGCCAAAAGCCAGGAAGTGGGCACGGCGTTTCTGTTCGTTTCTGTTTTTTTTGCGCTGAGCAAGTTTGCCCCCGGTATGCTGGATAAAATGCAAGGGGTTTACCGTTATAACTTTGGGCTTATCAGCAATATAGACAACGTGTTTACTGTAAATTTTATTTCCAGGCTGGTATCCGGCATGTTTTTAAGGGCTTTAACCATTGCGCTGCCTTTAATGACGGTTGCGCTTGTTGTAGGGGTTATCACCAATCTGGTTCAGGTGGGCTGGCACCCCACGTTTAAGCCCATTCGCCCTAAGTTTTCAAAATTGAACCCCATTAAGGGATTAAAGCGGTTGTTTTCCTTACAGTCCGTCATCAATCTTTTTAAATCTATTGCAAAGTTAGTGGTCATTGTCATTACCATTTACTATATTGTGCGGGAAGAAATTCATAAAATTCCTGGGCTTATGAGTTTGGCACTGCTGGAAGCTGTGGTGTATGTGGGTCGGCTCGTGATACGCATGGGCATTAATGTGGGGCTGCTGTTTATGTTTATTGCAGCTTTAGACTATGCCTACACCCGGTATAAACACAACAAGCAAATGAAAATGTCCAAACATGAAGTGAAGGAAGAAATGAAGCAGGCGGAAGGTAACCCACAAATTAAAGGGAAGATTAGGCAAAAAATGCGGGAAGCATCTTTTCGGCGTATGATGCAGTCTATTCCAAATGCAGACGTTATCATTACAAACCCTACCCATTATGCGGTGGCCATTCATTATGACAAAGCGAAGGGTGAAGCGCCGGTGGTGGTGGCCAAAGGCGTGGATTTTTTGGCCAAACGTATTAAGGAGATGGCCAAAGAAAATGGGGTGGAAATTGTAGAAAACGTACAGCTTGCCAGAACATTGTATGCAACGGTGGATGTGGGGCGGCCCATTCCCCCGGAATTGTACCAGGCTGTGGCAGAAGTGCTGGCCTTCGTGTATAAACTGAAAAATGTATCTGCATAGCGGATATTCAATAAAAAAAGGCTGGGCCACGCTTACTGATTTCCCGTGGCACAGCCTTTTTTAGAGCCTGTATTCATAATAAGGAATGCTGGATTTTCGAGCAAATTTTTTGCCAGACAAGGCAAATTTTCGCAGGAATACCCTTGAGGTATTTCAAGAAAATTTAACGCAGTATGGCATAAAATTTGCCGAAAAGTCGGCGTTTCGTTTATGAATACAGGTTCTTAGTTAACCCCGTTGGTCCACCAGTATCCCCGTTAATTCCCACATCTTCGCTACCGCATCCAGAACTTTTTCCGGCGGTATTTCCCGCACCAGTTCTTTGGTATTGCTGTTGATGACGGAAATCATCACCTGGTTTGTTTTTTCGTGTATTTTATACTGAAATTCCAGGAACAAAGGCTCAACGACCTTATTGGCCCGGTCGATGGTTTTCTGAATATCACCTTCGGATATTTTAAACTCCCGGTCCTTCTCTTCCTCGGATGCCATCTTACTGAACCTGGTTTCGTTTTGCCCGTACAGCTTTTGTAAGTGTTTCGGCTGTTCCGCAGAAGTGACAGGTTGCGCTTGGGATGGTGTGTTCAGTTCGGAAGCAAGACTATTAACCTCCATTTTAATAGACCTCCTGTATTCAAATTATTTTTGCTTATCGAAATACGATAGGTTTGCTTGATAGCCATCGTACTGATAATAGGTGTTTACGCTTTTCTGGTTGTTGGCTTCTTTAATGCTTTTCTTGATGTCTTGCAACATACTTTGGCGTATGGGTTCGTTGCCTTTGTCATGGGAAATGATGCGCTCCACAATGATGCGGCATGCTTCGTTTAAACGCTTAACTTCCATGTCAAGCGCCGAATCAGGGTGTTGGGCATTGTGCGCTTTGCCAAGCAACGCCTGAATGGCTTTATCTGCTGCAAGTGCTTCTTGCAAGAAGGCTTCTCTGCCTTCAATTAAAGCCACATAACTGTCTATACCTTCTTTGTTGGCTTCCAGCGTGGTGTTAAGGGTTAGGCTTAATACAGCCGAAAGTTTATCCCGCTTTGTTTCCAGCAAATCCAGCAAGTGCTGGGTTTCATTTTCACTTAAGGTTTGCATATCCATCACTCATCCCGGTTCTTACGACTGCCCTAATAGGCCCTGCAAAGATGCCATTTGAGAGTTGGCATTATTAATGGCTTTTTCCATGGCTGCAAACTTGGCGTAGTAATTATTTTCTTTTTCAATAAGCGCCTTCATCATGTCCGCCATTTTGTCGTCCACGGCTTTGAGTTGTTTGTATAAGTCACTGCCGGTATCGGCGGCGCTAAACCCAGCCTTTTTGCCTAGGGAACCATTGGTGCTGGTGGCATTGTTAATGATGTCATTAAACCGTTCAGAGAGGCCCTGTTCCTTCATACGTAGCCTGGAATTGGCCTTGTCTGTATAGGAATATTGAGACTCTTTGGTAAAGAGCTGTGCCACGTCTTCCGGCCGTTCGTTTAATGCTTTGATAAGCTTTTCTTCGTCAATAACCAGCTTGCCTTTGTCTTTATAATTTTTAGACGTGGTAATGCCAATATCAAACAAACTTATCTTTTGGCCGTTGTCCAACGTAACCGAATCGTAGAGCATGGAACGCATACTGGATAAAATGCCGCTCAGAATAGGGTCCCGGTATAACATGCCCTTTTTCGCCTGTTCTTCCCAGGTTGTAATTTCGCTTTCAGACATGTTCTTCTTTTCTTCGCTGGTTAAAGGATCGTAGTAGTTGTATCGGTTTTGCTTGGGCCGGCTTGTGCTGTATTCGTCGTCTAAATCCTTAATGAGCGTATTGTAAGACTCTACAAACTTCTTAATTAAGTCTTTGGTGGCACCGGTGTCCCGTTCTGTGGTAATGACCACAGGTTTGCCGGGTTCCGTAACATCATTCAGGGTAACGGTGATGCCGTACATGTCAAAGGTGTTTTGGGAACGGGTGATGATGGTGCCATTGTTAATTTTTATTTCCGCATCTTCCGCTGTTTGGGTGTGGTTCAGCCCCATTTCCCGCAGAAAACGGGCAGCATGGGTATCCGTGCGAATAATGTTTTCCTGGCCTGTTTTTGTAGATTCAAAGACCACGGCGTTGTTCATGGTGTCGTACCGTAGTTTAACACCAGCATCTGCTTTGTTAATCAAATCAAAAAGCTCTTTAACAGTGGTGGCAGTTTTAATATCAATGTTTTTGCCATTGATGGTAATGCCGTTGGTATAGGTAGACAGATTGAGCCCAGGGAAAGCACCACTTACAGGTTGGTCTGGGTTAACTTGGCTGCCTACGTTGGTTTTTAAGCCAAAATCCCCCCAAGGGTTGGTGTGGCTCAGCACAATGGGTGTGGGCGTGGCTTGGTCCATAATAATACGAATGAGATTGCCGGAAAGCTCCACATCTTCATCGGTATTGGTGGCCGTAATAATCATTTTATTTTTATCTGACCCGGTACCCACAGAGACTTTGAGGTTCCCTAAAAGCCCTGCATCTTTAAGCGCCTGGTTCATCTTGGTGGCCATGGAGGCTTGGGTGTCTGAAGCACTCATTTCCACGCTTAAATTGTAGGTTTGGGTACCCATCTTCACTTGGAAGGTGCTTCTGCCAAAGCCCTGCACCCTGGGAATGGTAGAACTCATAATCTGTTGCTGGCGGGATGTGCCGGTATATAGGGTGACATCATGCCCGGTTAACGCCGTAATGGACAACTTGTCGTTGCCGTCGAAGGTGGCCTGCAATTTGCTTTGGCCGTTTTCTGTACCAAATTCGTCCAACTTTGTCTGAAAGACACTTAAAAACGCATTTTTATCAGCTTGGGTTGCTCCTGGGTTTGTAGCCGCCTGCAACACGGCAATTTCGCTTTGTGTGAAAGAAATGGTTTTGGGGGAAGCACCGTCCAGAGAAATCTTCAACGTATCTGTGGGCCGTAAAGTAGACAAATTCATGCTGCTTAACGGTATGCTACTTGTAAGGCTGCTGGCCGCACTGGTGGTGTTGCTGTACACATCTTTGGTAGCCAGTTTCAGCACATCCAGCCTATACGTGCCGGCCTGTGCCTTGGACGTGCCGGTAACCTTAACAGCCCCGGTATCCGAGCCACCCACCTTGGCAAAAACATTAAAACTATTAAAGGTAGTATCTTTACGCATATTCGGGCTTGCAGTCAGTATGTCAAAGTAGGTACCTTGAAATTCCTTTAGCTTGCCGGTAACGCCCAGATAAGCTTGCTGCTGCCAAACCAACAACTGTTTGTTTCGGGATAAGTTATCATATTTAAGGCTTTCTGCTTTCATCATGGCTGTAACCATAGATTCCACATCAATGCCAGAGGTTCCCGTATACCTTAGATTATTGGTATAAACACTCATAATATAGCCCCCTTAAAACATGGTGAAAGGACACAAACTTCTTCATGTAAATTATCGGCCAGGAAGCGTTCAAACATTAGTTGAAATTAAAACTTTAAGGGGTTCACCTTTGGCGGTTGTTACAATATGATAGCATATAACCATCTTTTGGAGGGGTATATGATGATAACCGCCAATACGTATCCGTATCAGACCAATGTTGTTTCCCAAAAGCAGTATGATGCCCACATCAAGCTTTACAGAGGCTATGTAGATAAGGTGAATGAAATCACAGATAAGCTGCAAGCCTTAACGCCACCCATTGCGGCGAATGCCACCTACAGCCTGTACAGAGGGCTTAAAAAAGGTGAGACCTATGCCCTAGACGGGGTGATGCTCCACGAAGCCTACTTTCAAAATATGACCAATCAAGCCACATCACCCGATGAAGCCACCATGCACATCATTAAAGCCGCTTTCGGAAGTTTCGACAAATGGCAGGACGATTTTACAAACTGTGCCAAGTCTGCCCGGGGCTGGTGTGTTTTCGCTTATGAACAGCGCACCAATTCATTCCGAAATTTGTTACAGGACAGCCATGACGACGGTGTGGTGTGTTTAGCTTACCCGCTTATTGTTTTGGATATGTATGAGCACGCCTACTTTTTAGACTATGCCACAGACAAAGATGCCTATATTAAAAAATTTATGGCTGGCATTAGCTGGGAAACAGTGGGAAAACGGGTGCAAAAGCTGAACATACGGGAATAGCCGTTACCACAAAAAATTTGATTTTATTTAAGTTTAGGGGTATAATTGCTGTAAATCCTAGTGAACGCCGATTGAACCGGTGTTTGCGTTATCATGAGGTGTTTGCATGAAACTGGTTTTACAGCGGGTAAGTGAAGCGTCCGTCACGTCTGAAGGTAAGCTTTTAGGGCAAATTGGCAAAGGTTACGTGGCGCTTTTGGGGGTGTCTGCCACAGACACCCAAAAACAGGTGGACAAGCTGGTGGATAAAGTGGCCCGGCTGCGTATATTTGAAGATGAAAACGGCAAGACCAATTTATCTGCCCAGGATGTTGGCGGTGAAATTTTAGTCATTTCCCAGTTTACCCTATACGCCGATTGCAGAAAGGGCAACCGCCCCAGCTTTGTGAATGCCGGCCCCCCTGCATTGGCAGAAGCTTTGTACGACGCTTTTGTGGCGTTGTGCAAGGAACGATTTCCCCACATGGCTTGTGGTAGCTTTGGGGCGGACATGCAGGTAAGCCTGGTGAACGACGGCCCATTTACCGTTGTGCTGGAGGATGAAGAAAGCAACGCATAAAACAAAGATTGTAATGAAAGGATGCTTGTAATGACACATAGAGAGCGTGTTTTGGCGGCTTTGTCCCATCAAGTGACAGACCGTGTGCCCATGGATTTTTGGGCGGTTCCAGAAGTGTGGGAAAAATTATACAAACACTTCGGCACCACCAAGGAAGAAGAAGTTTTGGAACAATTGGGTGTGGATATTCACATGGTATGGCCGGAATATATTGGGCCTGAAATGCCCACCTTTGAGGACGGTTCTTTTATGGAGCCTATGGGTACCCACCGCCGCAACGTGAAAAATGAATTTAGTACCTATCAAGAATATGCTTCTGCCCCCATGGGCAAGCTGGAAACACCGCAAGAAGTTGAGGATTTTCCGTTTGCGCAAGTATCTTGGTGGAATATGGAAGGTTTGTCTGAACAAATTGGCAACCGCCACGAAACACACTACATTAAAATTCAAACCGGTGGCTTGTTCGAGCTGGCCTGGGCGTTGCGGGGTTATGAACAGTTTTTTATGGACTTGGCCGATGAGCCAGAAATTGTTCACGCTTTAATGAACAAAATTTGTACATTCTACTGTGAGTTTGTGGAAAAGGCCTTGACTTGCGCCGGGGATAAAATTGACATGGTGTACACCTATGACGATATTGCCGCCCAAAATGCACTGCTCATGTCCCCAGGGATGATGGAGGAATTTATTTTCCCTTATCACCGTAGGCTGAACAAGGTAATTAAGTCTTTCGGCAAAAAGGTGATGTACCATTCTTGCGGCGCTGTGTTCCCAGTGATTGACAAGTTGATTGACCTGCCCATTGACGTGCTGAACCCGCTGCAACCCTTGGCCAAAGATATGGACTTTAAGGTGATTAAAGAAAAATTCGGCCAGCGTGTATGCTTCCATGGGGGCATTTGCATTCAGCAAACATTGCCCAGCGGCACCCCGGAAGAAGTGCGGCAGGCGGTATTTAATGCCGTGGATATTTTGGCCAAAGACGGGGGCTACATTTTAACTTCTGCCCACTACATTCAAGCGGATACACCATTAGAGAACATTTTAGCTTTGTTTGAAGCGGGCAAGCAAGCTGTGCCTCAACAATCCTAAACAATACAGCCAATATAAAAAACCAGCAGCGGAACACCTCGTTCTTCTGCTGGTTTTTACATTTGATTTTACAGCGCAGGCAGCATGTCTGCCTTTACCCCGTTTGCCTCTGCTGTTTCCAGAATAATCTGGCGCAGTTTGTGGGCAATGTCTTTATCCAACGGCTGGGGCTTGTGGGTATGTAAAATGCGCTTGGTTTCCTCCAGCGCCCGGGTAGCCAGGTCTTTTTTGCCTCTGGCGCACCAATCGCTGTAGGGCTGGCGGTCGAAGAGGGTGGTGGAGGATTGTAGGGTGCGCATGTATTTCACGGTGTGGTCTTCCATCAGGAAATGTCCGCCGGCACCTACCGAACGGATTAAATCCGTAGCCATGGTTTCGTCACACACAGGAATGCCGCAAAGCACCCGGCGCACCATTTTTGCTATCTCATTGTCCACAACCAGCTGAGCAAAATCCATGGTCATGCCTAAATCCACCATACCAAGCCCGTAAATCATGTTGGCACCTGCCAACGCTGAAAGCATCATAGACATGGTTTTTTCGTGGCCTGCCTGCTCGTCGCCAATTTTGCTGTCTGTCTAGCCACCGGCAACGTAGCTGGGAATGCGGTAATATTGAGCCATCTTGCACACGGCGGCGCTTAACATGCCCAGTTCTGGGCAGCCCACGGTGGCAGAAGCATTCCGCAAGTCCATAATGGTGGTGGAGGAGCCGTACATGTTGGGGGTACCTTTGTTGGTCAGCTGGCCTAAAACAATGCCGGAAAGCACTTCGGCGTTGTGGGTGACCATGGTGCCTGCCAAGGTGATGGGCGCTGTGCCCCCAGCCATAGCCATAGACAGCACGGTGCAGGGCACTTTATGCTGGGCATACACAATGATAGGTTCTGTGGTTTCTGGGGAGATGGTTAATGGGCTGGTGGGGCATACCACTGTAGAGGTGATGGGCCGTCTTTCCAGCTCTTCTTGGCTTCCGGCAACAGCCAGCGCCATTTTTATAAATGTTTCAGCTTCTGCTTTGCTGTGGGCGGATTGGGTGCTGTGCTTGGTGGTGTTGTTCACCATGGCTTCGTAGCTGGCCAGGTTGGCAATCACGTCCGGCACATCCCGCGCTTCCACACCCACGTCGCATAAGTCGTATTGTTCTAAGTAATCCACCAGTTTGGCAATGCGCACTTGGTCTTCCAGCACGGAAAGCCTAAATTCGCCGGTGTCTAAGTCCACCACGTTTACACCTTTGCTAAAGTTGCAAAAGTTCACCCGGGTGCCTTCCATAATGATGTCGTGTTGGGGATCTCTGGCTGCTAAAAGCACAGTGGATGGGGTGGAATCAATGGCTTCCTCCACCACCCGAGGGGGGATATAAACCCGATTTTTCTTATCGTCTACCCGGCAACCACCGGCGGCGTAAATTTCTTTAGCCAGCTGGCATTCTGTGGAGATGCCTTCTTGCCACAAAACTTCCAGTGTAGCGTCATGGATATAGTCCATGGAATCGGTTGAAAAAACATTCAGCCCGAAGCCGTCATAAGAACTGCCCGAAGCCCGTACTGATCTTCTGCTCATCTTACCCTCTCCTTCACAATATTCTACAATATACCATTAGGTAATCAATTTATGGCTAAAACAATTATATATTTTATTCATTGGCTTGTCAATGACCCAGCCATATTGTATCATAGTACGCAAGAAGAAACCCAAAAAGGAGTGTTGTTATGTTTACCTTGCATCATTACGAAGAAAGCGCACAGTTTATAAAAGGGAAGCTGAATGGCTTTGTACCCCAAACTTTAATGATTTTAGGCTCTGGCCTTGGTTTTTTAGGGGATCAAGTGGAAAACCCCACGTTTATTCCTTACGGTGACATTCCCCACTTTAGAACCTCCACAGCTCCCGGCCATGCCGGGCGGTTTGTTTTCGGCACACTGTCTGGGAAAAACGTGATGGTGATGCAGGGCCGCCTGCACACATACGAAGGGTATTCGGCAGAGGAAGTGGCGTATCCGGTACGGGTGGCCAAACTGCTTGGCGCAACCTCTATGATTGTAACCAACGCTTGTGGCGGGGTGAATACAGCATTTTCCGTTGGGGAACTGGTGCTCATTCACGATGTGATTAAATTTGCATACCCCAACCCTCTTTTAGGGCCAAACTTGCCGGAATTTGGCCCCCGGTTCAACGACATGACTTTTACCTTCAGCAAAGATTTCCGTACACTGGCCAAAGCCATGGGCAAAAAACAAGGGCTGGACTTAAAAGAAGGGGTGTACTTCTACACCACCGGACCACAATACGAAACCCCGGCGGAAATTAAGGCCATTCGCATGATGGGTGGCGACATGGTGGGCATGTCCACCGTGCCAGAATGCTTAACCGCCAGACATTGCGGCATGGAGATTTTGGGCATATCTCTGGTCACCAACATGGCGGCAGGGGTTTTAGACCAGCCGTTAACAGAGGAAGAAGTGCTGCGGGAAGCGGCCAAAGCCGCCGGTTATTTCTCCAAGCTTATTTTAGACTTTTTAGCAGAAATGCAGTAAGGAGCATACAATGGATATTTTATTTAAGAACATCACCGTCATCACCATGGATGAAACCCGCCCCGTATGGGAAAAAAACTTGTGCGTAGGGGTTACCGGGAAGCACATCACTTATGTTGGCCCATATACCCCTCAACTGGATGCCAAACGGGTGATTGACGGCACAGATAAAATGCTTATCCCCGGTTTATACAACTGCCACACCCACGGCCCCATGACGTTGCTAAGAGGTTTTGCCAACGATATGGCTTTACAGGAGTGGCTATTTGAGCATGTGTTGCCCGCAGAGCAAAAGCTCACCAGAGACATGATTACCACCGGCGCACTGTTGGCTGTGGCGGAAATGATGGCTTCCGGCACGGTGGCCTTTACGGATATGTACTTTAAAATTGACGCCATCGCTGATGTGGCAGCCCAAACCGGTATGAAGGCGTGTCTTTCCAACGGCATTGTCACCCAGGACAAGGAAGGCTACAGCTACTTAAAAGACAACTGTTATTTTGAAACCATGGAAGTGATTAAAAACCATGGGGCTTCCAGCGATGGTCGCATTAAAGGAGATGCTGCCATTCATGGGGAATACACCTCCTTTGAGGGGGCATGGCGGCAAGTGGCGGAGTTTGCCAAGGAAAACGGGCTTCACATGCACGTGCATGTGTCCGAAACCAAATTTGAGCACGACCAGTGCAAGGAAAGGTACGGCAAAACCCCCGCCCAAATGCTGGCATCTCAAGGGGTGTTTGACGTTCCTACCACTGCCGCCCACTGTGTGTGGACAGAGCCGGAGGACTGGGATATTTTAGCGGAAAAGGGTGTATCGGCCGCCCACAACCCTGTGTCCAACTTAAAGTTGGCCAGCGGCATTGCCCCGGTGGTGCCTATGTTACAAAGAGGGGTAAACGTCACCTTGGGCACAGACGGGATGGCCTCCAACAACACCCACGATTTATTTGAAGAGATAAAACTGGCCTGTACCCTGCAAAAAACAGCCTGCAAAGACCCTACAGTGCTTCCGGCAATAGAAGCTTTGAAAATGGCCACAGTGAACGGGGCCAAGTCTCAAGGGCGTTTAAATTGCGGTGTTATTAAAGAAGGTTTTGAAGCAGACATGGTGCTTATAAACGGCCACAGCCCCCAGCTTGTGCCTTGCCCAGACCCGGTAGCCGGGGTGGTGTATGCAGCAACAGGCCGGGACGTAGCCATGACCATGTGCCAAGGCCGGGTGCTTTACGAAAATGGAATATACCACAGCTTGGATATTGAAAAAGTATTGGCAGATGCCAAAGCCATGGCGGCCATTTTAACCCAGTAAAAATATCTTGGTGTAGCGAGCAACTGAACCACCACCGGCTTCCAGCCAGTGGTGGTTCAATTGCATTTTTGCGCTAAAATTGCGTGTGCGGAAACAATATAGATTGCAGCCATTAAAAATTTATGTTATGCTAATAAAGCGATTATGTGAAATTTTACATATCATTTCTTTATGTATATAAAGCGTAACCCTTATTATTTATGCTCATAATAAAGCATTGACTTAGGCCATATTTGTTTGCTTGTGGAGGTGTATGGCGTGATTGTGGGAAAAATAAGCAAAGCCCAACTAACAGCTGTGATTGTGGTTATTTTCATTGTTGTTGTTTTTGGTTTGTATCTTTACCAGCATTCCTTGAAGAAGGACCTGGCAAATAACACATGGGTGACCCTGGAAGAAATTATGGAACAGCAACGGTTCAACTTTTATTCTGAAATGAGTGCGGAAAAGGCTAACCTTGAAAATTTTTCCCAAATCATTGGTAACGTTGAGCAAGTAGCCACACGCTATGATGTGCTGCGGGAAGTTACAGCGACTACAAAGTTTGACAACATTGCAATTGTTGACGTGCAAGGCAATGGCATTACCACCCAAGGCCGCACTTTTTATGTGGGCGACCGTGCATTTTTCAAATCTTCCCTTAGCGGCCTAACGGTGCTGGCCGGGCCGGTGAAGTCTATACTGGGGGAGGACGAGGTGATAACCTGTTCCACCTCTTTTCATAGGGGAAGAAAGCTGGAGGGCGTGCTTTTAGGCACTTACAGCGCAGAAAAGCTGAATGCTTTATTTCTGTCTTCCTTTAGCGGTAAGGGATATGTTTTTGTGGTTGGCCCTGGGGGAGAAATCATAGCCAGTACATCCAACGCCTATACCATCACCACTTCGGATAACTACTTTGATACGCTGGGCGATGCAAAATTTGGCACCGGTTACAGCTATAACGATATTTTAACAAATATGGGAAACAAAGCATCCGGCAGGGTTATTTATTCGGTTGAGGGCAAAACACGGCTGGCCCAATATAGCCCTGTAGGCATTAATGATTGGTATATTTTCTGTGTGGTGCCCGAAGACATTATTGCTGCACAAAGCGCCAGAATTGCTGTAAAAGCAGCCATTTTAGCCTTTATCATTGTCATTTGCGCCATTGCTTTTATCGTGTACATTTTTAATGTACAAAAAGGCATTCAGGCGTTGCAGGATAAATTCATTGAAGACTTAAAGCGTATGGCTTACGTGGACGATTTAACAGGCGCCCCCAATTTTTCCAAATTTAAAATGGACGCTTCTGCTTTGTTAGAAAAATACCCACAGGTGCCTTTCGCCATTGTCAAATTTGATGTGGACCGGTTTAAATTGCTGAACGAACTGTTTGGCTACGAGGAAGGCAACAGCATTCTGTGGAATATTGCCAAGGCCATTGAGCAATCCCTAGACCCAGCCGTGGAAACTTACGGCCGGATAAACGCAGATGAATTTATTATACTTCTGCAATGCGGCAGCTACGAAGAACTGGACCAACGCAAGGTAAGGTTTGAAGAACGCTTTGCCTACATGTACCACAACGAAGCAGAGTATAAATTCCGCTTTCCTACTGGCCGGTATTTAATTGAAGCTGGTGAAAAGGACATTGCTGCCATCTATGAAAAAGTGAACTTGGCCCACCGCCTGGCAAAGCAAGAGCCTGGGGTGACAGGGGTGCGGAATTATGACGGCAATGCGCAGAAGTTGGCCATTCAAGAAAAAGAGATTGAAAATAAAATGGAACATGCCTTAGGCAAAGAAGAATTTAAGCTTTTCCTGCAAGCCAAGTATCGGTTGGCAGGGGAAAAACTGGCTGGTGCCGAGGCTTTGGTGCGCTGGCGTGCAGACAATGGGCTGGATATTTTGTACCCCGGCCAATTTATACCGTTGTTTGAGCAAAATGGTTTCATTACCAGGCTAGACATGTATATGTTTACAAAAGCTTGCCAGGCCATTAAAGACTGGATGGACCAAGGGGTTACGCCCATCACCATTTCCGTGAACTTTTCCAGGCTTCACCTGGGTAACCCAGACTTTGTGGATACCCTTTGTGCCATTGCAGATTTGTACCGTGTTCCCCGGAACTGCCTGGAAATTGAGCTGACGGAAACCACCATGTTCGATAATGAACAGCAGATGATTGTGGTGTTTGAAAACCTACACGAAGCAGGCTTTACGTTGTCTATGGACGATTTTGGTACGGGGTATTCTTCTCTGGGAATGCTCAAAAACATTCCTGTAGATGTGATTAAAATGGACCGGGGGTTCTTTACATCGGCCAGTGACACCCAGCGGGCTAAAACTGTCATTGCAGGGGTAATGGATATGGCCAAGAAGCTGCATATTCATACAGTGGCTGAAGGTGTTGAAACCCAGGAGCATATAGATCTTTTGCGGGAGCTGGGCTGTGACATTGTACAAGGGTATTATTATGCACGCCCGGTACCTTTAGAGGAATTTAAGCTGGAGGACTTTAAGAGAGAGGGTTAAGTTATGGCCAAAAAAACCTATAACCAAAAGCTGCAAGATGCAAAGGACTTGCCTAGAATCGAAGATTTGTCCGACAATCCGAAATCTATGGAGCGCTTTAAAGGTTCTAAAATGCTGATTGCCGCCCCCATGCAGTACAATGCCATCATGGCCAAAGTACCGGAAGGTAAGGTGGTCACCAGTGAGGCCATGCGTGCCCATTTGGCCAAGGAAGCGGGGGCAGATGTCACGTGCCCATTAACCGCCGGCATCTTTATAAACATTTGTGCCCATGCCAGCTGTGAACGGGAGGACAACCCAATCCCGTACTGGCGTACGCTAAAAGCCAAAGGGGAGCTGAATGAAAAGTTTCCTGGTGGTATGGATGCCCAGCAGCAGCTTTTGGAAAACGAAGGCCATGAAGTGATACAAAAGGGAAAGCGGATTTATATGAAGGATTATGAGGACAAGCAGTGGGTTATCCAATAATTTTTAAAGAAAATGCATGGTTTTGTAGCCTATACACGCCATGCCTTTTTAATTTTGTGTCGTGGGGGCTTGCAAATTTACACATTTTACTTGAAATTCCTTATAAATTTTTGTATAATTCATTTTATTATGTAGTCATTCAACCGAACGTTGAACGACTTTAATCATTTAAAGGGGTGACTTGAATGGAAAGAGAAAAGTTTGCTTCCCGCTTAGGCTTCTTGCTTATATCTGCGGGGTGCGCCATTGGGCTTGGTAATGTGTGGCGGTTTCCATTTATCACAGGGGTTTATGGCGGCGGGGCGTTTGTTGTATTTTATTTGTTTTTCCTGTTCGTCTTTGCTATGCCCATTATGGTAATGGAGCTGGCTGTTGGGCGGGGAAGCCAAAAAAGTGTGGCAGTTTCCTTTAAAACGCTGGAACCCAAAGGAACCAAGTGGCATTGGTTTGGCTACTTGGCCGCACTGGGCAACTATATGCTCATGTCATTTTACACCGTTATTGCCGGATGGATTTTTGCTTATCTCTATAAAATGATAACCGGTGAGTTTGTGGGCAAAACCCCAGACGAAGTGGGCGGCATCTTTGGTGGGCTTGTTTCCGACCCAGGCACCATGTTGGTTTGGATGCTTATTGTGGTGTGTGTGGGCATGTTCATTTGCTCTTTGGGGCTGCAAAACGGTGTGGAAAAAGTAACCAAAGTATTAATGGCCTTCTTATTTGTGGCCATGGTGGCTCTTATCTTCCGTGCCGTAACGTTGCCAGGCGCTGTAGAAGGGTTAAAGTTTTATCTGATACCCGATTTTGCTAAAATGGCTGAGGAAGGTTTTGGCCAAGCGGTATATGCTGCTTTAGGCCAAGCATTTTTCACACTAAGCTTAGGCATTGGTTCCATGGCTATTTTCGGCAGCTATTTGGGCAAAGACCGGGCACTTACAGGGGAAGCCATTGGCATTACGGTTTTAGACACCCTGGTGGCCATCATGGCAGGGCTTATTATTTTCCCGGCTTGCTTTGCTTTTAACGTAAGCCCCGGCAGCGGCCCCGGCCTGCTGTTTGTGACGTTGCCTAACGTATTTAATTCCATGCCGGTAGGCCGGTTATGGGGTTCTTTATTCTTCGTGTTTATGTCCTTTGCGGCTATTTCCACGGTTATTGCAGTATTTGAAAATATCCTTTCCTTTAGCATGGATTTATGGGGATTTAGCCGGAAAAAAGCAGTGCTTATGAACATTATCATCATTCCCATTATTTCAATCCCTTGCGCATTGGGCTTTAACATGTGGAGCGGCTTTAACCCATTAGGCCCGGACACCATTATTCTGGACCTTCTGGACTTTATTGTCAGCGACAACTTGCTGCCTTTGGGTTCTTTGGTGTATTTAGTATTCTGTGTGTCCCGCTATGGCTGGGGCTGGGATAAATTTATTGCCGAAGCCGACAGCGGCACGGGCATGAAATTCCCGAAAGCGGTACGGTTTTATATGACGTACATATTGCCAGCAATTGTATTGCTTATTTTCATCATGGGCTACTATTCCAAGTTCTTTAAATAATAAGTGGTTAGAATAAAAAAGGAATGCTTTGCACCAGCGTGTAAAGCATTCCTTTTTTGTTGGGTTACTCTTCAAAGTCTACGCTAATATTACCGTTGCTGGTTTTAAAGGTTAACATTTTCTGCCCGCCTGCCATGTTTTCCGGCAAATTGCTGGAACCATTGCTGGTTTTTGAATAAATGGAATAGTCTCCCATACTTCCCGAGACGATTCCCGAAATGCTATTGTTCGAGGTGATGCATTCCAGCTCCTGCCCAAAAGCGATGTTTTCAAACTGTATGCGGCCGTTGGAGGATTTCACATAAACCCTACCGGTTACCTCAATTTGATTAAGGGCAGCTGCGCCATTGCTGGTTTTTGCACTGATGTTGTTCCCGGTTATGTCTTCCAGCAGAATTTTTCCACCAGAAGTTGTACAAAACACATCTGCTCCAGCACTTACATGCTCTAGCCCAATGGTACCGTTGGAGGTATGAAATGTAGCCTCTGAAGAAACCTGCATATCTTTTACAGTGATTTTGCCATTAGACGTGGAAGCGTTGACGGCGTTTCCGTCTGCACCATTTAAATTAATATGCCCGTTGCTGGTATCTAACGTTAAGGTGTTAAAAGCAACATGGCCGCCAGTGATATGGTTATTAGAAGTTTTTATTTTTAAATCCATGGCGCTGTTTTCCGGAACATGGATAACCATACGGTCGTCTGGTGCGGGCATGTACATAAAGTTATGGTACCAGCGTCTGTTGGTTTTTTTATGCAAACTTAAGGTGCCGTCATTTTCGGAAATGGAATAGGTATTATATTTGTTTTCAAAATAATCAATGCTCAGCGTATTGTCGCTGGTAGAGGTAAGTTCAATGTGTACGTTGCTGTCTCTAATGACCAGGGTGTGTGTTTGAGGGCTGGCTACAAAGTGTTTAGCACTGGTTTTGCCCAGGCCGGGCAGGTTTTTAAAGTTAAACCCCATGAGGGCATACCCGGTAAAGTACAGAACCAGCCCAATAACAAAAGCAATACCGGCCATGACATAAACTTTAGTTTTCATAAGCAGTCACCTCTTTTTGAGTAGTTATGAACAAACCTTTTATTTTACGCAGAAGAAAGGCTGTAAACTTAATAAGTGCCTTTGTTATGGCCAGTACCGGGCGGAAGAGCAGTACCGCCAAAGCCCCGGAACAGAGCGCCGTGCCGATGGCACAAAGCCCGCCAGGAAAACTATCAAAAAAGAGGATGGCAACGCCTGCAATAAGACCAGCGCCCCCTGCCACAGCTAAAGATAAAAGAACAGCGAATAAAGAAACAATCAGTGACCAAGCCGTGATATACATGGCAAAAACCACAGCGCCAACAGCCAGAAGCAATGAAAACCAAATGGGGAAGCCCAGTATGGCTAGAACAATCCAAATTGTTTTATTCGATGCGTTGCTGCGGCTTTCGTGAATTTTAACCTTGGCCAAGGAAGGCAAAGACTGGGTGAGCATGGCATTTTTCACCACGTCGCTCATATTGCCCAATGCGGCCACCGCTTCGGCTTCATCCATGCCGTCTTCCACGCGGTCGTCAATGCTTTCGCCGTAGTACGCCAGGGTTTTTTCAATTTCCTTTGGGGGCAGGGAACCCAGGGATTGTTCCAATAAAGCAAGAAACTCAATTTTGGTCATGGCTAACACCCTCCTGACTGATGAAGTGGTACACAGACATCACTTCTTTCCATTCTTCTAAAAAATCTGAAATCCTTTTCCCACCTGTATCGGTGATTTTGTAATACTTTCTTAAACGGCTGTTGTGCTCAATGCTGTACACACGCACCATTTCGTTGGCCTCCAGCCTTTTTAAGATGGGGTATAAAGTGGACTCTGAAATGTTAATGCAAACGGACATGTCTTTGATGATTTGATAACCATAGGAATCTCCTTTTCGTAAAACGGCCAACACACAAACCTCTAAAAGCCCCCGTTTCAATTGCATATCCAAACAAACACCTCCTAACACAGAATACTATATCATGCGTAGTATTGTGTGTCAAGAGGTTTTGCAAATAAAAAAGGGTGCCGAAAATATCGACACCCTTTCATCTATACCTTTGTTATTTTGTTATGCCAGCTTAAACTGAGAAACCATTTGAGCCATCATTTCAGACTGGCTATTCAGTTCCTCTGCTGCCGCCGCAGATTCTTCCGATGTGGAGGAGTTGCTTTGCACCACATCAGATATTTGGTTAATGCCCACCGTAATTTGGGAAATGCTGTCCGCTTGTTCGCTGGTGGCAACAGTAATGGCATTAATGATTTCAGAAATAGAATTAATGTCCTGCACAATGGTTTGCAGGGCATCCGCCGTTAAGTTGGCAATCTGGGTGCCATCGTTAACTTTTGCAATGGCATCTTCAATAAGCACAGAAGTTTCTTTAGCCGCTTGCTGGCTTCTGCCGGCCAACGAGCGCACTTCTTCGGCCACAACTGCAAAGCCTTTACCATGTTGCCCGGCACGTGCAGCTTCCACAGCCGCATTCAAGGCTAAAATATTGGTCTGGAAGGCAATATCATCAATAACTTTAATAATTTTAGAAATCTCTTTGGACGCATTTTTAATGCCGTCCATGGCATGAAGCATATTAACCATCTCGTTATTGCCATCTTGAGCACTGGTAATGGATTTTTGAGATAATTTGTCTGCTTGCTGGGCTTTTTCAGCGCTGGAATGGGTCTGCTCATTAATAATGCTAAGGGAAGCATTCAATTCCTGAATGGCACTGGCTTGGTCGGTTGCGCCATTGGCCAAGTGCATGGAAGTCTGGGAAATCTGTCTGGAGCCTTCCAATACGTTGTTGGCAGAGGTTTGCAGCTCTGAAATTGTAACCAGCAAGGTATCATTGATGTTGTTAATAGAGTTTTTAATTTTGTTAAATTGCCCGGCATACTCTCTGTTGATGCCATAGGTTAAATCACCCTTTGCAATGGACGCCAGTGCTTTGGTAATTTCCTCAATATAAGAGCTTGTGGATTCTACCATGCTATCCATGGCTGCCAGCATGTCGGAGAAGCTGCCTTGATAGTGGTTATTGACATTCACTTCAAAATTACCCTTGGAAAGCTGTTGCAGCACCCGGTTGGCTTCGGTTAAAGGCAAGTTGACGGTTTCCAACAAATTGTTCAACCCGTCTGTTAAAGCTTTCCAGTCGTTTTTATAGGGGCTGGTGTCTACTTTTTTTGTAAGTTGCCCTTCGGTAGCGGCTTGTATTAAGGTAGCAATGTCCTTGCTAACAGAAGCGATGTTGGAGCGCAACGCTTCAAAGCGCTGGTTCACCATAGCCTTTTTGCCCGGGAATTGCTGGATACGTACATTAAAATTACCTTCGCCAATTTCAGAATAAGCGTCTAAAATGGCATTAATGTCTTTCACCAAATGAGCAGCAGTTTGATTCACGGCTTCGGCAGCCAATCTAAATTCACCTTCAAACTGGTCAACAGGAATGCTGTAGTCAATGTCGCCTTCATCCAAGGTTTTAGACAGCAAGTTAATGTTGTCTGTCAAGCCCAGGAAGTTATCCCGAACTTTTATAAACGAGCGTGTTAAAGTGCCGATTTCATCATTCCTGTCAGCTTGCAGGTTTACGTTTAAGTTGCCCTTGCTAATTTCATCTGCGGCCTTGGCCAATCGGGTGAGGGGAGTTGCAATGGCCCCGCTTAAAACAAAAATTAAAACAATGGTTAGAACTAAGCTTATCACCAGCACAACACATAAAATGGCAATGGCAGTTGTAGAAGCTTGGCTGCTTGTTTGGGCTTGATCCATAATTTCTTGATGAGACGCCTCATAGATGGCGATGAGAATGGTTACAACCTCGTCATACAAAGGTTTATACTGGTTCATGAAAATATCGTAAGCAATAGCATCATCTTCCGGCGTCATGCCCTGTGCGTACTGTTCAATTTGTTGCCGGAAAACAGCGGCTTGATCTAAAAGATCACTGGCCTTTTGAATTTGGTCTAAATATTTAGGATTAATCATTTGCTCTAAATCTGTGATGTTTTGGCCCATTTCCGCTCTTTCTTTTTGGGCGGTCTTAATGCTGTCTGTTACAACAGCAATATCAGGGGATTCCATGGCCATTAATATGTAGCGTTGGACAGACACCATATTCCTGCGCAGCTGCCAAATAAGGTCATTCACAGGCATGGAATAGTGGCTGTACTCTTTGATGATAGACCGTTGCTTGCTCATGCTGAAAAACGACGATACCCCAAGACCCAAAATAAGCGTTAGGACGAGTCCAAACCCAACAAGAAGCTTCATTTTAATCTTTAAGTTTTTCATGGATTCCCCTCCGATTTCTTCTTTCTTTCGCATGCTATTTGCGAAATATTTCATACCATTATATAGTATATTCTATCCAATTTCAACTACAAAATCGTAAAATCATGTGTGCAAAACTAAAATGTAATTATTTTTGGTGTAAACGATAAATAATCCGCAGCAACCAAATGATAATGCACCCCGTCAACAAGGCCTGTATAGCTGCATGGGTAACGCGTGACCCCGTGAAGGTGGCCATACACCACGCCGCAAACCGGGTAACTGTGTATAAGCTGGGTGAAGCCGGATGGTTCCTTTTTGTCATTGGTTGGGGGGTAATGCAGCATAACCAGCATCCGTTTAAAACCCGCTTTGGCTGCACTTTCCAAAGACAACGCCAGACGGTTCACTTCCCGGTTATACAGTTTTTTGTCTTGGTCTAAAAACAGCTTGTCATTGGGGCAAACCCAGCCCCGTGATCCGCAAATGGCCATGTCTTCGTAATCGGTGTGGCTGTTTTTTACAAAAATCATGTTATCGTATAATGCGTTCAGTTTAGAGGTGGAATTCCACCAGTAGTCGTGGTTGCCTACAGTGATTATTTTTTTGCCGGGCAGACGGTGGATAAATGCTAAGTCCACAAGGGCCTCTTCTTCCTTCATCCCCCAGGAAAGGTCCCCTGGGAGCAGCACGGTGTCTGTTTCCTTCACCAGTTTTTCCCAATTCTTTTGAATTTTTTCCGGGTGATTTTTCCACTGGCTACCGAAGCGGTCCATAGGCTTTGGCTTAAAAAAACTTAAATGTAGGTCTGATATGGCAAATAAAGACATGTAAGCCTCCAGTTAGGGCGTGTTTGAATGCGCCTAGTATGCTTTGTAAAGCTCTGCCAGCACTTTAAGCTGGCGGTTAAATTCAATAAGCCGCTCTAAATCGTCGGCTTGGTACAGTTCAATAAACTGGGCATTATAGGCGTTCACCGTTTCCAGCTTGGCGGTAAAGTACAGTTTTTGAATGTTTTGTAAGATGTCGTTCACTAAATCGGTTTTCACTTGAATAATTTTCTGGGCTTCCATAATTTCGTCCCGAATGGTGCTCATTTCTTTATCCAGTAAAAAAGCAGCTTCTGCGGAAGCAATGAGCCTGTCTTTCAAATGGCTGGGCATGTTGCCGCTGTATTTGTAATTTAAAGAGTGTTCAATGGTGGCCCAAAAGTCCATGGCCAGCGTGCGAATTTGAATTTCGCCGCTCATATCCTTCACGCCGTCACGGGTGAGCAGGTTGTATTTCACCAAAATATGATAACTGCGATAACCGCTGGGTTTGGTGTTGTTAATGTAATCCCGTTCCTGCTGAATGCGCAGGTCATAATGCTCCCGCTGACGCAACAGCTCTACAATTTTTGGAATATCCTCCACAAACCGGCAAATGATGCGCACACCCGCAATGTCTTCAATTTTGTTAGCAATTTGGTCTATGGGAATGTTTTTTCTTTCCGCTTTGTCCAAAATGCTGCCCACGCTTTTCACACGGCCATATACATTTTCAAAAGGGGAGGGGAGTTTTAACCCTTCATACTCCCGCTTGATGTTTGAAAGCTTTAAACAAAGCTCGTCCACGGTCTGTCGGTACGGCAACAAAAATGTGTCCCAATTCAGCAGTTGCATGGCTATGGCCACCCTCCTCTTTATTGCATATGAATTTGCACCTGTTCCAAAAAACTGTCTTCTTCCAAAGGGATAACTTTTGGTAAACGATACTCCAAAAGCCGCAAAAAGGGATAGGGATTGATATAAAAGTTTTTGCCGAAAAAGTCTGTGTCTACGGAAATGCCGAAATGGAGGCGTACAGCCAAACCTACCCCTTGTCCTTCTTTTTGGCCGTTGCCGCTGTTGCCCATAAAGCCAATGGTTTGCCCAGCCTGCACTTTATCGTTTTGGGCAAGGCCTGGGGAGAAGCTGTCTAAATGGGCATAGGTATACGTCACCCCATTGCCGGCAGAAACACTCACCATAAAACCGGCAGCATCATGATAGCCAACTTGGGTAACGGTTCCGTTACCAACACTTAAAACCGGCACACGGCCTGTTAAGTTTTCCCGGTCGTATATGTCGGTGCCTTCAAAAAGGCGAAGGCCCAACGGGGATTTTGCCGCCGATCCCCAGGCATCCCCATACATCACCCCGGTAGGCAGCCCTTCTTCAGTGTAAAGGGGCACGGGGAAGACGGTCATGCTGTCGATAATGCTGTCAAACAGACGGGTATAGGGGGTTATGGCGCTTTTTGCATAATGGGATTTGATGTCATCGAACCGGCGGATAAATTCCTGTTCCAGCATATCCTGTGTGGGGGCGGCTGTTTTTTGGGGAAAAAAGTCATTTTCAAAGGCGTATAACGTTAAAAGTTCGGACAAGTTAATGGCATATTTGTCCGATAATTGGCTAAAGTTTTCCACAGTGACTGCCGGAATTTGAAAAGCGGCCACCCTTTCTTGCGCAAAACGCACTTTGCGCTTGGGAATGAGGCCGGAATCCAGCACCAAAAACACCAGCAATGTTAAAATCATAAGGCCGCAAAGGTTTAACAATAGGGTTTTGTTCAAAACAGTTTTATTCAAAACCGTTTTGTTGCGGCGTGTTTTGCCCTTAAAATGGCTGGCGGATGCTTTGCGGGCTGTGGGTTGTTTTTTTAATGGCATATGGCGTCGTGACGGCATAAAAATCCCTCCCCGACATGCATATTCAAGGAGGGGGTTGTGCTATGCCACAAAGAAGGCTGTTTAGTAGAAACTTATGCCAAAACTAAAGGCTGAATTTCTTCCGGCAATGATTCCTTCTTATAGTTGATGCTGATGACAAAATCAACGGCATGTGTATCGGAAAGCATTTGCAGCTTGGGCAAAAGCTTGGAAAGTCCTTCGTTATCCATACTTTCAACAATATTGGTTAGTCCGTCCACAAAAATTTCTTTAATATCGTTGTCCAAAGACAGAATGCCGCACAAAAAGCCTACAAACTCCCGGTAGTTAGACAATGGGAATTCGCCGGTTTCTACGAACCGAATGTCATAGTGCAAATCATAAATATGGCGGTTGTCGTCGTCGATAAAAACCAAGTGCCCGTCGGTGGTTTTGGCAGAAGCATTGGCTAAGTCGATCAGTTTTTTTGTTTTGCCCTGGCCTTTTTCGCCCACAATAAACTTTATCATCACAATCTCCTCCTAAATATTAGAACTTGTATTCAGTAATGGGTTGCCCGAATTTGAAATGGCGATTTTTCGCCATTCGAGGCGTGGTGGCGAAGGCATAATAGAAGAATTATGTCGAGCCGACACAACAAAGAAGGGCGGAATAATCGCTTCAAAGGTGGGCGACAGCTTGCTGAATACAGGTTCTTAAATATATATGCAGTCTATGTTCATCCTCCTGTCTACAAGTATACCATATTTATCCGGCTTTTACAAATATTTTTAGGAAAAGTCTTTTTATATTATCGACAAAAAAACCGTACACTAACGTCTATACCATTATTTTTTTGGCAATATTTCCAACCAGTAGCCGTCTGGGTCGTTAATGAAGTAAATGCCCATGCCGGGGTTTTCGTAGCAAATGCAGCCCATGTTTAAATGCAGCTTATGGGCAGAGGCATAATCGTCCGTAACAAAAGCCAGATGAATTTCATTATCCCCCAGGTTGTAGGGTCTTTCACTGTCTCTGTACCACGTAAGCTCAAGCCGATGCTCTCCAATGCCGTCGGATAAAAACACAATAATGAACGCCCCGTCTTCCGCTTCAATGCGCCGCACTTCGTTAAGCCCCAGGGCTTTGTTATAAAAATCCAAGCTTTTGTTCAGGTCCAGAACCGTCAAGTTGTTGTGTACCATTTTAAAAGTCATTGTAATCCCTCATTTTTAAAAAGTATTTTATAATGCCAATAGTGTAGCATATTTTTTGCTCGTTTACAAATGCTTTTAATAAGGTTATATTTATTGAGATAATGTCAAAAATAATATATAGAGAAAGGATTTGTCTCTGTGAAAGATGTAGGCGTTCTGCTGCTTCATGGCTTTGGCGGTTCACGGGATGATGTGCGCAGTTTATATGATGCCATGAAAGCTGCGGGCTACCATGTACGCATGCCGGTATTGCGCGGCCATGAAGGAGATAAAAAGGCATTTGCAAAGGCAACACACACAGACTGGATTGGCAGCGGGGAAGCGGCATTTTTGGAATTACAAAAAACACACCGCCGCATTGTGGTGGTTGGGTTTTCCATGGGCGGGCTTTTAGCCGTGCAGCTTTATAACAAATACCGCTTCGATGGGCTGGTGACCATTAATACCCCTGTATTTTATTGGGATTTCAAACGTATTTTTGCCAATTTACGGTTTGACATTAAAACCTATGCAGAATGGTATTTAAAAGCATCCGTCAGCAAGCCGGTTCATGCCCTGTATGAATTTTCCACCTTGTTACGGCTTTCAAAGCCTTTGTTTCGGCAGGTCACCTGCCCGGCAATGGTCATTCAAGCCCGGGATGACGACACTGTGCACTACAAAAGCGCCTGTTGGATATTGAAACAAATGCAGGGCAGAAAAAAGCTGGTATGGTTCTGCCAGGGCGGACACTTAATTTTGCTTACATCCAAGCAAAAAAAGGTAGCCCGGGCGGTACTGTCATTTTTAAAAGACATGTAAGATGTTTGCAATGTGCGGACAGTTGTGTTACACTACACAGCAATGAAAAATACTTAAAGACTGAAAGGAATAAAACGTATTAATGAAACCAATGAATTTTGATGAAATGAACTTGTCACTGGAAATAAAAAAAGCTTTGGATGATATGGGTTTTGAAGAGCCAACCCCTATTCAATCTCAAGCCATCCAAGTCATTCAAACTGGCCAGGACGTGCTTGGGCAGTCCCAGACCGGTACAGGCAAAACGGCGGCTTTCGGCATCCCTTGCTTGGAGAAAATAGATCCAAATAACCGCAATTTGCAGGCCGTTATCTTGGCCCCAACCCGTGAATTGGCCATTCAAATCTGTGAGGAGTTCCGTAAACTTTTAAAATACAAAGACAGCATCCGTGTGCTGCCGGTTTACGGAGGCCAGCCTATCGACAGGCAAATCTTTGCCATGAAAAAAGGCGTGCATGTCATCATCGGCACCCCAGGCCGTATTATGGACCACATGGAAAGACGCACCCTTAAAATGGAAACCGTGCATACCGTCATTTTGGACGAAGCCGATGAAATGCTGGACATGGGCTTTAGAGACGACATTGAAACCATTTTAGAAAAGACTCCGGAAGAACGGCAAACCATTCTGTTTTCTGCCACCATGCCCAAGGGTATTTTGTCTTTAACCAAAGCATACCAAAAAGACCCTGCCCACATTCAAGTGGAGCATAAAACATTAACAGTGCCCCGTATAGACCAGGCTTATTTTGAAGTGACTGAACGCACCAAAACCGAAGCAGTTTGCCGCATCATCGACATGTTGAACCCGGAACTTTCCCTGGTGTTTTGCAACACCAAAAAGCGGGTGGACGAGCTGGTGGCCCAACTGCAAGGCCGGGGCTATTTTGCCGAGGGCTTGCATGGGGACTTAAAACAACAACAGCGGGACATGGTTATGCGGAAGTTTAGAAACCGCACCCTGGAAATTTTAGTGGCCACAGACGTGGCGGCCAGAGGTATAGACGTGGACGACATAGACATTGTCTTTAACTACGATTTGCCCCAGGATGAAGAGTATTATGTGCACCGCATTGGCCGGACGGCACGGGCTGGCCGTGAAGGCAAAGCCTATACCTTTGTGGTGGGCAAAGAAATTTACAAGCTGCGGGACATTATGCGCTACACCAACGCCAAAATTCCTTGCCGCAAACTGCCAACCTTGTCCGACATTGAGGAAAACAAGTTTGGCCGGTTTGTTGAAAAGGTGAAAGGTGTTATTGCAGAAGGGCACTTGACCAAATACATTAACTTGGTAGAGCAAATGAACAGCCAGGATTTTTCATCTCTGGACATTGCCGCTGCCTTAATGAAAATGAGCTTGCACGATGAAAATGCAGAAGGCATAGATTTTGATCTGGAACTGCAACAACATGCAGAAAACAACGAAAAACGCCGCAACGCCAAACGCAGCTACGACGATGCCAACATGGTGAAACTGTTCATCAATGCAGGTAAAAAGCACAAAGTGCGGGTGCAAGACATTGTGGGGGCATTGGCAGGTGAAACGGGTATTCCCGGCAAGGTGATTGGTGCCATCGACATGTATGACGACTTTACTTTCGTGGATGTGCCTGTGGATTACGCCAAGACCATTATCGGCGGCATGAAAAATAAAAAGCTAAAGGGCATTAAAGTGAACGTTGAACATGCCAAAGCGCCTAAGCAGCAAAAAAGCAAAAAGGTTTTCAAGGACTAAGGTTCTTTCAAACCATAACAACTGCATAAAGCCATGCGATTAAGTGACGAAGCATATTTTCACAGGATTTTTCATACTGTTAACCATAAACGGTATGAAAGGGAGGACTTGTCCAGTGAAAATAAACCAAGTCACTTTTTTTAAATTGGTGCAAATGTTTATTGTGTTAACCGTTCTTGGCGGTATGGCCAGCATTTTGTACTTATACACCCTGTATTTGATGCCCAACGCCTACCTGTGTTTAATTGCTGCTGGGCTTTTTGCCTATGGACTGAAATGTTTAACAAAATCTGTGGTCAAAGGGTTGTCTATGCCTTGGGGTTATGCAGTGGCTGTGGGGGCCCTTGCAGCAATGGTTGGGGTTGCCTATGTGAAATGGTGCTGTTTTTTTGGGCTGCAATACACCCGGTATGAGCTTTACATGCTGGGGGCGGAATTTGACGTGGTGCAGGACTTTGTGCTGTCTTTGAGGCTGATGACGGCTTGCCTGTCCGAACCCCAATATTTTTTTGATGATTTGGTGCTGTTTAACGCCATTGGCACCTGGGGTTTCACAGGGGGAGGGCTTCCTGAAAGTTTTGTTACCGGCAGATGGCTAGGCACCCTTTGGTTTTTGGAATTTGTGCTGATGACCATTTACCCTGCTCTCTTTGGCATTCAGCTTTTTAAAGGTGGAAATATGCCTAAATTGCCTATTTTTAAGGGTTGGAATAATTTTAATAGTAAAACATCATAATAATTTTTAGAAATATCATAAAAAAATTTACAATATTTTCTAATTGTGTTATAATGTGGACATGTAAAAGTAAACAATATCTTTTAAGGAGGAAAACACGATGAAGCACTTCAAAAAGACCCTTGCACTGGCCGTTGCATGTGCCATGGCATTTTCTGTAGCAGCCTGCGGTCCAAAAGCCACCAATGAAGGCAGCAATGCAGAGGGAGAAGCACCGGCAACCGGCCTGGTACTTAAAATTTACAACTCTAAGGGCGAAAATGCGGCACAGTTTACGCAGATGGTGGAAGCCTATTCCGCAGAAACCGGCGTTGCTGTTGATGCTTTTTCCATCGGTTCCGGCCAAGACCATATGGAGCCTTTGCGGGCAGAAATGTCTTCTAAAAATCCCCCGGTCATTTTTTCCATTCAAGGCTTAAAAGAGCTGGCGGAATGGAAAGAGGGCGGCTTTGTGTTGGACTTTAGCACAGTGGAAGACCCAGAGTTTAAGGCATTGGCCGATGCCATTGCACCGGGCTTGCGCTTAACAGACGATGGGGCCAACAGCTATGGCGTGCCTTACAACGTGGAAGGTTATGGCTATATTGTGGATACCCAAATGCTGAGTGACTTGTTTGGCGGCGAAGATGTGAACACACTGGTTAGCGCATTGCAGGCGGCTTCTTACCAAGAATGGGAAGCTTTTATCCGTGCGGTGAACACCTACATTCAATACCCCACCAATATGACGGTTACCTTAGACCGCAAGCCTTTCACTTTGGCTGAAACCAAGACCGGCCTGGCCCAACAATTAACCGGCGTGTTTGCCGTCATGGGTTCCCAAAAATGGACTTATGGCGACCACTTTGTGAACGTTGCCTTAAATGCGGCTTTTGCAAACCCTGCAGAAGCCCACAAAGTGACCGACGAAGGGCTGGACGAACTGGCTCCTCTGTTTGAAAAATATGCCCAAGGGCTGGATTTGAAAACCAGCTTTTTGGCCGGCGCCAATGGCCCAGCCAAAAGAGGGCCAGACTTTGTTTCCGAAGCCAACTTTGGCTATGACCAAACCGTGCAAATCTTTTCAGACAGCAAAGCTTTATTTTTAAAACAAGGCAACTGGGCCTATGGCAACATTGCCAATGTGAACCCAGAAATGGCACAACGGCTGGTGTTCTTACCTGTGAAACTGCCTATTGCTGAAAGCGACATTCAAGTGTCTGGTTTAACGGTGGATAAGTTCAACAGCTCTATCCCTGTATTTGTACCCAACTATTACGCCATTAACGCCAAAGTATCCCCAGAGCTTCAAAAAGAAGCCATGAAGTTCTTGGTGTGGCTGAACACCAGCGATGCAGGCAAAGCTTTCATTGTGGACTCTTTCGCTTTTATCCCTTATAATGCAGACCCGGCCGAGACTCAGTTGCCCAATGCGTTAGGCAACTCCATTTTAAGCTACATGCAGTCCGGCAATACGTTGGCTGCCCCTTACCAAGGTGCGCCCCCAAGCTGGGCTGGCGACACACTGGGCTTAAAAATGATGGAAAGCTACATGACCAAAGAAACCTGGACGCCGGAAGATTACAAAGACATTGCTGCTTATGCCATCCAAAGCTGGAAGGATTTAAGACAATAAGCGCCGTTTGAAATTAAGAATCTGTATTCAATAATGGGTTGTCCGATTTTGAAACAGCGATTTTTCGCCATTTTAGGCGTGGCGGCGCAGGCATAATAAAAGAATTATGGCAAGCCGCCACAACAAAGAATGGCGGAATAATCGCTTCAAAGGCGGGCGACAGCTTATTGAATACAAGTTCTAAGCGTATTTACCGCCCAACCGTTTGTTTAAAACGGTTGGGTTGCTTTGTATAAAAATCCTTACAAAGGAGGTTTACCATGAACCGCTACTACAAAAAGCTGTTTATTCCCTTTGTATTACCTGCTTTGTTTTTCTTTACCCTGGTCATTTTCATCCCCTTTGTCACCGGTATTTTCTATTCCTTTACCGCATGGCGGGGCACTTATTTTGTAGGCGCAGACAGTCCTTTTGGCGCTTTGGTGGGCTTTGAAAACTATGCCAAAGCCATTGCCAATGAAAAATTCCGGGGTGCATTTGTATACACCATTCAGTTCACCCTGATGTCTACCATTTCGGTAAACATAGCCAGCCTGGCATTGGCGCTGATGCTGTCAAAAATTTCAAAAGGCACCGGAGCGTTGCGTACCATTTTTTTTATGCCAAACTTACTGGGCGGCTTAACCCTGGGCTTTATCTGGCAGTTCATTTTCCAAATTGTGTACACAGACATTTTGTTCAGCCCACAAGGCGTTCTTCATATAGAAGCGTTGCGCTACATGACCCAGGACCCAGTGAAAAACCTGTTTGCGCTCACCTTTTTAGCCACATGGCAATACGCCGGCTACATGATGATTATTTACACCACAGGGCTTAACAACATTCCCGAAGACTTGTACGAATCCGCAGGCATTGACGGGGCAACAGCCATTCAACGTTTCTTTAAAATAACCGTGCCCATGCTCATGCCCTCCTTTACCATTGTGCTGTTTTTAACCATGGCCAACGCCTTTAAGGTGCTGGATCAAAACGTGGCGTTAACAGACGGCAACTTTGGCACCAGGCTTTTGTCGTTGCAAATATTACGAACCATTAAAGACATTGTGCCGCCAAACTACGGCATAGCACAGGCGGAAGCGGTGATGTTTTTCATCGTTATTGCCACCATCACCCTGTTGCAGGTATCCTTTACCAAACGAAGGGAGATTGAGGCGTAATGGAAAATAAAAAGCCTTTTCCGCTGGCGAATGTCATCATTTATACGGTGCTCATTCTGGTGGCCATCTATACTTTAATGCCCTTAATGATTTTGGTGTTTAATTCCTTTAAACCCCAGTCGGACATTGTGTCCAATCCTTTAGCGCTACCCACAAGCTTATCCTTTGGCTTCATTACAAAAGCTTTGGCGCAAATTAATTTTGGGGATGCGTTGCTGGTGACCGTTTTCATCACGGTGGTGTCTGTTGGGCTTATTGTGCTCATTTCTTCCTGCGCCGCCTGGATTATGGTGCGCCATAAAGGCAAAGCATCCAATGTGTTGTTTATGCTGTTTGTAGCGGCCATGTTGGTGCCGTTCCAAGCCATTATGTTCCCCCTTATTTCCTTTATGGATAACCTGGGCCTTAAAAACTTGCCTGGCCTCATCATTATGTACTGCGGTTTTGGCCTAAGCTTGTCTGTGTTTTTGTACCATGGCTTTATTAAAGGGGTGCCTGCGGACATTGAGGAAGCGGCTGTCATTGACGGAGCCAACGTGTTTCAGCTCTTTTTTCAAATTGTGTTCCCGTTGCTTCAATCCATTACCGTCACGGTGATTATCCTAAACGCCATGTGGATTTGGAACGACTACTTGCTGCCATTTTTGGTCATTGGCAACTCAGATAACAAGACACTTACCCTGGCCTTGTATTATGCAAAAATGCAAGCCGGCCAGTACGGCAACCCCTGGGAACTGATTTTCCCGGCGGTGTTTATATCGGTTATCCCCATTATCATTGCCTTCCTGTTTCTGCAAAAGTATATTGTTAAAGGCATTTCCGCAGGGGCAGTTAAAGGGTGATAAAAAAGGCTGTTGGCTTTGCACATGAACTGTGCAACACCAACAGCCTTTTACCCTTTACATAAACCCAAAATAAGGCTTTTGCGCCACCGATTGATGGACAAAATTAATCATGGTAATGAAGTCAAACACAGGCAAGTTCAGTGCAGCCTGAATGTCTGCGGCATAAGGCGGCATGTCGCTGCACTCCAGCAAAATAGCCCCTACATCGCTATTTTCTGTTACAAGTTCAGTGGCCAGTGCAATCAGTTCCTGCCGAATCTTAGCGTTGTCAAAATGCCCTCTGCGCTCCATAAAAGCTGAAAACTCTGGCAAATGCCCGGCGGATTTCACCACGCACCGGTCAGCGTCTGCTTCGGAAACATGGCAAGCCGCAAACAAAGACGCAGTTAAGTTGTGCCCGTCTGCACATAGAATGCCAATTTTTTCGCTGCTCTTTAGCCCAGCAGCAATCCAGGGCACTTGAATGATGCTGGACAAATACACAGGAATGTCCACCGCATCTGCCACCCGCTTCTGAAAGTGGCCAAAATACCCGCAAGCCCCGCAAACCGCCCGGCAGCCTTCAAGTTCCAGCTGTTTGGCGGTTTTAATCAGTTCCGGCAGCAGGGTATCGTCTCCGCTGTGCATTCTGGCCTGATTGGCCCCTTCCACCCACATGTGCCGAACCGGATAGGAATAGGTATTGGCGTTCACCACATTGCCCGGCAGCAGGGGGTAGTGGACGTCCAGCAGTATAATGCCCACCGTATACCCAGCCACCCATTGGTTTTTGGTTACATAAAACCGTTTATCCCCTTGTTCTTGTGTGCCGATGTAGCCGTAATTTCGTACAATGTCGCTCATATAACCCTCCACACCCGCATTTTTAGGCTTTGAATATTTCTATGTATCCTTCGTTCCCATTTACCAGCACCATATTGCCGGTTTGCACCAGTTCAAACACATCTTCTTCCAAATCCGTCACCACGGGTACACCAGTCACCACTGCAGCAACCCCTGTGCGGGAATCCATTTTAGGAAAAACCATGGCCGCCGGGGCTTGCCCCGACAGTTTGGCGGCGTGAAAGTGGCAAGACCAGCCGTTGGAACCTTTGCCCCCGGAAATGATGAGGATGGTGTCTTTAATGGACTTGCCCTCAAAAGGATGGCCAATTTCCACAATAAGGCCGGTTTTTTCGTCTATGCCAGACCAACCTTGGATGGTTTCCCGGCTGACCATGGCGACCCCTTTTGCCACGCCGGGAATGGCGCAGCGTCCTTTAATTATTCGACCCATGGGCTCACCTCCCAGTAACCGTTGATGGCGCTTGTTAGGCACTTTTCAATGTCTCCGTAATAAACCTTGGCCTTTTGGCTGGGGGCGATGTAGTGGGCTTGCTTGGCGGAATCAAAAGCCACAGTTTGGGTGCCAGGGGGCATGATGTCTGATGTGAGCGGGCAGCTGCTGGTTAAAAGCAGCGCCCCGGCATCTTCAATGGCCTTGGTATAACCGCAACGGTCGGCGGTTTCTTTCATAGGTGCCGCCGTCCAAATATGCAGGGTGGTGCCTGCTGCTATTTTTTTGCCCCTTAGGAAGTTGGCAATTTGGCGCAATTCTTCAATGCTGTAGTGGGGGCAGCCAAGGCTTATGTAATCCAGTTTGGCGCTGGGGTTACCGCCGTTTAAAATGCGGTGGGATTCCTGTAAATCAGCTTGGGTGATGGTTATTTCTGCAACTGGAGGTTTGCCCCCCAATGCGGCTTTCAAGGTAGGGGCTTCGGGGGTAAGCCCAACGATATGGCACATTTCAGGGCCGCTGGTGGTGGCCATGGCGGCAAAAAAATATTTGATGTTGAAAATGTTGGGCATGTTCGTCAAGCCTGTCAGTACGGGCACGGCATGGGTGGGCAGTTTGCGGCCGATGCTGTAGCCCAGCAAGTCCCATTCCATGCTGCTTTGAACGTGAGCATCAATATGAAACACATGGGTGCCTTTGCGGTTTTCCATCACATGGTTGCCCCACTTGGGCATCCGCCCACAGGTTGCGGCCCAAAAGCCAGCTTCCAGGCCATCGGAGTTGCCACAAGCTCCCCATAAGGCGTTCATCAGGGTAACCGCATGAGATTCACTGGAAACATAATGCTCTCCCTTTAAAGGGATGAATCCGCACATGTAAGGCACGCAGGTGCCCACCAAGTTCACCCCGTTGGCACAGTAATAATCTAGGAAGCGCTGGTTTCTTTGGCCGCTGGCTTCGGAAACATGCATGTGGGCGTACCGCTCTGGGTCCATGGGGCCGCAGTCGGACTGGCAGTAGCAATCAAAGGGTTCCAGCGGCAAAACATCGTCGCTGCAATATTGCATTTGGGAAACCACTTCTGCAATGTCTTCTTTTTTACATGCGTCTAAATAGCCGTGGTTGCCGCAAAACACATGGGCCATGGTGACGATGCACAGTTCTTCTGCACCCAGCACCTGGGCATACTGCACCACTTTTTCCATGGCTTTCTGTTTAAGTTTGCCATGAGCGCCATCAAGCATTTCCTGTTCGTAAGGTGTCAGCTTTAACATAAGCTCCTCCGGGTTATGGTTCTAATTGTTGCTAATGGCTTCCACAGCTTTTAAAACACGGTCCACATCCTGCCTGGTGTTATAAGGGGCAAGGCCCAAACGCACCACACCACCGGAATCTTTCAGCCCCAGCACATCGTTCACCAATTCCACCGCATAAAAATGGCCGTCCCAGGTGAAAATGCCCTGTTTGCCTAAAATGGTGGAAATGTCCAGCGGGGTTTTGCCGGCTATGGTAAAGGATACCGTAGAGGTTCGGCGCTGCCCTTCCGCCGGGCCATACACCGTCACCCCAGGAATGGCCCGAAGTCCTTCCCGCAGCTGTTTGGCCAGGGGCATTTCATAAGTGTCAAAGGCCAACATTCCGGCCACCACATTTCGCCGTCTGCCAGTAAGCCCTTTAAGTTCATCTTCAAAATAGTGGGCATATTGTTCGCCAACGCTGGCAATAAACGCCACAGCTTCCCCGGCACCACAAATGGCTTCAAAAGCAGGGGTGCCAAAGTGGAATTTACGAATGCCCTCCATAATGTCTTCTACCTTGGCATTGTAAAAGGTCAGGGTGTTCAGCAACGATTCCTTAATGTAAATAACGCCCACATGAGGGCCAAAAAATTTATAGGCAGAGCACAGCAACACATCGGCATCAATGGCTTTCACATCAATGGGGCAGTGGGCGGCATAATGCACTGCATCTACCACGGTAATGGCATCGTGGGCATGGGCAAGGGCGCACATGAACTTGGCATCGCTAATGGTGCCAATGGCGTTAGAGGCCCAGTTAAAAGCCACCACTTTGGCACCGGGTAGTTTGGCCTGGTAGTCCTCCATGTCGATTTGCTGGGTTTGCCTGTCTACCCGCACACAGTCCACCACCATGCCGAAATCCGCCAAAGCTTCCCAAGGGGCACGGTTGCAGCGGTGGTCCATTTCCGTAATAAGCACTTTATCCCCAGGCTTTAGGTTCCTAGCAAGGGCAAAAGCCAGGTTAAAATTGTTCTGGGTAGAAGCCATGCCAAAGCCCACTTCTCCGGGCTTACAGCCTAAAAAATCTGCCATGGCGGCCTGGGCTTCATCAAAGAGCCGGTCGCTTTCCATGCTGGTGGCGTAGGCCCCGCCTTCATTGGCGTTGTGGTTAAACAAATAGTTGGTGATGGCATCGGCTACCCGCTGGGGCACCTGGGACCCCCCTGGGCCGTCCAAATAAGCCACAGGAAAGCCGTTCATGGTGCGCTTACACGCCGGAAATTGACTGCGGATGGCTTCAACATCAAAATGAAATAATGCCACACAAATTCCCCCTTGTTTTTTATCATGGTATAAAAAAATCCTTTTACCATGGGAAGCATAGAAATCCCCATGGTAAAAGGAATACAATCAATAAGAAACTTGTTTCAACATACGCTGAGGTACGGTATACATGAATAAAAATTGGATGGGCACCATGACAAGGCTATTAACCAGTCTTGGCGGCAGCAACACCCAGAAAGCTTTGCCCAGGTATATTTGCAGCCAAAGGGTGTTCAGGCACAAGTTCAGCAGCAGGCACACAACAAGCGCAGCACATAAAACCCGGACAGGGTTTTTCGGCTGCTTGTGCAGGAAAACCCCATACACCACCCCGGTTAAAAAACCCGTGACTGTAAAGCCAGGGAAGTAGGCGCCAACTGCAAATAAGTTTGCGCCAATAAAATCGCCCAGCCCGCCAACAAGCCCGCCGTATAGTGGGCCATATAACATGGCAGCGATGGCAATGGGGAAGAAGCTGAACCCAATTTTTAAAGTAGGCGTAGCGATGGAAAGAAAGCGGGAAAGAAATATTTCCAAAGCAAGCAGTAAAGCAAGTGTCACCATTCTTTTGGTAGTGCTAGACGTATTAAACATAATAAGACAACCTCCTTCATGATAGACAAAAATAAGTACATGCTTCGCCACACGAAGAGCTTGTCTCTAGTGGCAGCGGATGCAAAATGGCAACGCAAGCCTAAAATTCGCCATAAAAGGCAAACAGGCTTTTCGTCCGGCGGCAACCTCCCATCCGCCGTCACTTAACGCACCATTTCTACTCTGACATTTGTAAGTTTAGATGTTTGTTGTTACGTTTTGTTCTTTTTTTGCTGCCACAGGATGGCTGTGGCCTTTTAAATGGCAATACCACATGAGTAAGCCCATGGCAAGCCCGCCAATGATGTTGCCAATGGTAACCGGCACCATGTTGTTCAGCAAAAAGTTGCCCCAAGTAAGGGATTCGGTGTGAATACCGGCTTCCAGAGCCAGTTCTGCGTATGCAGGAACGGTTTTGGCCAGAAGCCCTGCGGTTATGTAGTACATGTTGGCCACGCAGTGTTCAAAGCCGCCAATGACGAAAAAGACGATGGGGATATACGCACCCACAACCCGTCCTACAGCATCTTTGCCGGCCAAGCTGATTAAAACAGCCAAGCAAACCAATAGGTTACAAAGAATGCCTTGCACAATGCCATACCCAAAGGTAATGGAGCATTTTGTGGCCGCCACCTTCATGGTGTACACAGCCAGGTGACCGCTGCCGTGGTTCAGTTGCCCATAAAAGGCGCAACCGGCCGCCAGAAGCCCAGCCCCGATAAAGTTACCAAAATACACCAAAACCCAGTTTCTGAACATTCCGGCAAGCTTTGCTTTGCCCTCCATCACGGAGGTGATGATCATGGTGTTGCCGGTAAAAAGCTCTGCCCCGGAAAGCATAACCATGCCCAACCCAAAGGGGAAAATAAGGCCGGAAATTAACCGTGCCACTGATGGGTTGGCAATATCATGGGTGACTGTATTGCTGGACATAGCCCCTGCACCAATGATAAGCCCTGCTAAAATACTTAAAAGCAGCAGTTTGTCTGTGGGCTTCCCCGCTTTTTTTGCCCCCAAGTCGGCATAATTGCCCATAATCTCTTGTGGGGAATACATTTGGATGTCCGCCATCCGCCTACCTCCAGTTCATTGCGTATTTTCTCAATTGCTATTTTGTTGCGTGGTAACACTTTACTAGGAACAGGCATAAAAATCAAGTGAAATTTATAGTAATTTATGTAATATTTTATTTTGCTTAAAATTTCACTTAAAACCCTTTAGAAATTAAGCGTGTTGCACAAAAAAAACAGGGAAAATTTCCCTGTCATTGGGGCGCTAAAATGCCGTGCACCACAAACCGGCGGTTGGAAACGTTGTACCCTTCACAGGTGGACAATGTGATGATGTGGGTATCCTCCTGGGCAATGCCGTATTGTTTCACTAGGCTTTCCAAATACGTTTGTGTATCCAAATCACCAGCAGCTGTGGTGTAAATGGGGTTATCTGTGGTGGTGGGGTATGCAGCAAATATGGTATACGTTAAAGTTCCGGCTGGGGTTGCAATAACAATTTGCTTATGGTTATCCAAATACTGTGCATCCCCATATTTTTTTAAAGACCCAAACATGGCATCCCCCCGGATGTTATGGCCATAAACCATGGTGTTTGTGTCGGTGAAGTCTGGGCTATTGTGGGCATCTAAAAAAATGCTGCCAAAATAATGCTTTTGCTTGTCATAGGTGGTGTTTAAATAGGTTTCGTTATCCGTCCCTTGCAGTATGGGGTAGCTGATGGGGGTGTCTGGAATATACAGCCAGCCAATGATGTCGCCGTTTATGGCTTGCAGCTTTTCAAAATCTACCGTTAAAGATTCTGCGGGTACAGTGCCAGTGTCAGCCGCTTCAGCAGGAGCAGGGGAGGGGGGAGCATCAAAGGCCACAAACGCTGTTTGGGCGCTGACATACAAGTTTTCCCCTTCCTGTTTCTGCAAATAACCATTGATGAATAAACCAGTAGCAACAACAAATACCACAATGCTGCTAAAAAAACATAGTTTATAAAGGTTCTTCCGCATTCTATCACCTCGACATGCCAATTTTTTTGCTCATCATTTCGTAGGATATAGCGGAATAAAGGGCGGTATCTGCGGTGATTTTTCCATTTTTGTAAAGGTTATACAGGCTGTTGTCCATGCTTATCATGCCATCCCCAGAAGAGGTGCCGATGATGGCATCAATCTGATGGGTCTTTGCATCCCGAATTAAATTTTTAATGGCATGGTTTACGTGCATCACTTCAAAAGCCGGCATAATCTCGCCGTCAACCGTGTGCAACAGCTGCTGGGACACCACAGTTTTTAACAACGCCGCCAACTGAATGCGCACCTGGCCTTGCTGTTGGGGTGGGAAAATATCAATGATGCGGTCAATGGTGTTGGCAGCCCCTAAAGTGTGCAAGGTGGAAAGCACCAAGTGTCCGGTTTCTGCTGCGGTTAGTGCCACTTTAATGGTTTCATGGTCACGCATTTCCCCAAGCAAAATCACATCTGGGGCTTGGCGCAGGCAAGCACGCAGGGCCGTTAAGTAGCTGGCCGTGTCCAGCGCCACTTCCCGTTGGCTGACGATGCTTTTGTCGTTGCGGTATAAATATTCTATAGGGTCTTCCAAAGTAATGATGTGGTCACTGCGTGTTTTGTTAATGCGGTCGATGATGCAGGCCAATGTGGTGGACTTTCCGCTTCCCGCAGCGCCAGTAACCAAAATAAGCCCTTTTTTAATTTCAGAAAGCGCCATTACCCCTTCAGGTATGCCCATTTTACTATAATCTGGAATGCCAAAAGGGATTACACGAATAACAGCGGCATAGGAGTTTCTCTGCCTATAAGCACTAACCCGCAACCGAGCCAGGCCACTAACGGAAATAGACAGGTCGTCGTCACCATTTTCTTCCAGCTTCTTCATGGAACGTCTGGCCATGTTATAAAGCTCTAGCACCAAAGCTTCAGACATTTCAGGCGTTAACATGTCTTTTTCCCATACCTGAATTTTTCCGTCTGCTTTAACGCTGAAAGGTTGGCCCGCAATGATAAAAATATCTGAGGCGCCGTAGGTTTTGATGGCTGTTTCTAATAAATTCAACAATTGCATATTGGTCACTCGCCATTCCATATTTGAATTGATTCATCCGGCGTCCATGGGCCGGTGTTGACCACTTGCCACCGGGTGACGGCAAGTTTTTTGTTCTGCTCTTGGGTGTTCAGCGTCAACTGAATTTCTAGCTGACGGTTTGCATCCACCGGGGTGACTGTGGCGATGGTGGTGGTTTGCCCATCAATCGTTACTTCTGCCCCCAGTTCCTTGGCTTCTTCTAAAAACTGCGCAAGGTTACCAGTTTTGGCATAAAGGGCATGGATTGCGTTTATTTGGTTTGTGGCCGCATATTCTGCTTGCCAAAAAGCCGTGTAGGCGTCTGCGGTTTTATGGGCCAGTTTCTTTTCAGACAAAGCAAGGCTTAAAGAAAGCACCGCAAAAATAGACAAACACAAAACCGAAAAAATAACAATGATGGAAACAGTGCCAAAGCTAATGCCTGCGCTTGCTCCTGCACGTTTTTGTCTACTCAATGGGGGCACCTCCCGTCAAGGCCATGGCTTGGGCTTCGTACAAAAGGTTGGCATCCACCACTGAAACACGAATGGAGGCCGTATCCCCTTCCTGAACCAAGGTTAATTGATACACGCCCTCTGTTTCAGAACAAGCAGCCCAGGTAGCATCGTAATATACAGTGAACCCTTCTGCCGTCACTTCCGCCTTATCTTCCGCAAAAACAGATGCCGCTTTTTCCACATCCCCTTGGGCATATTGATAGGCGGCAATGGCAGACTGGGTTTTAATCACCCCATGGCTTAAAGCGCTGCTTTGGTCCGTCAGGCTGCGGGCATGGGAAAAGATGCGTACACAAGCGGCCGCAGACAAGGAAAATATAAGTAGCATAAGCATCAGTTCCAACAAAAAAAGTGCGTTTTTAGATACGCTCCCCACGATCGAAAACCCCTTTAATGTAAATACACAAGCAATTCGGCTTCACGGCCGCCTGCTGTGCAGACCATTTTGAGCAGCTTCTGGTCTATGGCGGAAAGTTCCAAACCATCCACATCCAAAACCGATAAACCGTCTGATGGCTTGAGTTGGCTACCGGTGGGCATATAAAGTTCCCGCAAAGTGCCTTCATAATGGTAAATGAAGGTGGTATAGGACTTACCGTCAATGGTTTCCTCAATGGATAAAGCCGTTAGCCCTTCAAAGTTGGCAAGGGAAATGTTGCCATCCAATTGGTTGTGGCGAATCTTTGCGGCTAAGTAGTTCAAGCAGGTGCGTTCCCGGTATTGGCTATCCAAGGTATCGGAAGTGTTCTTATAGGCTTTTGCCCCAAAAAGCAATACAAAAAGCAAAGACAGGGCAAAGAGCAAAAACAAAAGCAAGCCTGTAAAAACCTGAGCCAGCTGGGTATCCTTTGTCAACGAGGCTCACCTCCCGTTAAAAAGCCGAATGGTGCGGTAGACTTTGGCAGCACATCAATCACCGGCATAATGTTAGAGGAAAAAATTTGGTAGTGTACCACATATTTGTCCCAGTCAACCACCAGGCTATAATTTTCTTCTAAGTAAGCCAGTGAATCCGGATACATCCCTTCAATGGCATAACAACTCACCACAGCCCGGTTGATGCTGTGGCGTAAATTTTTTAAAGCTTCCTCTTGCCGGGCAGCAGAGGCTTGCCCAAGGCCGGTGATAAACAGTGCAAATACCAAGACAAAAAACAGTATTCCCACCACATTGTTTTTAATTGCTTTAAATAGTTCCATGGCAATCTGTCCTTTAAAGCGACGTCATAATGCTCATCATGGGCAACATGACAGATAAGAGCACCATGCCAATTAATAACGACATAACCACCACAAAAATTGGCTCAATTTTGCTAATGGTTTGTTCAATGCCGGTGTTGGCGGCATCTTCACAACGGTTGGCAATTTCTTCAATCACTGCATCTGCGGTGCCTGTTTTAACACCAACAGACAGCATTCTGCTGTATAAAGGCTCTAAAAGGTTAGAAGCGGTGATGCTGTTAATGAAACTTTCCCCTTGCTCCAACTTTTCACGGCAATCTTTCACACGCAAAGCCATCACGGTGCCTTGGCACAATGCTTCAGACATGGCCAATGCGGTATCCATATCTACCCCGCTGGCCATAGACAACGCCATGGCAGAGGTGAACCGAGCACGACCAATAAGCAAACCCAGCCGGGTTTTTCCTGCAAACTTGTTTTTAAATTGAACCCACTTGCTGCGCAAACTGGGTACAAAATATACCAGGCAGGCAGCCCCTAAAAGAACAGCCAGCAGCCCAAGCAACACGCCACCGTTTGCACCAATGGCCAGCCCAATGTCTAAAAAGACCAAAGCCAAAGGAGGCATGGCACTGCCCATCTGCGCAAAAATTTCGTTAAAGATAGGCAAAACCTTTACAAGCAAAACACCAATAATCACCAGCATGACAACAAACAAAACCGACGGAAAAAACACGGCTCGCTTGATGGCGTCCGCAATGTTTTTCTGCCGGATATAGTATTGGGATAAAGATTTAAAAATAACATCATGCTTGCCTGTTTGCTCGGCAATACGCAGCATGTTCAACATGTATTCAGGAAAAGCGTCCACAGCTGCAAATGCATCTGCCATGCCCATACCATCGTCCATATGCTCGTACAGGGTTTTGAACACGGCGGCAACGGCCGGGTTTTGCTCATCTTCACCAATGAGCAAAACCCCTTCCTGTAAGGATATACCGGCCTGAAAAGAAAGATGCAACTCTAAACAAAAGGAAGATAAAGTTTCGGCATCAAACAATTTATGCGTCATTGCGCCCTCCGGAAAGCGGCTATCACTTCATTA
>CAZCQP010000001.1:39576-121068 GCA_964500895.1 uncultured Eubacteriales bacterium | reverse complement strand
CATCAAACAATTTATGCGTCATTGCGCCCTCCGGAAAGCGGCTATCACTTCATTATTAATAATAATATTTAGCCGTGTAATTGGTGCCATCTCCGATAAACTGCATCACCGTATCCGATGATTGCGCCGAAGAGGCAAATGTGGGATCCATAATTTTCCATTCCTTACCGTTAAAGAAGATGACATTTTCCACCCAGCCTTGTTCCTTGGTATACGTGCTGATCCAGGCGTGATACACATTGCCGGCATAACCAATTACAAGCTTGGTGGGGATGCCCTGGCTGCGAAGCATGGCAGTCATTAAAGCAGCATAGTCAAAACAAATTCCTTTTTTAATTTCCATAATTTGGTCTACGGAAGGTAAGTAACCGCTTTGTACCGTAGCTGCCTTCTCTTTATCGTAGGTTAAGTTCAGCACCACATAATCGTAAACAGCTTCTACCTTTTCAATGTCTGTGGTTTTTCCGCTTACCAGTTCCCCGGCTTTTGCAACAGCCTGGCTGGTGCGGCTGTAGTTAACATATTGGTTAGAAAAAAGGTATGGAGAAAACTCATTTTTTAAAGAAACAGATACCGCTTGGCTAAGCAAGGTGGCATATTTAGTGCCGGTGGTGTTTTGATAAACTGCCACCGTGTAGTTGCCGTTGCCTTCTGTAAGCGGGAACACTTCGTAATTGCCATTTGTGTTTAAGTCGTAATTATAGCCAACGCCACCGTCTTTGGTGATGATGGCTTTCAACCGGGCAGTGGATGTGCCGGTGTATTTAATCATCACATAGCCATCTGACAAATTGGATGCGTCAATGGTGGCATCGTTTTGGGCATACACCACTACCCCTGCTGCTTCCGGCACAGCCATGGCAAAGACGGCTTTGGGCTGGGCAAGAACCCCAATGATTGCTATAAACGCAAACATAAATAAAAAAGCAATGGGTCTCCCGTAGACCAATTTTTGATTTATCCATGCAAGTTTCATTGTAAAACACCTCTGATATTAGTTTAATAAATGTTTACTTTAGCATATATCCCAGGCGTTACATATCCGTTACGAAGCATTGTTATTATACCACATTTATAATGAAAGCTTCAAGAAGCTAAAGACACTAACTTTACAAAATTTTCTAAAAATATAGCCCGCTTCAATCCGGTATAAGGTTTGAAGGGGCTTTTTGATAACATATAGTTAATTCAATTGGAAATAGTTTTGTGGAAGCTTGCTTGCACCAGACTATTTCCAATTGAATTCTGCGCCCCGCCACACGAGTGCAGCTTTGCTGCGCGAGTGGAAGGGCACACGTTTAAGCCCGTTTTTGGCTTAAACGGCTATAACCCGCAGTAACAACCACTACTGCAATTCATACCGGCCGGCCAGCATTTTAGAGACGGCCACGTAAATGTAAGAGATGCGGTACCAGGTGGGGGCATCCACAACACCTGAAACGGGCATGTTAAAAATTTTCTGGAAGGATTCTACAGCGGCTTTTGTTTTTGCGCCAAAGTTGCCGTCGGCCACGTCGATGAGCGGAATGCTGGGGAAGCTGGTACGAATAACATTCAATTGGGTTTGCACCTGTTGCACTGGCAAACCGCAAATGCCCACTTGCAAGACATAACCCGGGAAAGAGAATGGAATGCCTTCAATGATCGGTGCCGAGCCCAAGGATACATCCTGGCCGTAATAGTAGCGTAAAATGCTTAAAGCGTCGTACCCTTGGTCTCCCAGGTATTTAGAGCCCCATTGGGAAAGCCAGCCTGCGTTGTTCACTTTGATGCCATCGTTATATTGGGAAAAGAATGGCTGCTGGTAATTGCCTTTGCGAATGAACTTGTTAAAGATTTCGTCAACCACATCGGATATTTCCTTGAAAATATTACGGCCGTAAATAAATTTCTGATCAAATTGAGTAGAGGAGGTAATGGTAAAAGGATACCCCTTTGAGAAGTACCACTCGGAATACACACGGCTTAATGCAAAAGATAAAATGCAGTATACATTTGCTTTAAGCGTTTCTTTAGGCCAGGTGGCGTAAATTTCACTGGAAGCCACATTTTTAATATAGTCTGCAAAAGGCACCGAGTAGTTGGGGGCGGTAGCTGTGGTGGGCAGGCCGTCATGCACAATAATAATTTCAGGCACCACGGGGTTGGGCAATACATCCCCCGGAATGGGAATACCCTCTTGGGTTGCCGGGTCTACCACAATTTTGGGTGGATAGTCTCCCCACAACGTGTGCTCTGGAATGTAGTCGTCCTGGTACTGGTGCTGTAGGGTGTAGGACGGCATCAATACATTCTGCACGGCATTGCATCCGTCCAAAATCTCTATGCCTTGTACGGTAATGGGCAACAGGTCTGGCTTTCTAACGGTGATGGTGTATGTGGAATAGGGCCGGACATTGTGCTGGGGCGACAAGGAAAAAGATTTATCCGGGCAAGAGAGCGTAACGGTTTCGGCCTGGCCTTCCCGGTTGGTTCTAAGATGGAAACGTTCTGTACCGATAATTTCAATATCGGCGTTTTCTACAGGTTGTGCAACATTATCGGCAAAGACATTAATATTTAATTGACCGCTTCCCATGAAGACACCTCTTTAATCAACTTTTTTAACAGTGTATGCGCAGGGGGCTAAAAATGGCACCCTTATAAAAAAGTCCTAAAAATTTTTTTTGAAATTAAATTTGTCCAAAATCACATTTATTAACGCAAAACAATATACTGTAAAGAATTTGTGTCAGATGGGAGACTGTGTATGGAAAGGTCAATGCTTAGAATAGGTGCCAAAAACAGTCAGGTGGGGGAACTTAAACGCCTTTTAAAAGCGTTAAGTTATGGCGTTGGCGACACAACAGATGACTTTGACATGAGAACCTGTAGCGCTGTGGAAGCCTTTCAAAACGATTACAGTTTGATGATTGACGGTGTGGTGGATAACAGAACCTGGGCGGCTTTAGAACGGGCATATGCCAGGGTTGCGCCCGAACAAGTGCCGGAAACAGTGGATGCTAAAGCGCATGATGAACCGATTCAAACAGTAGATTCAAATGTTCAAGCACCAGATGCCGCTTTAGACTTAGATGTACAAAACACAAGCGTTGAGGGTGCAGATGGAAATATGCCCCAACAGGGGGATACCTCAAACTTTATGGGGTTACCCAACCTGCAAGAAGGCAGTGAAGGTGAATATGTAAAGGAATTGCAATGGGCGCTTTATGGACTGGGGTTCTACACAGGGGAACTGGACGGCATTTTCGGCCCAGAGACCAAAGCAAGCTTGGAAGCCTTTCAAAAGGAGAACGGACTTACGCCAGATGGAACTGTATGCCGTGCTGTGTGGGAAAAATTGTATACAGAATTACATGAACATCGTGACGAACTCATTCACCCCACACTAGGACCGGAGTCAAAGGGCAGCCATGTGCGGGAACTGAAAATTAAGATGGCATTGTTGGGCTTTTACAGAGGTGTGATTAATGGTATTTATGATGAGTTGGTGCATGATGCGGTAATTCGTTTTCAAAAGCAGTTTGGATTAGAGCCCGACGGTATTGTTGGGCCGGCAACATGGAAAGCCATCAATAATACACTAGATTTACCGAACGTGCTTGTGAATGCCATCAAGAGGCCCACGTTGAGTAAAGGTGCGGTGGGCGTGGAAGTGCGTCATCTTCAGAATCTGCTTAAAGCAATGGGGCTTTATACGGCAGAGGTAGACGGCCGCTTTGGCCCTGCTACGGCAGCTGCAGTACGCAAGTTTCAGGCGGATGTAGGGCTACCAGCCAATGGTATTGTAGATGCCCAAACATGGGCGGCCATTGAAAGGGTTTGTGGTGAAGAGGTAGTACACGAAGAAATGAACGAAACACCCGTTGATATGGAGCCTGTAGATAATGCGCCTTTGGAAGCAGCCCCCTTGGCAGCCGGTGACCCCCCAACGCTGCGCCAGGGCGATACAGGTGCATATGTGGCACAGCTGCAAAGCACATTAAATGCTCTTGGCTATAGTACAGGTGGGGTAGACGGCAAGTTTGGCCCGGCCACAGCAGCGGCTGTTAGAGCGTTTCAGAGTGCATACGGCTTAACGCCAGACGGTATCGTTGGGCCAAGAACATGGGATGCACTGGAAAAAGCCAGTGCGCCCACTCCGCCCGCTCCCCCCAGTACCCAACGGCCTACTTTGCGAGAAGGGGACAAGGGCGCTTATGTAACCCAGCTTCAACAATTGCTAAAAGAAGTGGGTTATTATGCTGGTGTGGTAGACGGTGTATTTGGGCCAGCGACCACAGCTGCCGTTAAGGCGTTTCAAAAGGCTGCAGGGCTTACCCAGGACGGCGTTGTTGGCCCCAGAACATGGGCCGCACTGGAGAAAGCGTCTTCTACACCCACGCCAGAAGAACGCCCAATTCTACGGTTAGGTGCCCAGGGAATTTATGTGGTAAAATTACAAGAACGTTTAATTCAATTGGGTTATTTACCAGGGCCGCCGGACGGTATCTTTGGGACGGTGACCGATGCCGCCGTGCGCAAGTTTCAAAAGGATGCAGGGCTTGTGGCAGACGGTGTGGTGGGGCCTCAAACCTGGACGGCGCTGGATAGAGGCGGCGTTACCCCAGGGCCAGGACCAGGGCCAAGCCCACGCCCCGTTTTGCGGGAAGGCGATACCGGGGCCTATGTATCCCAGTTGCAACAGCAACTGAAAAATTTGGGGTATTACCCAGGTACAGTAGACGGCAAATTTGGCCCTGCCACAACAGTTGCGGTTAAGGCATTTCAAACAGACTACGGCTTGCCCAACGACGGTGTGGTTGGCCCTAAAACATGGGAAGCTTTAGATAAAGCAGAATTACCCCCACCGGCAGGTTTTCCAGAACTTAGAGAAGGGGACACTGGGGAATATGTGACCATTTTGCAAGATAAGCTTAAAGCCGCTGGATATTTCCCGGGAACCGTAACCGGAAGCTTTGGGCCGGAAACCACCGATGCTGTGCGTATATTCCAGCGTAATAATGGTTTACTCGCAGACGGTATTGTAGGCCCGGAAACATGGCAGGCCATTTACTCGGCTGCCCCTAAGCCACCCACGCCTGATGGTGGAGGCGGTGGCGGGATTGCCGCAAAGCCTACCTTGCGTTATGGTGATACCGGGCCTTTCGTAGAAGAGCTTCAAAGGGAACTGTCCCTACTCATGTTTTATAACGGCCCCATTAACGGTAAATTTGACAATGCCACACTGGTAGCGGTGAAAGCCTTTCAGGATGTGAACTACCTAACGCCTGATGGCATTGTGGGCAAGGTCACTTGGTATGCCTTGGAATCTCTGTATCCACCGCCGGTGAAGTGCTAAGTATGGGTTCAAAATTTTACGGCCACGCTTTGTCGTTCATGGGAGTAATGGAGGCGTGGCACACCACCATCGGTTCCCAGCAAGTGGAAGTGGGCATTATAGACTCTGGCATTGCATACCACCGCAACCTTAATCTCAACCTGACCAAAGGCTGGGATTTTGTCCACCATAAAGAGACGGACGGTAAAGATTATTCCGGCCACGGCACTGCCGTGGCCGGTGTTGTTGGGGCAACAGGAGAGGGGCCGGTGGCCGGTGTGTGCCAGCGGGTGCGCCTGGTGCCCCTGTGTGTGACCAACAGCGAAGGGCAGTTTCAAATGAATGCGGTTGCAGAAGCGGTAGATGCCGCCACCCAACGCGCCATACCGCTGCTGCTATACTGCAACAGCCACCCAAACTATGATTTGCCTTTTTTAGAGGCACTACACCGCTACAACGGGCTGTTTGTTTGTACCGCAGGCAACCAAGGAATGAATTTGGATAAAACCCAGCTGTATCCCCCGGAATATGGGCTGGATCATTTGCTATGTGTTGCTGCCACCGATAGCCGGGACAAATTAATACCCTCATCTGGCTACGGCTTTCAAACTGTGCATCTAGGGGCTTACGGGGAACATGTGTACACCACAGTGCCGGCATTTGGCCACTCACCGGGTTACAAAACCATGGGGGGCACCTCCATGGCGGCGGCCTATGTGGCCGGTGTTGCGGCCCTTTTGCTAAGCGTGAACCCCGGTTTGACTGCCAGGGAAATAAAAAAAGCCCTGCTATCTGGCGCAGATGCTGTGCCGGGCTTACAGGGCAAAGTGCGGTGCGGCGGGCGGTTAAATGCAGCAAGGGCAGTGCAGTTGGTGCTTACAAATGATCTTCTGTAGTGCCAAAAACGGTTTCAAATACCGGGGCATCGTCCCCGGCTTTTTTCTTTGCAATGCGGTAGTCTAAAATGTCTTGCAAAATGCCGTTCAGCACAGCCACAACAGGAATGGCAATAATCATGCCCATAACGCCGTAATAGCTACCGCCAATGGTGATGCTTAAAATAACCACAAAGGGGCTAATGTTGAACGAATCCCCAAACATCTTAGGCTTAACCACGTTGCCGTCAATTTGTTGCAGCACAAAAAGGAAGAGCAGCACCCATAAAGCTTTGGCCAACCCGGACGTAAACAGGATGACCACCGTTACAATGATAGAGCCTACAATAGCGCCGAAATAAGGAATCATGTTGGTGACCCCCGCGACCACCCCAAGCACTACGGGGTAGGGGGCTTTCATCAACATAAGCCCCAGCACGGACAAGCTGCCCACAAGCACCCCATCCAGCAACAGGCAGTAGAAATACTTTTTAAAATAAATGTTGGTTTTGCGCACATATTTGATGATGATGTGGGCGTGGTGTTCCAGTACAAAGGCTTTAAGCAGTTTTAAAAAAAACTGGTTTATTTGTTTCGCTTCCAAAAGCAAGTAAATGGAAGAGATAATGGCCACAATACCATTAAACAAATAGGTTGAAATGTTTAAAAGGCTCATAATATACTGCCAAACCGTCTGTGCATTAAAGGATTCTAAAATACTGTTCAAGGAAATGAAATCGGCAATGGCATAAAAGTCTATCTGGCTGATTAAAGCATCATTTTCAAGCAAATCCTGCAAATACTTTTGCGTATTTTGAATGTAAACGGGAAAGCTTGCAATAAATTCCGATAAGCTAGAAGCAATTTGGGGCAGGATAATGCTCATTAATACCACAATGGTTAAAATAAAAAGCATGTACCCGATAAGCACGCTAATGCCTCTTGCTCGCTTTGTAATAAAAGGAATTTGGGTGTCCTTCAGCTGCTGTTCGATTTTAGAGCAAGGAATGTCCAGCAGGTAGGCAATGATAAACCCGGCCAAAAACGGGGAAATCCTTTTAAAAAAACCATTAAACCAAACCAGAAGCAATTGAAAGTTGTTGATGGTAACATAGGCAACAATGCTGCATAAAATGAGCAGAAAAAAAGAAACCCATTGTCTGGAGCCCAAGTGATCCCGAAGCCGCATAGAGTGCCTCCTTTAAATCATTCTGCTTTGATTCTGGCGTACATGTATAAAAAGTCTGACAGCCGGTTCATGTAGGTGCGTGTATGCACATCCACCGGGTACTGCTGGCTTACGGCCACCAAGTCCCGCTCGCACCGCCGGGCAATGGTGCGGCATACGTCCAGCTGGGCGGAAAGTGCTGTGCCCCCAGGCAAAACAAAACCTTTAAAGGTATACTGGCCTTCCATGGCGCTAATTTTTGCTTCCAGGGCCTGGGTGTCTTCGGGGGTTAAGAAATAGTCCGGCTTTTCCATGTTGTAAATGTGCCCGCCAATGGTGATAAGCTTATGTTGAATGCCTTCAATAAAAGCTTTTTCTTCATGCAAATCTTGCCCTAGCATCACTTTCGCTAGCCCCAATTGGGCGTTCAGCTCGTCCACATCCCCCAGGCAATTAAAACGCATATCGTTTTTGGGAATGCGCCCGGCTTCAGACAAAGTGCTGGTGCCGTCGTCTCCCTTTTTTGTTGATATTTTCAAAGTGACCACCTCTGCTTATAAGTTCTTACCGCCATGCTAACACCTTTTTTCCATTTATTCAAGTGGAAAGTAGAAAAGATGGTGTCACACCTATTAAAAAAGCTGATGCAAGCATCGCCTGCACCAGCAAAAGACTTTACTAAATATTTTTAACCACTTTGCCGGACTTTACAACCGTGGTCAGCTTATGCTTCATTACGGAAATGTCTTCTAAGGGGTTGCCATCTACGGCAATGATGTCTGCCACTTTGCCAGCCTTTAAAGTGCCGTAATCTTTGTCCCGGCCAATGATGAAAGCACTATTGATGGTGGCCTGTTTCAGCATGTCAATTTCCGACATACCCCAGAAGTCCCGCCGGAACATGAACTCATCGGCATTTTCACCGTGAATGAGAGGTGTGCCCCCCTGGTCAGTGCCAAAGCCCAGGCAAAGCCCCGCATCATAAGCTTTTTTCATGCCAACTTTTAAGCTATCCAGCACAAATTGTGCTTTGGCCATCATGAAGGTGGAGGAATCCGGCACGCTTTTCACCAGCCCCATTAAAATGCTTAACGTGGGAATGAGGTAGCTTTCGCTGTCTTTCAGCATTTCGATGCATTCGTCATCCAAAATGGAGGCATGTTCAATGGTACGCACCCCAGCACGGATGGAGTTTTTAATGGCATCGGTGCCATGGCAGTGAGTGGCCACATAAGTGTTTTTGAATTTTGCAGCTTCCACCACGGCCTTAAGTTCCTCAAAGGTCATGATGGATTCACCGGGGTTGCCGCCGGGGTTCATCACAGCGCCGGTACCCATAATTTTAATGAAATCCGCACCGTTTTTCATTTCGGTACGCACAGCCCGCCACATGTCGTCGGTGGTGTCTGCTTCGTAGTACATGCCTTTGAAAAAGTCGTTGCCGCTTTCAGAAGGGGTGATGATTTTGCCACAGGCGGAAATGTTAGGCCCTACCAGACGGCCACTGTCGATGGCATTGCGCAGTTCAACAGCCACATTGTAGCTGGAGCCAACGTCACGAATGGTGGTAAAGCCGGCCATTAAAGTGTCGTGGGCATACATGGCCGCATCGTAAGCTTGGGCCAGTGGTGTTTTAGCGTTATCAATCAGGGTGTCTCCGCCGGAAATGGTTAAGTGAATGTGCAGGTCAAACAAGCCGGGCAATACGGTTTTGCCCGCCATGTCCACCACCTGGGCATCTTCCCAAACGCTGTTTGCAGGCTTAATGTCTACAATACGGTCATCTTGAATGCAAATGTCCCCGGTGTCTTGGGTGTAGCCTTCCACCAGCTCTGTTACAAACTTACAGTTTTTAAGCACCAGCATGTGCAGTCCTCCTTTTTTGTTATGGCTTACGCCTGGGTTGCCTTCTTGCTTTTGTTAATAGCAGCAATTTCTTTCCGTTTTTCCACAGTAATCCGTAACCAGATGACGGTGCAGATTAAGCCGATAACAGCAAGGCCCACCAGAATGGAGAAGTAGTATTGGTACCCTTGAATACCTGGGAATATATCCAAGAACCGCCCAGCTACGATGGGGCAAATGGCTTCCGGTAAATAGCCCAGTGTGGCAATAATGCCTACGGCTGTACCGGAAATGGCCACGTCAAAGTTTCCTTCTTCCAAAAGGGTGTAGTGCAGCCCTTGTAAAATGTACATGGACATATAAATGGCGATGCAAGCCACAATCAGTGCAGGAATAAAGCTCATGTCTGTGGGGGTCATCATTACGCCAACCCAACCGATAATCATTAAAATAAACCCGCCGAAAATCACTTTGGAAGAACCCAGCTTGTCCCCTAAAAGCCCTGCACCCGCAGAAGCAATGGGGCGGCAGTATTGGGCCAGAATGGTTAATGCAGAAGCCAGCACCGCAGTGGTTGCAAAGGTGGAGGTGGCGTAGGGGGTGATGTAGTAAAAGGACATATTGGTGGCATAAGAACAGAACATAATTAAGGTAATCAGCCAGGTGTGGGGCTTTTTGATAACTTGAATGGCAATGTTAATGTCGAACTTGGCTGTAATTTCTTTTTCATTGTCTTTTAAAACGAAGTACAAGGCAACACCCAGGATGGTGGTGGCTACGGAATAAATGGCAATAACTGTGGTTAAACCCATTTTATCCCCAGATTTGGCAGCAACCACACCAAAAATGGCCAGCACTACAGACATTTGCACCGCATTGGTAATACCACGGCCGCTTTCAAAGAAACCAAAGGCCTTGCCTTGTTCGTTGGCAGCAGCCAGCATACGGATGGCCTTAATTAAAGCAGGCCAGAAGGTCAAGATTGTGGTAATGCCCCAAAGCCCATGAATGCCAAGCACAATGGGGAAGCTTGGGAACAACAGCAGCACAAAACCGGATAAGCCGGTAATGACCATGGAAAAGGCCAACAGCTTTCTAGCAGACACCCGGTCCGCCAAAAACCCGCCAAAGAAATAGGAAATCATCGCTAAAAAGCCGTAAGCACTGCCCAACATACCCATTTGGGTGTTGTTTAAATTAAAGTGCAGCACAAATGCATCATAGTAATAGTAGCGGAAATAAGGCAAGGTGTACACAAATGCTCCACCGATAAACAATACCACTAAAGGTCCAAGATTTTTCCAAATGCTTACTTGATTGTTATGCGTTTCAGTCATATGCGAAATCTCCTTTAATTAGAGTGTAAGAATATGCCGTGCTAAATCTTTGGTGGTTTTGGTTAAGATGCGGCAGCCATCATTGGTGACTAAAATATCATCTTCGATGCGCACGCCGCCAATGCCTTCCAGATAAATGCCCGGCTCAATGGTAAAGGTCATGCCTTCTTCCAAAATTAAACCGTTATTACCCGTGATATAAGGCTCTTCATGGACGCTTAACCCCAGCCCGTGGCCTGTGCGGTGGATAAAATGTTTGCCATAGCCTGCCTGCTCAATCACGCTTCTAGCGGCATGGTCCACATCTTTGGCGGCTACACCAGGCTTCACAGCGTTAATGGCGGCTAAATTGGCTTTTAGCACAATGTTGTAAATGTCCTCCAGCACGGGGTTGCCCACTTCCCCCACAAACAGGCAGCGGGTAATGTCCGACCAGTAGTAGTTGTAATAAGCGCAGAAATCTAATAGGATGATATCTCCCCGCTTGAAGGCGTAGTCTCCCGAAGACCCATGGGGATTGGCCGAATTTGGCCCGGCCAGCACTAAAATAATAAATTCGTTGCTAATAAAGCCTGGGTATTTAGACATAAAAGAAAAAAGCATCATATTCAGCTCTTTTTCTGTCATACCCACTACAATTTTGTCGGATACATACGCCAGTGCTTCATCTACAATTTGTGCTGCAAATGCTATGTAGGCTACTTCGGCTTCGTCCTTATACATGCGCAATTGGGCCACACAATGGCCAATGTCTGCATAGGGGCAGCCCAGAAGATCAAACATTTGCCCGGTGGCCATGGTAAAGTACCGTGTTTCAACGGCCAGCTTATGGCAGTTGCCCACGGCTTCCTTTAGCTGGGCAAAAGGGCCGTCGTCGTCCAGATAAGTTCTTTCCGGCACATCGCCGCACATACAGCCGGTGTCCACACTGGGGTTAACCATGACCAGCGTTTCTTCCTCTGCATCTACAACCAAGCCATAGAACCGCTCGTAAGGAATTACATGATGGCCAGTTAAGTACAAAATGGCCATTGGGTCGCCTATAACGGCTTTGTGGAACCCCGCCTTCCGAAGTAAAGCGCACAGCTTTTTGTTGCGTTCCCGTAACGCACTCACAATTTACATCACCCCTGACAAAAATTGTTGTATTTGCACTTTTTAAAGGTAAAGCTGTAAATCATACTATATGAAAGACTGAAAATATTCAAGTGTTATTTTCACTAATAATTATATTTGTACATAGTGTTATAAAAGCTTTGCTGCAAATTGGGACACTTTCTCCAAACCTGTGCTTAACACTTCTGTTTCAAAGGCATATCCAATGCGCACAAAGCCTTCCATGTCCATGGCACTGCCGGGCAAAAGCAATACCCCTGTTTCCTGCAAAAGCTTTAAACAAAAGGCTTCCGAAGGCATATCCACATGCATCTTCAGAAAAGCTGTGGTGCCACCCTGTGGCGGAATATAGGAAAAAGCAGGCTCATGGTTGACCCAATCGTCTAAAATGGCTTTGTTCCTGCGCACAATTTGAAGGTTTCTTTCAAAAATTTTGGCTTTGTTTTTTAAAGCGATGGCGGCGAAAAATTCATCAATGATGCCGCAGCTGATGGTGGAATAGTCCCGTTGCTTGCTGATGCGTTCAATCATGTGTTCCTGTGCGGCAATCCAGCCCAACCGAAGCCCAGCCAGTGAAAAAGTTTTAGACATGGTGGCTGTGGCTATACCTTTTTCATAAACATCTACAATAGACGGGGTTAAGTGGTTGCCTTCATGGGTCAACCCTCTATACGCCTCGTCACATAAAATGTAAGCGCCGTAAGGTTTTACAATGTCTACAATGCGCCGAAGTTTGGCTTCATCCATTACAGCCCCTGATGGGTTGTTGGGGTTGTTCAGGCACACCAATTTGACGTCTTTGCTCATGTAGCTTTCAAGCAATTGTTCATCCGGCAAAAAACGGTTTTCCATGTTTAACGGTAGCAGTTTGACGGTGGCACCATAACTTTCCGGGATAGAATAGAGCTGCTGGTAGGTGGGAATAACAGAAACAACCACGTCACCGGGTTCAACCAGCGTTTGCAGCACCAAGGCATTGGCACCGATACCTCCGTGGGTGGTGGTGATGTTTTTTTCACACATGTTTTGGTATAAAGAAGCAATGGCCTGCCGCAAAGCCGGTCTGCCTTCAATATAACCATAGGTTAAGCGTGTTTTGAGCAGTTCACCCAGCGCTGTTTCCTTTTCCCCAGCCAGTTCCAGCAGTTCTTCCACGGTTAACGGACAGACGCAAGTTTCTGCCAAGTTATAGGTACACCCATCTTCATAGGCGTTCATATACATTTCAACGCCAAAATTTTTAATTTTCACGAAAATCCCTCCTTGCTTAAAGCATACCATGGTTTTTTGTTTTGTCAATGAAGGGGGAATATGCATATTGAAATTTTTAGGGTTATATATTATAATGTAATAAAATACTACAAAATGGTGTGTATATTTTGGGGTGTGCTTTAAGGAGGTAGTTATGGTAAACATAGACATTGTTTCCGGGTTTTTAGGGGCCGGTAAAACCACCTTTATTCAAACCATGTTGAAGCATTATATGGACAAAGGACAACGCACCGTTTATGTGGTGAATGAATTTGGACAGCAAGGGATAGACGGTTTGTTAATGGAAAATGAACAATGCGCCGTTTACGAACTAACAAACGGCTGCATTTGTTGTTCGCTCCGTACAGAATTTGTTGAGGTTTTGAAAGACATTATTGAAAAAGTGAAGCCTGACAGAATCGTTTTTGAGCCGTCGGGTGTTTTTGTGTTTTCAGATTTTTTTGCTTTTTTAAAAGGCGATGCGTTTAAAGACCGTTGCAAGGTGGACCATTGCATTTGCATTGTAGATGCTGTGACGTTTCCCAAGCTTTACAGGGGGGCTTCATATTTTATGGAAAACCAAATCCGCAATGCCGGGCTTGTTATTTTAAGCAAAGTTCAAATGCCTGGGGCAGCTGTTGAAGAAACCTTGTGCGACATTAAAAACATCAACCCCCAAATTGGCATTGTGAATATGCCTTGGGATGCATTTTCAACCCAGGTCTTGGATGATATTTTAGACGTGACCCCTTACCAGCCCGCCGAATTGACCCTGTCCGGCCGTCGGCGCTTGGGCTCGTGCGTGGGTAAAGCTTACACGGCCAAAAAAAACATCCACACGGCTTATGAAACGTTAAGCATGGAAGTGGCTCCTTTTGAAGACATGGATGTATTACAAGCTTTTGTCGGTGAAATTGTAGGCGGCAGCTACGGGGACGTGATTCGGGGGAAAGGTTTTGCCAATTTACCCGAAGGTACTTTTTTAGTGAACATCGTGGCAAACACTGTTGATATAACGCCATATGCATACACCATGGACGGGGTATTCACCCTTATCGGCACAGGCTTAAACCCAAGAAATACTACGTAAACAAATGGTTAAAGGAGCGTATACTATGCTAAAAATGAATGTGGGTAAAATGAGAAGAAAAATAATTAACTTGAGCGGCGGGCTAGAGGTTTACATATCCATTTTGATTATTATTGCCATTGCCGTATTTTCAGTGAACATTGTTTTTGACATTTTAAAAATTTTTCAAGCATTTTTCACAGAAGAAGACCCGTTTTTTATGCAAACCTTTTTAAGCCGTTCGCTGGAACTGGTTATTGCCCTAGAGTTGGTGAAAATGATTGCCAACAACACTCCGGGCAGCACCATTGAAGTGTTGATATTTGCAATTGCTAGAAGCATCATCACCAGCCATGGCACCCCCATGTCCGACTTATTGTTTGGCATTGTAGCCATAGCCGTTCTTTTCGGCATTAGAAAATGGGCGCATAAAATGGACCGTAACTTATTGGTAGCCGACCGAAAGAACATTAAGAAGCCTGATAAGAACAGCCCAGTATCAGCGGTAGCGGGCAAAATATTATCGGGCGAGACACTGGTTTCTAAATTGTCGGAAATGGTGGGCTTTCATATATCTGCCCGCTTAACAGATACACTCAGTTCGTTGATGGAAAGCTGCATTAAAAACCAAAAGAGCACCATTTCCGAAGGCGACATGCTGGAAATTGACGGGCTGCATTTGGTTGTACACCGCTTAGACCATGGCCGCATAGACCAGGTAGAAGTGGTTAGCGCTGGCATTTCGGAGGAGCATGAAGGTACAACCCATGAAGGGCTTGGTGCAGACATGCACATTACTTTATAATAATTACTCATGCAAACTAAAAGGGCCTTAACCAACACAGTTGGTTAAGGCCCTTTTAGGCTGTCGATAATGAAGGAAAACCTCGGGGCTTTGCCCCGAACCCCACTTCTTTCTTATAAGAAAGAAGCAAAGAATTTCACAGAAATGCCGCACTTGCGGCATTTCTAAAAGAAAGCTTTTTGAAGGGTTTGGGAAACTTTTTCTCGAAAAAGTTTCCCATGGTCCTTTGTCGTGCTTATTTTGTTTTAGGTTTAGACAGCACGTAATAAACCGAGCCGGAAATGAAGATGGAGGAATAAGTGCCCCAAACAACCCCAACAATGATGGGAAGGGTAAAGTCTTTAATGGACGTAACCCCAAAGGCATACAAGCAACCAGCCATAATTAGCACAGCCAGGGACGTATAAATACACCGCTTAAAGGTTTGGTTAATGCTGGTGTCCACCAGTGCTTCCAGATTGCGCTGGGAAATACGCTTTCTGTTTTCCCGCACACGGTCGAAGATAACAATGGTGGCGTTAATGGAGTAACCCAAAATGGTAAGCATAACCGCAATGAAGGAGTAGCTAAGCGGAATGCGGAATACCGCATAAGCCAATATAACCAGCAAAGAGTCATGTACTAGGGCGATAATGGCACTGCCCCCTGTGCGGATGTCTTTAAACCGCAGAGAAATATAAATCAGCATGGCAATGCAGGCCACAACCACAGCTAGGACCGCAGTGGTTTTCATTTCGGAACTGATGGCGGCACTAATGTCTGCCACAGAGATCACAGATTCGTCTATGCCATATTTTGCTTTTAAGGCATCCATCACCGCTGTGCGGCCTTCAGAATCCAAAGACTTCATTTTAATAGACACTTGGTTGGTGCCCACCACTTTTTGCACCTGGGGTGCTGCATCACTAACAGCTTCTGTAATTAACGTTGTAATGTCACTGTTTTCAAATGCTTGGCCAATGTCCACGGTCATTTCCGTGCCACCGGTAAATTCCACATCGTAGTCAAAGGCGCCTTTGCCGGAGGACATGTTTATAAACATGAACACACAACCAGCAGCAATGGCAATTCCGGAAATCATAAAGTACAGTTTTCTCTTTGATGCAATTTTAATCTTGGGCTCTTTCACTTCTGCGCTTTCCAGCTTTCCGCCGAACAAGCCCACATTGGTTACGCCCATGCCGATGATGCTTTTTAAAATGGTTCTGGTAACAATAATGGCTGTGAACATGGAAATGACAATACCAATACCCAATGTTTGCGCAAAGCCTTTAACCGGGCCTGTGCCTAACCAGAATAAAATAATGGCAGCAATGATGGTGGTGATGTTGCTGTCGATGATGGCCGGTAATGCCCGTTTAAACCCGGCTTCACAGCTGGCCCGTAATGTTTTGCCGGAAGCCAGTTCGTCTTTCATACGCTCGAAAATAATAATGTTAGCATCCACTGCCATACCCACGGACAATACAATACCAGCAATACCGGGCAGTGTTAATGTAATGCCAAAAAGGCTTAAAATCACTAAATCCAGCCCTAAATAAATGAACAGGGCCAAGTCTGCTGCCAAACCGGACAGCTTGTACACAAAAAGCATTAAAAGCAGAATAAGGGCAAAGCCGATAAGTCCGGCTTTGATGCTTGTTTCCAGCGCATTTGCACCCAACCGTGCGCCTACGTTGGTCATGCTTAACACTTTAAGGTCGAAGGGCAAGGAACCAGCTTTAATAAGCTCTGCCAGTTCGTTTGCTTCTTTGGCATCCATGTTATTGCTTTCAATGTAGCATTTACCGCCGCTAATCTTTTGGTTAACCACGGGTGCGCTTAAAATATCATTATCCAGCAAAATGTAAATGGGTTTGCCCACATTGTTGCCGGTGGCTTCTTCAAACAATACCGCACCCTCGTCGGTAAACTCCAGGTTTACCGCATTGACGGTTAGGCCAACCTGATTTTTTTGAGTGCCTGCAACGGCATTTTTCACCATGGTGCCGTCCAAGATCACATTGCCTTGTTCATCCGCAAAAAAAAGCTGTGCCGTTTGGCCGATGGTGTTCACTGCTTCTTCTGCGTCCTGGTAACCAGGAATGTCCACACGGATGCGGTTGTTTCCTTGAATGGTCACTTCAGACTCTGTTTCGCCTTTTCTGTCCAAACGTCCACGGAGCAACGAAATGGCAGTTTTCATTTCGGCAGAAGAGGGGTCTTCCTTATCTGCCTCGAAAACAATGTTCACACCACCCTTTAAGTCCAGGCCCAGCTTGATGTTTTCTACACCTAATTGTTTTTTCTCGCCCACACCGGCGTAAGCTGCATAGCACAGCAGGGCAGCAATGGCCACAAACACAGCCAGTGTCAGTGCGCTTTTTGGAGATTTCATTGCGCTAAATTCCTCCTTCCGAATGCTTGAAGCACTTTGGCTGCCGGCTGTTTTTCAGGCACAGTCCCAAGCGCTTCCCATGTTTCACACGTGAACGCCATGTCTTAGGCAGTGTTTCAAACACGCCCTAGCGAACCCCGTTATTATATAAATATTTTATATTTTCGTCAATCTTTTTTCGCCCATACATTGGAAATACCGCCATTTTATTCAAAAGCATATTCCGTGACGTTTTCGGTGGTTTTATCTCTGGTCATAAGGTCTTGCACGCCTTCCTTTAAAGGTTTGCCTTCAAAGAGCACCTTGTACACCTCTGTGGCAATGGGCATAGACACATGATAAGCTTGAGACAGTTCGTAAGCAATGGTGGCCATGTTAACCCCTTCCACCACCATGCGCACTTCTTTCAGCGTTTCCTCCAGGCTATGGCCCTCCCCAATGAGCATACCGGCCCGGCGGTTGCGGCTGTGCATACTGGTACAGGTTACAATTAAATCCCCAATGCCGGATAAGCCGCTAAAGGTAAAGGGGTCCGCACCCATGGCAACCCCCAGCCGTGCCATTTCCGCCATGCCACGGGTCATAAGGGCGGCTTTGGTGTTGTCGCCAAAGCCCAGGCCGTCGGAAATGCCAGCCACCAATGCAATCACGTTCTTTAATGCGCCACCCAGTTCAACACCAATGATGTCCTTGTTGGTATACACCCGGAACACATCGCTCATGAATAAGTCCTGCACATACCGGGCGGTTTCTGGGCAGACTGCGGCGGCCACACAAGTGGTGGGAATGCCTTTAGACACTTCTTCCGCATGGCTTGGGCCAGATAAAACCGCCACCCGGCTTTGGGGTGCCAGTTCTGTCAGCACTTCAGACAGACGCACCCGCTTTGTCTTGTCAAAGCCTTTGGACACGCTAATGAGCGTGTGCTTGTCCGTAAAAAAAGGTGCAAACTCTGTCATGGTCTGCCGCATGAAAGCGGAAGGTACAGCACAAACCACTGCTTCTGCTTCCGCCATAGCCTTGGCCTTATCTGTGGTGACCACAATTTCCCCAGGAATGTGCACACCGGGTAAAAAGGCTTTGTTTTCATGGGTTTCATTAATTTGCGCTGCTTCCTCTGGGCTAAAAGACCATATACATACCTTGTGGCCGTTATTGTGCAGCAAAAGGCTTAGTGCCGTACCCCAGCTGCCAGAGCCGATAACCGTCACATGCTTCATTTTTCCATTCCTTTCATCTTTCGTTAATGGATATTCATTCAATAGTTTTAGCAAAATCTAAAAGTGCTTGGTCGCACAGCCGGTACACACGAATGTTGTCAATGGGGTACGCCCCCCAGCCCTTATATAGCTTGATGGCATGGGCGTTCCAGTCGTGGCACCACCATTCCAGCCTGCCGCAATTTCTTTCGACGGTCAGCTTGGCCAAATAGGCCAGCATCGCTTTCCCGAAACCTCTGCCACGTACATGGGGCTCTATATACAAGTCCACCAGCCCAATGCCGGGCTTTCCTAAAAAGGTGGAAAAGGTGGCATGGAACAACGCAAAACCCACCGGCTTTCCTTCAAACTCACCAATGAGCACTTCGGCATGTTTTGCTTCAAACACATTGTGTTCAAGCAGCTCTGGTGTCACGGACACAAATTTAAGCTCATCTTCAAATGCAGCCAGTGCCCGTATGTAGTCGGTAATCAATTCGGCGTCCTGCTTTTCTGCAAACCGTATTGTAAAACCGGGTTGGGGCGTGTTGATAGGTGTCATGTGCCATACTCCCTTCACACTTTAGTTTTGCCTCTCCTTTTTCTTCAAAACAATTTTTCGTTCATTGCCCTGTACCAGCCGAACAATGTTCCCTCTGTGCTGGACATAAGCAATAATAGCCAGAACAAAACCAATGCCCACAGCTTCTTTAGAATGCCCGTAAACCAGCAGTAAAATAGGGAAAAGGCCCAGCATCCATAACGATGTAATGGACACAATGCGGGTGGTTACCACCATGCCGATGCCGGTGAGAAAGTCTATAGCGGCCACTTGCCATTGAATACAGGCAATTACCCCTAATGTGGAGGCAATGCCTTTCCCGCCTTTAAAGCCCATGTAAAATGGAAAATCGTGCCCCAGCACCACACCAAGCCCGGCGTATAACCCAGGAAGTAACCCCAATGCACCGGTAAAGCAAATGCCGCTGCCGTCAAAAAGCAGGCTGCAAAGGACGTAACCCACTGCGCCTTTTAATACATCGCATAAAAATACCAGGGCACCCAGCCGTTTGCCCATGACACGAAAGGTATTGGTGGTACCTGCATTTCCACTGCCATGCTCCCGAATGTCTATTTTCTTCACAAACCTGCCAATAAGGTAGGCGGTTTGCACACAGCCAATGGCGTAGCCAATTAAAATGCACCATACTCTGAACATGTTTCTTTCATCCACCCCTGCCTTCTAGTCGTTTTTGTTGCGCACAATGAAGTGTATGGGCGTACCTTTAAAACCAAAGGCATCCCGCAATTGGTTTTCGATATAACGTTTATAGGAATAATGCAACAGTTCTCTATCATTCACAAACAGCACAAATGTAGGCGGTTTCACAGACACTTGGGTCATGTAGTAAATGCGTAGCGGTCTGCCCCGGTGGGCTGGCGGCTGATTCATGGCCATGGCTTCAATGAGCACGTCATTTAAAACACCGGTGGCCACCCGCATGGAAGAGTTTTGGAACACAGAATACACCATGTCAAACAGCTTATGCACCCGTTGCCCGGTTAATGCAGAAATAAACAGTTTTGGGGCATAAGGCATGTAACCCAGGGCTTTGTCCAGCTCTTTGGAATAGTTATCCATAGTTTTATGGTCTTTTTCCACCAAGTCCCATTTATTCACAACAATAATAGCGGCTTTGCCCCGTTCATGGGCAATGCCCGCAATCTTGGTGTCTTGCTCTGTGACGTTTTCTGTGGCATCAATAAGCATGATGCACACGTCTGCCCGCTCCACAGCTGCCACAGCCCGTACAATGCTGTACCGTTCAATGTTTTCCTTAATCTTGCTTTTCCGGCGAATGCCAGCGGTGTCTATAAACATAAACTTTTGGCCATTGCGTTCAGTCAGCGTATCAATGGCATCCCGGGTGGTGCCGGGAATGTTGCTCACAATAAGCCGCTCTTCTCCAAGAATCTGATTAATTAAGGAAGATTTGCCGGCATTGGGTTTTCCCACCACCGCTACTTTAATGATGTCTTCTTCTTCCTCTGACCCATCTTTTTCCGGAAAATGGGATACCACTTCGTCCAGCAAGTCTCCCAGCCCCAGCGCCTGTCCGGCGGAAATGGGAACGGGGTTGCCCAGACCAAGAGAATAAAACTCGTACACGTCCAGGTTTTCACGGCGCATGTCGTCCACTTTGTTCACCGTAAGCACAATAGGCTTTTTGGTGCGCCGCAGCCTGTTGGCTACTTGCAAGTCTGCGTCTGTAACGCCGGTTTTAATGTCTACCACAAACAAAATAACATGGGCGGTTTCCATGGCGATTTCCGCCTGGTTAAACATTTGCCGCATGATGATGTCGTCTGTTTCCGGCTCTAGCCCGCCGGTGTCAATGAGGGTGAAGTCGTGGGAGAGCCATTCTGCATCGGCATAAATACGGTCCCGGGTTACCCCTGGGGTATCTTCCACAATTGCAATGCGCTCTCCGGCCAGTTTATTAAATAATGTAGATTTGCCTACATTTGGGCGGCCTACAATGGCCACAATGGGTCTTGGCATGGTTGTTCTCCTTATGTTCTATTCCTTATAATATCATTGATAATAATAGCATTTATTTATTGGCAAATGTGGGCCAGAAAATCCTCGCCGGTTACCGGCACAATGCGTACCGTTATCCCCAGCGCTTCTTCCAGTTGTTCCACCGTCATGTCATCTAAAAACACAGTTTCTTCTGCTTTTAAGGCGTTTTGGGGAATAAGCACAACATCCCCCAGGGGTTTGCACTTTAATTGTGCCAAAATATCCTGGCCGGTTAAAAGCCCGGCTACAGTAATATGTTCCCCAAAAAAGTGATTTTCTACCGCAAATACTTGAATATGGGCTTCCGGCAGTTTCTCTGTAATTTTGGCGGCTTGCTCATCCATGAAACACTTGGCTGCCAAACCAGTAACCACAGAAACCTGCACACTTTCTTTCAGGGCAGGGGGCTTTTTCAGTGCCTTTTGAAGTTCTCGTTCAAACAGCGCCAACATGCCCACACCGTTTTCTATTTGGGGAAAGTCTTCGTAATGGGCATAGGTGGGCAGTTTTTCCTCTGCTTTTAAATAAAATTCATCGGCGGCATATACAAAGGAGGTGCCCAGTTCTTTTTTAAGTTTTTTCTGCCACGCCTTTAACTGGCGAAGCACGGCCTGGCTGTCTTCCTTTGTAAAAGGAGGTAAGTCCGTTAAGCCTTCCCGGAAGCGGGTAAGCCCTACAGGAACCACAGATAAGCTGCCACCTTGGGGGTAGTACCGGCTTAAATCTTCAATGGTTTTGTCTAGTTGCGCCCCATCGTTAACCCCTTTGCACAACACCACCTGGTAATTCATTTGGATGCCCGCCTGTTGCAGCTTGTCCAACAGTTCGGGAAGCTGTGCCGCTTTAGGGTTACCCAGCATGTCCACCCGCAATGTGGGGTCTGTGGTGTGCACAGAAATGTTGATGGGTGACAAATGGTAGTAAAGCACCCGTTCCAGTGCCTCCGGGGTTAAGTTGGTTAAGGTGACGTAATTGCCTTGTAGGAATGAAAGGCGGGGGTCATCATCTTTAAAATACAGGGTTTTGCGCATGTTTTTGGGCAGCTGGTCAATGAAGCAAAAAATGCACTTGTTGGCGCAGCCTTTGCTTTTGTCCATCAGCCCAGAATCAAAAACAAGGCCTAAATCTTCATAAGGTTCCTTATCAATTTCAAGCAGCACCTGTTCCCCGTCTGGGGTTTCCATCAGCACCTCCACAAATTCGTCCTGCAACAAATAGCGGTAGTCGAACACGTCCTGCACAGGCCGGCCGTTGATGGACACCAGGTAATCCCCGGGTTCTATGCCCAGTTCTTGGGCGATGCTGTCTTCTTCTATGTGTATCACTTTATTTTTCATCGTTGCTCCTATATCTTATACATATTTATACTTGACGTAAATCTATGGTTTTAGTTCCAGAAACGCCGCCATGCTTCCTCGGTTTTCACCATGGAAACGGTGGGAGAAAAACAAGTCTGGGTGGCATTGGGTACATATTTCGTGGCCCTTTTCTTGCCCTTTCACATGCGCTGGCAGCAGCCCTTTGTCTATAAGCAAGCGCCGATTAATGGCCCATAAGTCAATGTGAAACTTACCGTCTTGGGGGTGTGCAATCACAAAATCTTTGCTCCAAGGGTGTTGCTCCAAAAACAGCGCTGCCACTGGTCTGTCCACCTCAAAACAGCACGGCCCAATGGAAGGGCCAATGCCCGCCAAAATATGCTGCGGCTGGCAACCGAACATGGCCGTCATCTTTTCCACAACGGCCGGGCCAATGGCCCCCAGTGTGCCCCGCCACCCGGCATGGGCCAAGCCGATGGCTTTGGCCTGGGGGTCTACAAAAAACAAGGGCACGCAATCGGCGTGAAAGGTGGTTAACGTAACCCCCCGAGTGTTGGTGGTTAATGCATCGTAGCCTTCCAGGCTGTTCTTTCTTAAAAAGCCGTTGCCTTTGTGTTCAGCGGTAACATGGCAAACCTGTGTTTCATGCGTTTGCCATGAAAAAGTCAAGCTATCCGGGTTGAAGCCGATGGCTTGGCCCATTAGTCTGAAATTAGCGGCCACATTTTCTCTATTGTCTTCCCGCCCAAAACTTAAGTTCATGGTGCTGCATACGCCAGTGGATGTGCCCCCCAGTCGGGTGGAAAACCCATGGGCAACTATCCCGGTTTGTTCAAAGTGGTCAAAACCAAAAAAAGATACGCCATTGTTTGTATCATGCCGAACCAAAGCCGTTGCGGCATGGTCATTTCCCTTACGCATACGCAAAGGCGTTTTCAATGTGGTTAATGCGCATACTGTCGTTGCCGTATACTTCCACCACATCAAAACGCATGTCTTGGTCTGCTAACTGGTGCTCTGCCATGTAATATAAGACGGATTGTTTTATCTTTTGTTGCTTTTTATAGCCAACAGCTTCTCTGGGCAAACCAAAAGACAAATTTTTTCTATATTTAACTTCAACAAATACGGTGTATGTGCCGTCTTTAGCCACCAAGTCAATTTCTCCAGCAGGGCAGCGGTAGTTGGTGCACTGGATAGACATGTTTTTCCCATCTAAATAGGATGAAACCACGGTTTCGCCTACGTCACCCCAATATCCTTTAGCGCTCTTTTTTTTGGCCATGTTGGCGGTACACCTCCAGTTTATCCAAATCATTGATGAACACAAGCACCTGCGCCACCACCTCGTAAAGTTCCGGCGGAATAAAATTCCCCAAGTCTACGGCCAAAAGTTCCTCTGCCAGCTTGGCATCTTGATAGGTGGGTATGTGGTGTTTAGCTCCTTTTTCCAAAAGCTTTTCCGCCACGTACCCTTTGCCCTTGGCCACCACTTGCGGGGCCACAACGTCTGGGTTATATTGAATGGCCACCGCCTTTTGGTTAGGGTCAATCCGTTTATGTTCCTTCATTATATCACACCCTCATATCAAAGGAATACCTTTTTTGGGATTTTTTACTTTTTTCCCCATTTATAGTCGGAATGTTTCGGTCTATTAAAGAAAAAGGTGTCTCTATGGGCACAGGGGGCAAAATGTGTGTCTGGAACCCCAGGGGCCTTAATAGTTCGGCCAGGTGTTGGCACTGTGCTTCTATAAAAGCCAGATGTTTTGTTTCGGCCATTTTAAACTGTATGGTCAAAAGCTGTGCTTGCCGGGTGATAAAGGCTTCCATCCGGCCTAACTGAAGGGTGTCTACCCCAATCATCAGGCTGCAATCTTTTTGGCGGTGGGGTACTTCTGGGTTTTTGAACACCACCAGTTCTCCTAAAGTTTTGTTCCCTTCCACCTGAAAAGGAATATGTGCCACACGCCTGTATCGGCTGATGTGTGCCATAAACAGCATTTGTTCCTTCATCAACAAAGCATGTTCCGCAATGGCAGGGGGGGAGGGGAGGGTTTCTAAAGCTTTTAACAAACTCTCCAATTTTACCAACCAGCTTTTGTAATGCCCAAACAAGAAACGGTGCATGGCTGGACGGTTATCGCCCTTTTGCAGTAAATTCACATAAAAGGATTCCCTAATGGCTTGGGTTGTTTGTTGTTGGCCGTCGGATAAACAGTTCAGCAATAAAGTTTGCTGTGTTTCATCCGGCATTCCCTCAATGGCTGACAATAGCTTTTCAAAGCACTGGTGGATGGGGCATGTTCGGCTTAAAAACCGGTTTAAAGCGGCCACCTGGCTTTCGTTTATGGGAAAGTTTTCTTCAAGCAGAAACAGCACTTTTTTCACGTTTTCTTCTGTGGCCATAAGCCCGGTATGGCTTAAAGCCTCTGCTGCGGCTTGCTGGCGGCTGTCCCCGAAAGGCTTGACCATTTCCAGCATAATTTGCCCCCGGTTGTTTTCCTTCACCAGAAAAGTGCTCATATCCCCAATGCGTGCATCCGGCAGCACCAAAGACCGGGCGTTGAATATATGGCCTGAACCGGCAAGCTTTAAGGTCACCTGGTTCTGATGAATATCCATAATCTGGGCATTGAACCGTTCCCCGGCTGCTAGGGTACCAATGTTTTTTTTCTGCACCATATCATCACTCCGCCAAAATGCGCTTCAGAAACGTTTTCCTATGTATAGGACAGGGGCCATAAGCTTTAATGGCCGCAACATGGGCTTTTGTGCAGTAGCCTTTGTGCTGGTTAAAGCCGTATTGAGGGTATTGTTCATGAAAATGCTGCATCATGGCATCCCGCTTCACTTTGGCTACAATGCTGGCTGCGGCAATGGTGACGCTTTTGGCGTCCCCCTGCACGATGGCTTTCTGGGGCAAGGGTAATGTGGGCACGGCATAGCCATCTACCAGTGCAACGCCTGGGGTAACGTCCAGGCCAAGCAACGCTTTTTCCATGGCCAGGTGGGTGGCCTTTAAAATGTTGATGTGGTCTATGGTGGCCCAATCCACCTCTGCCACAGAAACAGACAGGGCGTGTTCTAAAATCTGCTGGCACAACATTTCCCGCTTTTTGGGGGAAAGTTTTTTAGAGTCATTCACTTCATATAGAAAGCAATCGGTCAGGCGCTCATAAGGCAACACAAGGGCACAAGCCACCACTGGCCCGGCCAGTGGCCCCCGGCCTGCCTCGTCAATGCCGGCTGCTAAATGAAACCCTTCTGCATAGCAGGCCTGTTCATAAATACTCATGGCTTCCAGCCGTTTAATTTCTTCTGCTTCATTGCGTGTTTTGCGCACTGCACACCTCTGTTGTGTATGTATAAAGTATAGTCCATATTGGTAAAGTTTAAAAGCATCATAGGTAAAGAAAAAGCCTTACCCCGATATAGGATAAGGCTTTTACCATCCGATCCAAAAGGGGCTCGAACCCTCGACCTCTGGCGTGACAGGCCAGCGCTCTAACCAACTGAGCTATTGGACCACGTTTAACTTTTTGGCAACCGCTTATTTTCAAGCTTTTGTTTTTGTTTCGTTTGCGTTGCCAACATGACGTATTATAGATTATCTTTTGGAATATGTCAATAGATTTTTTAAAATTTTTTGTAATTTTTTGCAAAGGGCAAAAAATGGTGAAATATTAACATTTAGAAGATGAAAAAAATCTTTTGGCGCTATGTGCTTGTGAGCCTAAAAAGCTAACAGGGGGTTAGACTCATTTTGTATTGCGTTTATAGAACACCATGGCAACGATAGCAGTAGCTATAAGAAGCCCTAACGTAGCAGAAATAAAAAACTTTGTACTTGTAAGTCAAAAAAGTTAACAACGCTAAATATCATTTTGTTCGCCGTTGGCATTCACTACATGCTGAATCGTGGATTGAAATTATTCCACTACAATTAGGACAAGTATATCTTTCTTTTTGCTGCTTCATAAATGCATTCAATCCATTTTCTTTGACAAACAAACTATTATTTACAAGACTTACCCCATATCTGGAATTATAGCTTTTTTCAAGACTTTTTATTTGTTTGCACGGGTTCTCACTACATGCATAGCAATGAGAAACACCTTTTTTACGAACACAGTCTTTAATTTTGCACTTGCGACAGTGTTCTGGTTTTCCCATATCGCTACTGAGGCAACCTGCACATGGCTTTTTGGAATAGCAATGCTTATAGCAAACCATGCAATTCATTCCACAAGGGGCAAACATAATCGTTTCTATTGGTTCTTGTGGCATTTTCATGATAAACTTCACCTTTTTGAAAACTTTAGGTAAACCTACTGAATCACATTCACAAATATGGTCAAGATGCTGGCGTTTGCAAAGTCAATAAATAGGCTGCCTACAAGGGGAACAATAAAGAAAGCTTGTGGGGCAGGGCCAAACACAGAGGTAATGGCTTGCATGTTGGCAATGGCATTTGGTGTTGCCCCCATGCCGAAGCCGCAGTTGGCCGAGGAGATAACAGCCGACTCATAGTTTCTGCCCATGGTGTTATAGGTTACAAAGTATGCGAAAAATGCCATTAAAACGGCTTGACCCGCAAGCATAATTACAAGGGGCAGCGCCAAGTCTGCAAGCTGCCAAAGTTTTAGGCTCATTAACGCCATGGACAAAAACAGCGACAAACAAACATTACCAAGCATTTCAACAATGTCCGTCATAATTTCAAATTGCCCGCTTACGTCCGCTATATTTCGGATAAGAGCCGCAGCAAGCATGGCGCCTATGTAAGATGGAAAGGTTATGTTCGTCATTTGAATCAGCGATGAAATGATGCTGCCCAAGCCCGCCGCAAGAAAAAGCATTGAAAAAGCTTTCAGCGTTTTCTCGGTGGAAATGTGGCTGATAAAGTCTGCAATGGTGGGCTTATCGCCGCCGTCTTCTGTGGTGTGCAGTGGCGTTTCAAGTTTGTTCTTGCTAATTAACCGGTGGGCAATGGGGCCGCCTAACATCCCGCCTACAACCAACCCAAAGGTGGCAGATGCAACGGCAACGGTGGATGCCCCCGTAACACCCATTGAATCGAACAGTGAACCAAAAGAGCTTGCTGTGCCATGGCCCCCGATCATGGAAATAGAGCCGGTACAAAGCCCCAGAAGCGGGTCAAGCCCGAATAAGGTGGCCAAGGAAACGCCTAAAAGATTTTGAAACAAAACAAGCAGCGAGCAAATGCCAATAAAGATAAGCACTTGAAGCCCGCCTTTTTTAAGCAGTTTGAAGCTGGCGGTAAAACCGATGCTTGTAAAAAACAAGGTCATAAAAACCTTTTGCATGGTGTCGTCTGTTTCGATGGTCATGACATTGGTAAGGTTTAGGGTAAGGGTGACAAGTGCAAAAGCAATACCGCCGATAACAGGAGCGGGAATGCAATATCTTTCAAAAAATTTCACTTTCCGCTTGGCAACAGAACCAATAAAGAATACAATAACAGCCATTGCAACGGATTGGTAAAGATCAAGTTTAATGGTCATATTTTCCTCCAGGTAATATGTATTCAATCTGTTGCTGTTCTGTAGGTGTTTATGTTATGACAAAATTTTATGTACGCAACAGACAATTTTTGTAAGTATAGCACAAAAATTGTTGGGTGTCAAGGAATGTACCCGTGTGAAATGCCACAAGTGCTTGTGCAAATGGTATGACAAAAACGCCCATCGGCCATGGCCAATAAGGCGTTTAGTTAGGCTTGCTTCGTTTTAGCTTGCAAAGTGAACAATCATGTACAGGATATAGCAAAGGATGGCCATGCCGGCTGTGGCCGTAAACTTATCCATTGCGCTTGCTGCATGTAACCCACCAAAAGCCAGCCCTATAAGGATTAGGCAGCTCCAAAAGACTGGGGGAATCATTAATAAAAGGTTCACACCAATTAAAACCCCGCTATGTATGGGGTGCAACTGTATTCCGCCCAGAATTACGCTGGTGATGCCCCATATGGGCAAGATGCAGGCCGCTGCCCATATGGTTGGCATAAGCCACGGAAAAGAAGTGCCGGCTTTGAAGGTTTGAATACAAGCCAAATTAAATGCTACAGATAGAACAGGGTATATCCATTTCCCATAAGGCACAATGATACCTCCTTCTGCGGCCGGTAGCATCTGGGCATCATTCTTCCAAAATAATTTTATGAGACACCAACGCCAGCGCTTTAATGCGCCCGTTAAAGACTTTGCGCTCACAAAAAATGTTTTCCAAAAGCAGGCCGCCTTCCGTTTCTGTAATCGAATCCACCGCTTCCAGAAAAAGGCATTCTTCCCCGTTTTTGTTTATAATATATGCATTGGCTTCACACATGTTTTTCACCTGTTTTACATTGAATAAATTCTAAAACGTCATCAATATAGTGGGGCAAAGGCTTTAAAGCATTGCCCGCTATCTCAATTTTGTTGCGGTTAAGGGGGATTAAAAGCTTGGTGGCGTTGCTTTGCGAAATGGCTTCCGCCATTTTGCAGGTGAGTTCCCCCAAAAAAGCATCGGTTACAAGGATTGACACAGAACCAATAATAATGTCGGCTTTTTTGCAATTATAAATGACGGCACTTTCGCCGGAAGCACCGTCATTGGCCCCTGCTTTCAACATCTGAGCCGTTGCCAAAGCGTTTGTTCCCACTGCGGTAAGGTGAATGGTTTCTCCAAAAGTGTTTTTAAGCCTTTCGATGACAGCTTTTCCAATGCCGCCCCCTTGGCCGTCTATGACCAGAATGTTCAGCACAACCACCCTTTTCTTTTGTTGCTTTTATGCCTGCCTATCCAACCATCCTATTCGTGGTGATGGTGGTGATGATGATGGCCGTGGCCGTGGGCATGGGCATGTTCCTTTGCAATTTCATCACTTTGCTTGCGCACATAGTCATTTAAAGCATCCCAAAAAAAGATGTACGCTTTTAAATAGGCATCGGCAATGCCTTGTAAGTCCGGTGTTTCAGCACTCTTTGTCATACCAGAAACGCATTGCATAGCCAAATCGTGGGCCCGTTGGGCATTGGATAATGTTGCGTTTGAATGATTGGTGTCACACATTGTAATTCCTCCTAAGTTTTTAATATGGATTAAACGTAATATTATGTATAAATATAAAAAAACCACAAGGACACGCCGTTGTTCGCAACAGCAGAGACCTTCATGGCCCGATTAATTCATTATATTATAGCACCATTAAAAATGGCTGTCAATGTTTATGAACGAGGAAACAGATAGCGGTAAAATGATACGTATTGTTCATTAAAAATGCTTGAAAATTAATTAAATTAACAATATGTCGGTTGAAATCTTACGGCACGTATGGTATGCTAGCTGTAAATAAAAAAGGGGCGTGGTATGATGTTTGATGTACTAAAAAATGCCTTTGAAACTGTCGGTACGGCTAAGCAATCAACAGATATGCATGGAAACAATGAAATGGAATGCTACAAATCCATTCAATGAAGATGTGCACAATGCGATGTCAATGCAAAAAGACTACCCTTTAAGTGACGTTATTACTTTTGGTAATCAAAACGGGCACGTTTCGGTGCATGACCAACCTATTGCTGCGGAAGATGTACCCCCAAATATTGTAGAAGATGGGTTTTTGTCCGTTGTTGAACACGGTGTGAGTGAAGTCATAGATGCGATATGTAGCGATATGTAATCATTACACGGACGACACACTTGATTGATGGGAGGTGTGCAATGTCGGAGATAATGGCAACAGCAGTGCTGATTTCAGCCGGTCTTAATAATGTTGTAAACTGTTTTAGAGACTATGCACAAAGAAAACATTCAAAAGAACAAGCAGAAGAAAACAGACAGCTTACGTTTTATATTGAAAGTAACCGGCAAAATTTTCAAAAGGAAATGCATGAAAAAAACGTGGCTTTACAACATGACCTGGAGCTAGAAAGACATCAGTATCGGGTGAAGGAACAGGAATTGAATTTTGAAAATATGTGCAAAACTGCCGAATGGCAAAAATTTATGAGCCAATGGCCTTTAATTACACCGCCTGATGTCATTCGTAAAAATCAGTTATTGTCTGACGGAACGGTATGTTTGCGTGTTTTTTTTACACATAGCGACAACCAGGATTTCAAAAAATATGTCTACCCGTTAGTAGAACAGGGCTTGCGTGAATTTGCAGAAATTTATCAGAACCAGCTGAATGCAAAGCATATCATCTTTTACCACAATGCGTTTATGGGTGACATAAGCGGAGGTGGCATTAACGAAAACCTCTACTTTGCGCTTAAGGGTCTGCCGGTGGTTATCATTGATGCCAATATGGTGATGCATACGGCTTGTGTGTCCCTAACCACATGGGGGCTAGGAGAAACGGGGCGTGAACAAACAACTGTTTTAAAAATTCCATTTGATAAACCATCTAACGCTGCCGCTATTGATGAACATTATAGTCAATTTGCGTGTTTGCTCTTGGCATACTTAAAATATACAATGGGCTATACGTTTGATGTCTACCGGTTGGTGCAGTACGGGTGGCCGCCGTTATTACCACAGGCAATACAACTAGAGCCAGACAATGCGTGGGGGCGTGTTTTGGACATTCCAGACATTCATAAGCTGCTGTCTGAAAGCTACATAGGATTGTACGAAAAGATATTGGCGCCCCAAGATTTGCTTAGTGATTACTCGGAGCCTGTAAATAGAAAAGTAACGTTGCATTGGGACAGATTGATGTATGCAAAAACCATGTACAACATTTTATCTAACCAACAGCTTTACGGGTGCTTCATGCATTCGTTACAGGCGTGGGTCTGGCTTAGGTCTGCAAACAATGTTTCAAGTTTTTTGGACGATGTCATAAGTTGTATGCATGCTCATTTGTTTTCAAGACTCTTTACGAATGATGATGCCAATTATCTGGTTCAGTTGGAGCATGAATTATCCAGACTGAATAGCCTTGAACATTACAATGATGATGTTCTTCTAAAAGTTCAAAAGCTTGTGAAATATCCGCGTGTATGGATAGGCTTGTCACCGCCATCAAATGCGTTTTCCAAAATGCTTAAAAGTGAAATTGAAAAAGGTTTATCACAACGCCATGAATACAAATTCTAAATGTCCGTCCATATGCTTTATAAATCAAAAGGGGGAAAGTTCATGACAGCTGAAATGATACAAGAAATAATCAAGCGGGCTACAAATGGAGAAGCTGTTGCACAGAGTAATTTAGCAAAACTTTATTTTTCAGGGCAAGGCGTAGAAAAAAATTATGCAGAAGCTGTTAAATGGTTTAAAAAAGCAGCTGACCAAGGGCATATGGATGCCATTTACAGTTTAGGCTATCTCAGTGAGCTTGGTTATGGGACGGAACAAAATTATGCCACTGCTGCCAAACTATATGCAATAGCGGCAGAAAAGGGCCATCCACAAGCACAATTTAATTTAGGCCTTTTACATGAAAAATCACAAGATTTTAAGGCGGCCTATTATTGGTATGCTAAGGCTGCCAGGCAAGGGTTAGATTGTGCTCTAGAAAAGATAGATATGATTATAGCAAAGCTGAATATGCAAGATGCTGGCTGCATTCCCATAAATTTCGGTAAATAAGTAAATGTAGCGTTTGTTGAGGATGGCTTAGGAAAAATATGGCACATGGGTTTGCATTCCTATAAAGAGTATGTTATGATAGCTAGGATTAAAATTTGAAAGGAATGAATGGATTGAAAAAGTTACAAAAAGCTTTACTGTGCATGTTGATGGTGGGGGTAACATTGGCGACTTCTGCATGTTCAAAAGAAAAAACAGATGGCGAGGCAGCGGGCGGCGCAAAAAAAGTGGAATATGTCAGAGGGACATTGACCGAAAACTCCTTTAAAAGTGAATACTTAAATATGTCTTTTGAAATGCCAGAAGGTTACGTGATGGCTACTGAAGAAGACTTAATTGAATTATCAGACTTGGGTGCTGAACAACTGGATGGCTCTCAAGCTGTCATTGACTTTTCCAAGGCCAACACCGTGTACGAAATGATGGTTTCCAACATGCAAGGCGTTCCAAACATTTCTGTTATGACAGAAAAACTGATGTTATCCAACATTAAAGAAGAACAATACATAGAAAGCCTTAAAGGCGTTCTGGAATCCTTAGGTATGCCTTACACATTTGAAGAGGCCTACACCAAAGAATTTTTAGGCCAAAACTACACAATTTTGCCGGCAGTGCTTGAAATGGAAGGCCTCAAAATTTACCAAGATTACATGATTCTTGTTCAAGATAAGCGTGCCCAATGCATCATCAGCACGTATATGGACGACACCAAAGCAGAAGCTGAAACGCTGCTGCAAACCTTTAAACCTTACGCAGAATAATCTTTAATGCCTACAGACACACCCCGCTATGCCATAAGCATGGTGGGGTTTTTTGTTGCCCGTATCATAAAAAACATAAATTTGCCACAAATGTGTGGTAAAATGGTTTTTATAAAGGGGGGCCTTTATGTTGAAAATTTTAATTGTGGATGACCATAAACAAATCACCTCTATTTTGGAGGAATACGCCAAGAAAGAAGGTTACGCAACCATCACCGCCCTGGATGGTGTGGATGCCATTCAAAAGTTTGAAGCAGAAAAGCCAGACATTTTGCTGCTGGACGTGATGATGCCCAAAAAAGACGGCTTTGAAGTGTGCCGGGATATTCGTAAAACATCCAACGTGCCCATCATCATGGTTACAGCCCGGGGTGAGGACTTTGAAAAAATTATGGGGCTGGAAATTGGGGCGGACGACTACATTGTCAAACCTTTTTCCCCCGGGGAAGTGATGGCCCGGGTGAAAGCCATCATGCGCCGGATTACCCGTGAGGAAAAGGCGGCTCAGCGGTTTGTATTGGACAATTTGGTGATTAACCTGGACGATTATACAGTAACTATTGAGGGTAAAGGGGTTTCCCTAACCAAAAAGGAAATCGAAATTTTATGGACACTGGCCACCAGCACAAACAAGGTGTTTTCAAGGGACAACCTGCTAAACAGCCTGTGGGGCTACGATTATTTTGGAGACAACCGCACGGTGGACAGCCACATAAAGCGTTTACGGGCCAAGTTGGATGAATACAGCCATCCGGCCTGGGAAATTAAAACCATTTGGGGCGTGGGCTATAAATTTGAGGTGGTGAAAAATGCTTAAAAGCAAAATCGCCCGGAAGCTAAGCCTTTACTTTGCTGTGGCGCTGCTTATTTTTGCGCTTATCATTGGCTGTGCTTTTGTGCTGCTGTTCAGGAGCCACACGGTTAACCTGCATAAAACCCAGTTGGAAGACCGTGCCAACGCCATTGCAGGCACACTTTCCCAGTATGCTGTAGGAAACGGCCATATGAACGGGGGCTATGGGGCCTATGTGCGTTTCATTGGTGACATTGCCGGTGCAGATGTTTGGATTGTGGATGCACAAAACCGGGTGATGACCATGTGCAGAGGGCACAGCACCATGAGCAGAAGTTATAGCTCTGGAGACTTGCCGGAGAATGCAGAGCAAATCATTAACCAGGTGCTTTCAGACAAAACGGTGTTTAGCGAAGATTTCAGCAAATTATTGTCCGAACTAACGCTGACGGTAGGTGTTCCCATCAAGGACAGTGGGGGAAACATGCTGGGTGTTGTGTTGCTGCACTCTCCCGTTCACGGCATTAACGCAGCGTGGGGGCAGGGGATTATGATTCTGCTACTTAGCATGACCTTAGCCCTGGTGGTTTCGTTTCTGCTTTCAATCTGGCTGTCTAAGCGTTTTACAGACCCCATTTCAGCGAAAGAAGCCGCCGATGCCCTGCGCCTTGAAAAAATACGCCGGGATTTTGTGGCCAATGTTTCCCACGAGCTTAAAACACCTGTAACGGTGCTGCGTGGCTCTTTGGAAGCCCTTACAGACAAGGTGGTGACAGACCCGGAAAAGGTGGCCCACTACCACATGCAAATGCTGGGAGAGGCAAAGTTTTTGGAGCGGTTGGTGGGGGATTTGCTGGATTTATCCCGCTTGCAAAACATGGATTTTGTCATTGAAAAAAGTGCCATTTCAATGTGCGACGTGCTGGAAGATGTTATGAGAAGCGCCGAGCAGCTTGCCAATAAGAAGGGTGTTGCCCTGCAAGTGAGCAAACATGAACCCAGGTGCCAGTTGTACGGGGATTATGGCAGGCTTCGGCAAATGCTTTTAATTGTGCTGGACAATGCCATAAAGTTTTCGCCGGAAAAGGGCGTGGTTTCTGTTACGTTTTCTGGCAGCCGCCTTTCAGTGAAGGACGAGGGCCCAGGCATTGCACCAGAACACTTGCCGTTCATTTTCGACCGTTTTTATAAATCCCGCACAGAGGACAACAAGGTGGGCACAGGTTTAGGGCTTGCCATTGCAAAACAAATTGCCGAAAGGCATGGCATACGCCTAACTGCCCAAAGTTTAGGTGGGCAAGGCGCAACCTTTCACTTTGAACTGCCATAAAATTAGAAAAAGAAAAACACACTTTTGCCATATTTTAAAAGTATACTACAGCCAACTGAAAAATAAATGAAGTAGGAGGTTTATCTCATGAACAGTATGAAAAAGATTGTTGCGGTAGGGGCTATGGCGCTTGTTTTAGGTGCAACGTCACTTACGGTTTTTGCCGCTGTGGCCAGACCAGCGAATGCGGGCTGGGGCACTAACCCGGGGGCTTGTGTAAACAACGGTGTGTGTGTGAATGATGGTGTTTGCCCCAACAACGGTGTTTGTAACGGAACAGGAACAGGTGCAGGTGCTTGCAACGGCGGTGGCAGAGGTTTGGGTGGGATGATGCTCCGAGACGGTTCCTGCTATATAACGCAAGCAAACTAAAAAAAACTCACCCGTTTACACTGCCGGTCCCAAAAGGATTGGCAGTCTTTTTTTATAGGTGACAAGGGCACGAACTTTACACAAAACCATCACGAAAATAGAAAAATAAAAACACAGTTTTGCCATAGGGGTAGGGTATGCTATAGAAACAAACAAACCGCTTCATAAATTATAAGGAGGTTTTGACAATGACAAGTTTCAAAAAGGTAATGACAGCAGGCGCAATGGTGCTGGCTATCGGTGTCACCACATTGACGGTTTTTGCAGCAGATTACAAAACGCCGGCAGAAGCAGTGGCCGGCATTACCGGCAGAACCGTTGAAAGCGTTATAGCCGAAAGGTCATCCACCGGGAAAACCTATGGCACAATGGCAGCAGAAGCCGGGCAGCTGGAGGCATTCCAGGCGGAAATGCTTGCCATTAAAAAAGATAACTTGAATGCATTGGTAGAAGCAGGAACCATCACCCAGGAAAGAGCAGACGCCATACTTCAGGCCATTGAAGACAATCAAGCACTATGTGACGGCACAGGCCGTGGCATGGGCGGCGGTTGTGGCGGCCGTGGCATGGGTTGGCAGGGCGGCTCTTGCTATTATCTGAATAATTAAAGCATCGTTTATACAGAAGGGAACCTCCAAGGCAAAATTGTCATTGGGGGTTTTCTTCTTTAATAAAGGCATTCATGCTATAAGCATTTAAAACCATCCACCAACATTTACCGTTTGGTTTCCTGCATAATCCTTGGTCGGATGTCTACAATAAATTGCATAAACACCAATATTATGACAAAGGGTGATAAAATGAAGAAACTTGTTGCTACGGCCTTAAGCCTGTGGCTCTCTATCAGTACCTTTGGTGTTCATGCATTGGCCATGGATTACGTGGTACAGCCAGGGGATACTTTCTTTGGCATTGCAGAAAAACATGAATTAACACCAAAAGAACTGGCAGTGGCCAACCCCCTGGTGGTGAAGGCAGGTAAATTATTTGTAGGCCAGACCGTTAACATTCCCGAAACCAAAGCAGCACCAGAGGGTACAAACGCGGCCAACACAAAAACGCCAGCCAACACACAGGCACCGACCAACACAAAAACACCAGCCAACACACAAGCACCGACCAACACAAAAACGCCAGCCAACACACAAGCACCGACCAACACACAGGTGCCAACCCAAAAACAGGCACCGGCCAACACACACAATCCGGCCACAAAGCCTGCTACCATGCGGAACAACGTGACCGGTGCACAACCAATGTCTGCAACCGGAAGCAAAGAAAGTTTGACCTATTTATACGGCGGCACCACCATGTCCTATTTGAAAATTTTGGATACATCTAAAAATTCTTTAAAAACAGTTAACCCGGATTATTTCGACATCAACCCGGACGGTTCTCTGCTTATAACCACGTCCAATAAAATTGATCCGGCGTTTGTGAACGAAATGCACGCCAGAGGCATTGCAGTGGTTCCCTTTATCAGCAACCACTGGGACAGAACATTAGGCAACACTGCCCTAAATAACCGTGAAGCATTATCAACCCAGGTGGCCGACATGATTGCAAAGCACAATCTGGATGGCATTAACATCGACATTGAGAATGTGAATGAAACGTACAGAGCGGCTTACACAGACTTTACACGGTTGCTGCGTGAAAAATTACCTGCAAACAAAATTGTATCTGTGGCAGTGGCTGCCAATCCAAAAGGCTGGACTTTAGGCTGGCATGGCTCTTATGATTATAACGCACTGGCCAAACACAGTGACTATTTAATGATTATGGCCTATGACGAATCCTATATGGGCGGCCCAGCAGGACCAGTATCCAGCAGCACCTTCTTTGAAAATTCCATTAAATATGCCTTGAACCAAGGTGTTCCTGCCAGCAAACTGGTGGTGGGCATTCCTTTCTTCGGCCGTTACTGGAAAGAAGGAGACGCCGTAGGGGGCATTGGCATTACAGCACAGGACGTAGAATATTTGCTGGCCAACTATCCATCCAGCGCCCGCTATGATGAAGCTTCTCAATCTGCAAATGCGTTTGTGACCATTAGGCCGGAAGATCCCAAACCCAAAATCTGGGGTGGCAGAATCTTATCGGAAGGCAACTACAACATTTGGTATGACAACTTAGCGGCTGTGCGCCATAAGCTAGAGATTATTAACAAATACGGCTTACAGGGCGTGGGCAGCTGGGCACTGGGGCAAGAAGATAAAGCTGTTTGGGAGTTTTACACCACTGTGGTGAACGGTGCACCAACACCCGCACCGACACCAACACCAACACCAACACCAACACCAACACCAACACCAACACCAGCTCCAACACCCGCACCAACACCAACCCCAACATCAGCACCAACCCCGACCCCTGCACCAACGTCGGCACCAACCCCGACACCAGCACCGGAACCAACCCCTGCACCGACCCTGGCACCAACTCCAACACCCGCACCAACACCAAGCACAGGGTCTTTGCCAAACGGCAAACCAAAACCGGGCAATGCTTCTAAAGAAAAGAAATTAAAGCTCAAAGATATTATGGGCAAAACAGGCAACGATAAGATGAATGATAACACTGTGCTTACCCGTGGAGATGCCGCCATTATTCTGTCTGAAGTGACCAATTTACAGCCGGAAACCGATGGCATTAGCCTTTCCGACATTGGCCAACATCCTGGCAAAGGGCATATTAACGCCCTGCACAAGCGCAAGGTTGTTAGCGGCAAAAACGGCAAGTTTAACCCCAACGCCCCAATTACACGGGCAGAATTATGCGAAATGCTGGATAAAGTGCTGGTGCTTCCCGAAACCATAGATTTCCACACCATGCCTTATACAGACATTTCTAAAAAGGATTCCGCTTATTACTGCATATCCAAGCTGTACTACTTTGGCATTGTAGAGGGCCGGGGAAAAACCTTTAACCCTGGCGGCCATGTAACATTGGCAGATATGGCGCTTATTCTGGATATTATAGACACATGTGAATACGACATGAATCCAGACAGACCGCTGATTATTGAAAATGATCCGCCGATGATGCCGAATTAATATTTGAGCCTAACAAAAAGCCGAAAATGACCAATCATTTTCGGCTTTTTTGTCGCATTGAAACCGCTACACCGTTGTAGTATAATGTTTAAAAACTTCAGGGGAGTGAACGAAAGATGGCAGCAAGTGCATCGTTAATACCTATGGAAGTGCAAAAACTGGAGAAACTTCACCAAGCCGGTGTGAAAATGCTTACCACGTTTGGTGTGCGTATTGAAGACCCGGAAATGCGTACATTGCTTGAAAAGAACGGGTGTGTGGTTACAGGTGAACGGGTGAAATATTGCCCCCAGCTTATTGAGGCAGCGGTAAAGAACGCCAAAAAAACCGTCACCATGGCTTCTCCTACAGGGGCAAAACTCACCCTGTCTATGGAAGCCGGGCAAGCCATGTCTCACAGCACCGGGGGTGCGCCATGGGTTTTAGACCCTAAAACCGGCCAACGCCGAAATGGTTTGTTGTCGGACTTAGTAGACAGCGTGCGTGTGATGAACCATTTAGATGCACTGAATCTGCCCTGCGCATTGGTGTATCCCAGTGATGTAGCCTCCCCAATTAGCCAGTTTATGCAGGCTGTTACCATGTTGCGTTATTCCAAGAAACCCATCTATGGCCCCGGCATATCCACCGCCATCAACGCCAAATACATAGCAGAATTGTTTCAAATTTACGGCGGCCCTCAACTGGCGGAAAATCCCATCGGTTTAGTGGGCATTTCTCCAGAATCTCCTTTGTTTTTGCCCAAAGAAATTACAGACACACTGCAAATCATTGTTCAAGCTGGCATTCCAGTGAGCATACTGTCTGCGCCTATGGGGGGATTAACTGCCCCGGTTACTGTGGCGGGCTGTGTGGCCCAGGCCCATGCAGAAATTTTATCTTTCGCAGTGCTGGCGTACCTCATTAACCCTAAAACAGTGCTTTTTTACGGGGCACGTACCTTCTTTGCCAACATGAAAACAGGCCAAAGTATTTTAGGCTTGCCGGAAACGGGCATTTCCAGCGCCATTGCCGTCCAACTGGCCACCCACTGCGGGTTTATGTCCGACGTATACGGCCTGGCTTGCACCAGCTGCACCATGGACGAACAAACCGGCTATGAGAAAATGCTTAATGCTTTGTTGCCCGCTTTGGCCGGGGCCACCATGATTACCGGCTACGGCAGCTTGGGCAGTGTGATGTGCGCTTCCTTGGGGCAGCTGGTTATCGACAACGAAATGCTAAACATGATTAAAAAAGCGCAACGGGCCATTGAGGTCACCGACGATGTGCTTGGTTTTGAAGCCATAGAAGCCGTGGTTGAAGGGCACGAAAGCTTTTTGGAACAGCCCCACACGGTGGAATATTTGCAAGCTGGAGAAATTTTTACAACCCAAGTGGGCTTTGACAGTGTTTGGGCAGACTGGGTGGCTTCCGGTGAAAAATCTTTGGAGGAAAAAGCCAATGCAGAAGCATTGCGCCTGATTGAAAAGGACCAGGTTGCGGAAGAAGACCCGGCTGTTGCAAAAGCTGTGCAACAGTTAATTGAACAAGCCAAACAGGAAATGGAATAAAGTTGGAAAGCGCCGGAGTGTTAAACACAACCCGGCGCTTCAATTTGTTGACAAAAGACCTTGGGAAACTTTTTCGAGAAAAAGTTTCCCAAACCTTTCAAAAAGCTTTTGCCTAAAATGCCGCTAAGCGGCATTTTCATGAAGTTTTTGCACCGCTTTTTTCAAAAAGCGGTTAGGGTTCGGGGCAAAGCCCCGAGGTTTTTCGTAATTAAAATGTGCATAACCCCGTCATTTCTTGAAAGCGGTACATCAGTGTTTTATAACGGGTTAAATCTTCAAAAGCATCATAGTCCAGGGTGTAGCTGCCGGTTTCATTCAGCCAAAGCCTGTTAAAATAGCCGTCTACTTCTGTGGCTAAGGGGTGGCTGTTAGGGGCTACCAGCATCAGGTTCGATTCAAAATTATATCCCCCAATGTTGCGCCGGGTGTAGTTGGCAGAACCCCCAATGATGGTGCTTTCCTCCGGGCCGGTTATTTTCATGAACTTTGTGTGGAATTGTTCCCCTTGTGTATGGTACCAGCGCAATTCGATATTTTCCGAAGCTTCTACAAGCTCTTTAGCCACCGGGCGATTGGGTACCCCGTTTTTCTCTAACCCAAAGGCATCTTTGTTGGCATCCAGAATAATCGAAACTTTTGCACCCCGCTGGGCAGCGTTTTTAAGTGCAGTGACCACCTTTCGGTCTGCCAAATAAAACACCGCCATTTGAATCTGTTCCGTTGGCCCGGCATCATTTAACAATTGCACCAGATTGTGCTGGATGGCTTTTTCAGTGATGACTTTGGCCTGCACATCCTCTTTGCCCTCTTGAAATTGCCGTTGGGGCAAAGGCGAACCAGAGGCTGTTGCAACCACTTGCTCTGTGTTGTACAAATCTGCCAAAACACTGCCTTGAACAAGAAAACCTACATTAGAATGGAGGGAGCTGGCATCGTGGCCAATGTTGGAAGAGGTAACCAGCCCGGTCTTTTCGTTCATTAACACTTTACGATGGTTGGCTTTAAAGTTCAGTAGCCGTAAATAGCTGCGCACCGTTACTTTTGGCGCATCCGCACTGAACGCATTGGGCAGCCATCCTTTTTGGCTGTTGCCCAGCCAGCGCAGATAGGTGCGCCAAACACCGGCATAAGCAGGGTTGGAGTCCCGTATTTTCAAGGGGTTGGTGATGATGACTTGCACCCCCGCTTCTTCCAATTGGGTGAGCCAGGGTGAATCGTATGCGCCGTAAAAGGTGTTAATTTCATCAGTAATGACGGTAACATCCATCTCTGGGTTGGCCTGCTTTTTTGCAATAAGGGCTTGTGTGAGCTGTTCGCATACATTTTCAAATGCAGGGGCATCTTTTTTTGTGTAATCGTCATTAAACAAAAATAAATCCAACAGCACAAACTCCTGGGCTTCATCAATGAGTTGAAGCGCCGCATTGAATATGTTTTGTTCATAAACCGTCTCACCATCTTTTGTGTATGTTAAGTCATACACAAACGCAACGGAAGCGGGATGAAAGGCGCTGCTTTCAAAAGATACGCCTTTGGGGGAAACAGTGAAATGGCACCAAATAGACACCAAAATGGGTAACCCTACGAGGATGAGCATGACCCAAAGCATCTTCTTCTTCACACCTTACCTCCTTACAAAAAATCTCTCAACATTTAAGAAGAGAGATTTTTTGTTTCATCAATGATGCTTATTTTTCAAAGGTAGTCACTTCCACCTTTTCAATGACAACATCTTGCACAGGTTTCCCATCGTTGGGTGCATCTGGGTTGGAGGGCGTTATTTCCACGGCGGCAATGGCATCCACCACGTCCATACCGTCAATCACCTGGCCAAATACGGTGTATCTGTAATCCAGGGCAGGGGTTCCCCCGTTATCCAGAAAACTTTTTATAATTTTTTCAGGGTAAACATCCCCCACAGTTACAAATTTGCCTTCTTCGTCTTCTGCAATCACCTGGTCTATGGTTTTCTGCATTTCTTCCAAATCAATGCGCATGGTTTCACCAACATCATTGTTTTGCACAATGTAGAATTGGCTTCCGTTTGTGTTGGGGCCGCTGTTGGCCATGGCTAGCGCCCCTCTTAAATGGTGCAACTTGGGTGTGGTTTCATTTTCAAACACCGCACCAAAAATGCTTTCCCCGCCTGTGCCATCGCCGTTCGGGTCGCCACCTTGAATGACAAAATCCTTGGCCACACGGTGGAACAACACCCCGTCATAGTAGCCGTCTTTGGCGTGGGTTAAAAAGTTTTCCACAGCTTTGGGGGCATCTTCCGGGAAGAAACGCAACGTGATTACCCCAAAATTGGTGTGCAGTTTGGCAATGGTTTCCCCGGCAACCGGTTCGGTAAGCTGGGGTAAATCAATTTCGCCGTAGGCTAAAGGTGCCGTTAAGGGCAGTTCCTTTTCTGCTTCGGCGCCTTCTGGGGCTTCTTCAGTTTCAGTGGGAGATGCCGTAGGGGAAGGGGAAGGTGTTGTTGCTTCCTGTTTGGCCTGGCAGCCCCAAAGGGAAGCGGCACAAACCACGCTTAACACCACAGCAGCCATTTTCATTCGTTTTTTCATAACTTATCCTCTCTTATTCGTATAATATGCTCATCGTACACCCTGTTATTATGCAATAATTTACAAACCTTGTCAAACTAAATATACATTTAAAAACCGGCAAGGTGTTACCCTTGCCGGCAGAAAACAATTATAATTTTTAAAATCAATATTCCGGTTCAATCAGGCCGTAGGTGCCGTCCTTGCGCCGATATACCACGTTCACCTCGTCGGTCTGGCCGTTTCTGAACACATAAAAGTTGTGGTTCAGCATGTCCATTTCAATGACGGCTTCTTCGGCGTCCATGGGTTTTAAGGCAAATTTTTTCATCCGCTCAATGACGATGCCGCCGTCTTCAAATTCTTGTTCGTCTGGGGCATAGAAATTCAGTTCTTCCTTAAACCGGCTGTCTTTCCCGGAACGGTGATGCAGCTGCCCTTTGTATTTAACCATTTGCTTTTCCAAAATATCCACAACGGCGTCTACAGCAACGTTCATGTCCTCGGCAGTGGCTTCGCCCCGCAAAATGCGTTTTTGCAAAGGAATGGTTATTTCTACAGTGCAGTCGTTTTTAACCACGCCCACAGTGACATGCACGTCCACTTCTTTGGGGAACAGCCGGTTCAGCCGCCCAATTTTTTGGGACACCTTATCTTTGGTGGCATCGGAGAGGGTGATATTTTTGCCGGTAAATGTAAACCGCATAAAAAACAGCTCCTTTCATACTGCCCACAGGCAGAAATGATTACATGATTATATATTCTGGCTGTAGAATAAAAATCCTTCTTTATTATCTTATTTTTATTAAAAAGAAAGTGTAAAAGTCAGTCTGCACGCTTCTTCGTCTGCCATCACCAGCTGCACTGTCACCATATCCCCTAAAGCATAAGTTTTGCCGGTGCGTTCCCCGGTTAAACAAAGCCGCTCTTTGTCGTAAATGTAATAATCCCCGGGAATGTCGGACATGGGCACCATGCCTTCCACCGTGTTGGGCAGTTCCACAAACATGCCCCAGCCTGTAACCCCGCTGATAACCCCGGTGAAAATCTGGCCTACCTTGTCTGCCATGTAAGCCACTTTCTTCATGTCCATCACATCCCGTTCGCACATTTCTGCCCGGCGTTCCGTTGTGGAGCAATGCCGACACAAGTCTTCAATATGCTCGTTCAGGGTTTCCAGCATTTTGGTATACCCTCCAGCCAAATGGGCTTTGATGATGCGGTGAATGAGCAAGTCTGGGTAACGGCGAATGGGGGAGGTAAAATGACAGTAGGCATCGGAAGCCAGGCCAAAATGCCCAATGTTTTCATGGGTATACCGGGCCTGCTTTAAGCTGCGCAACATCACACGGCTAATCATGGCTTCTTCTGGGGCGCTTTCAATTTTGGAAAGCAACCCTTGCAACGCCATGGCATGGTTGCCCCGGCCTTTGCGCTTATAGCCGAAATGGCCAGCAAAGGCCCAAAGGGTGCGCAGTTTGTCCTCCTCCGGTTTCTCATGGCAGCGGTACACAAAAGGCACCGTAAGCCAGGCATAAGCGGATGCAATGGTTTCGTTGCATAAAATCATGCATTCTTCAATGATGCCTGTGGCAATGTTGCGGCGGCGCAGCACAATGTCTGTGGGATGGCCCTTTTCATCTAATATGAGCTTGGGTTCAGGAAAATCAAATTCAATGGCCCCCCGTTTCACCCGGTTTTCCCGCAGCTGTTCGCTTAACCTGGCCAAACCTTCCAGCAGTGGCATATAGGCGGCATAAGCTTCCCGCAGGGGGGACTGGTCGTTGGTAAGTATTTCTGCCACCTTGTCGTAGTTGATGGGGGCATCCACTTGAATGATGGCATTGACGATTTCGTGGTCAATCACCTTACCCTGGGGGTTAATGGTCATGATGCAGCTTAAAGCCAACCGGTCCACTTCTGGGTTCAGGGAGCAAATGTCGTTGGACAGCTTAGGGGGCAGCATGGGAATCACCCGGTCTGCCAAGTACACACTGGTGCCCCGCTGATAGGCCGCTTTGTCCAAAGGGGTTTTGGCTTTCACATAATGGCTTACGTCGGCAATGTGCACCCCAAGCCGGTAGCCCCCATCCGGCAGCACATCCAGGGTGACGGCATCATCTACGTCTTTAGTGTCTGCCCCGTCAATGGTGATGGTTTGCAGATGGCGTAAGTCCCGGCGGTTGCTTATTTCCTCTGGCGTAATGTGGCCGGTGATGGTGTCCAGTTGCTCCAGCGCCGGGCCGTCAAATTCTATGGGCAGGTTGTGGCGGTAAATGATGCTTAAAATGTCCACCCCAGGGTCGTTTCTGTGGCCCAAAATGCCGGTAATCACACCTTGGGGGTGCTGCCCGCTTTGGTTTTCCTTTTCAATGATTTTCACCGTTACCTTATGCCCAGTAACCGCATCTTGGCTGTCTTTAAAATCCACTAGAATTTCTATGGGCAGTTTAGGGTCGTCCGGCACCACTACCCCAAAGGTTTTTTCCTTATAAAAGGTGCCCACCAGCTGCTCAAAGCCCCGGGACAGTATCTTCACAACCACACCCTGGCTGCGTCTGTTTCCTTCTTCGTTCCGGGTTAGGCGGCAAAGCACCACATCTTTATGCCGGGCTTTACCCGTATCTTCTGCGGGGATATACACATCGTCCCCTTGGCCTTCCTCCGGCACCACAAAACCAAAGCCCCTGACGTTGCCTATGAAGGTGCCCTTAATCAGCCCGGCGCCTTGAGGAAGCACCACCCGGCCTTTGGCCGTAATGGTCATTTTGCCTTCGGCTTCCAATTGGTCCAGCAATTGTTTAAAATCCTGCTTGGCATCTTCGGGCACCTGCATCAAATGGGCCAATTCTTTGGGCTTCATGGGTTTATATAGGGGGTCGTTTAAAAGGGACAATATTTTTTGTGCTTGTTCTTGTATGCTCATAAACCAATTCCTCCAAAAAGAAAAAAAGAGAAGATAATGTATATTATCCCCTCTTTTTAATCCCCATTCATTACTTTACTAAACATAATATAAAAGATAATGCAAAGAAAACGAAACCAAGTAATTTTGTGTATTTTTCCAGAGTGCCTTCTAAAGAGCGGCCTTTGTTTTTGTCCCAGTATGTTTGAGAACTGCCCATACCAGACATGGTGTTACCCAACCCGGCACTACGCTTCTTTTGTAACAAAATAACAGTGATAAGCGCCACACAGCTTAAACCGTATAGCACAGATAAAACGATATATAAAGCGCTCAATACGCCACCTCCTTTATTCAGCAAGCATTGTATCACAACTTTTAAAAACATGCAACACAAAAAATGTAATTTTGCCATATGTTGCATTAATATGATATAATGACTAAAATATAAATAATATATTATTATTTCAAAAAGGAGGTAAGTTCATGCAGTACAAGGTATTTGGCAACAATTTACCCGCAGTAACCATAGAACTGAACCAGGGGGAAAGCATCTATACCCAGTCCGGCGGCATGAGCTGGATGACAGAAGGCATTCAAATGTCCACCAATATGAAAGGGGGCCTGGCAAAAGGGCTGGGGCGTATGCTAACTGGCGACTCTTTGTTTATGGCCACCTACACCGCTGAAGCCAATGGCCAATACATCACGTTTGCTTCTTCCTTTCCCGGGCACATCATTCCCTTAGACTTATCCGACGGCAAACAATACATATGCCAAAAGAGTGCGTTTTTATGTGCCCAACCTACGGTGGAGCTTTCCATAGAAGTGGTGAAGGGTTTAAAAGGCGGTTTGTTCGGCGGGGAAGGTTTCTTACTGCAAAGGGTGAAAGGTAGCGGGTTGGTGTTTTTGGAGCTGGACGGCAGCATTATGGAAATGGATTTAGCACCGGGCCAAAAGTTGAAAGTGGATACAGCTCATGTGGCTATTTATGAAGCTTCGGTCAGTTATTCCGCTGAAATGGTGAAAGGTTTCACCAATATGATTTTCGGAGGGGAAGGGCTGTTTCTTACCACATTAACAGGCCCGGGGAAAGTGTATTTGCAAACCATGACGGCCATGTCTCTGGCTGGTAGGCTGGATCCCTTTATTACAAAGAAAAGCTAAGGATTAGTAGATAAATATACAAGATACACAAGATTCCAATATGTTTTTTTAAGCTTTTGTATATTGTTATATATTATTTTAAGTATTATAATAATGGTTAAAATTACTTAAACTATTTACAGAAGAGAGGTCATGCAATGAAAAAATGGATAAGCTTGATTTTGGTCGGCGCACTCACCCTTACATTGGCTGCTTGTGGAAAAAGCGCAGCCGAACCAGCTGCCCCCGCAAACAGCAGCGGTGAAGGAGCAGGCACAGGCAAAGATATTGTCATTGATATTTTGTGGCAACAAGAAGTGACCGAGCCGTTTATGGATTATGCTGTGGCGAAGATGCAAGAAAAATACCCGGACATTACCATCAATTTAAACATTTCACCGGAAGCATACAGTGAAATCAACAACCTGATGGCTTCAAAAAATGCGCCGGATATTTTCTTTTCCTGGGCTTCCGATGTAGACCTTTACGGCATGTATAAAGACGGCATGTTAAACCCGGTGGATGACGTGCTGGCCATGAACACCGCCGAGGGAGACGAAACCTTAAAAGACAGGCTGCTGCAAGCCGGTCTGGATTTAGGCAACTGGGAAGGCAGCCACTACCTGCTGCCCTTAACCCAATATGTGGCCGCCAATTTTTACGACAACGCCTTTCTAGCCGCACAAGGCATAGATCCTGCCGCATTGGCTACCATGGATGGCTTCAAAGCAGCCTGTGCCCAATTACATAGTGAAGGGGTTACCCCCATGGTCTATGGCGGCGCCTATGCCTTTATGGTGCATGACAGCTTCATTTACCCGCTGATTGTGTCCAAAGACCCGGCTGCGGCAGAAGCTTTGAACAAAGGGGAAAAAGGCGCATGGATGAACCCTTCTGTGGTTGCGGCTGTTGAAGAATGGCAAAAGCTGGTGGACGCTGGGTATGTAACCCCTAACTCTATCGCTATGGACCACATTCAGTCTCAAATTGAATTTATCAACCATAAAGCGGCGTTCATTCCTGTTGGAACCTGGCTGGAAGGTGAAATGGGCGACCAATGGCCCGAAGGTTTTGAACTGATGCCTTTTGCCGTGCCCACCGAAGACGGCAAGCCAGTGTTCACGCCCATTATTGAAGTGATGATTTTACCTAAACAGGCAACCGATGCAAACTTGCCTTATGTGGCAGAACTGCTACAATACTTCTATTCACAGGAAAATGCAGCAAAATGCCTGGAGGAAACTGGGGCGCTGATGGCTTTCCAAAATGTGAGTGAGGAAATGAAGGCCATGCTTCCGGGCAGTGTGCAGGCCACACTGGCGCTTCAGCAAAACGCTGTATCATCTGTGGCCAGCTACCGGCTGACCAACAAAAAGCTGTTTGCAGAAATCACCAATGCGGTGAATGCCCTTTCTGTAGGGGAAATTGATGCAAAAGCCTTTTGTGAACGGTTAGATGCATTAGCAGTAGTAGAATAATACATCATGGGCTGCCGATAAGACGGATAAAGTTTAGAGAAATGCCATATCTTCGGCATTTCTCTAAACACACACTTTTTGAATCATTAACCAAAAAGAAAGTAAGGTGTCTTATGTCCCCAGCTATTCAAAGTGTTGTTGAAATTAAAAATTATAATTTAAAACGTATTGTAGGGTATTTACGCACCAACAGCCCTGCCACCAAGAAAGACATTGCCAGCCATTTGGGGCTTAGTTTCGCCACGGTGTCTACCATGTGTAACCAGCTGTTGGAAAAGGGCATTGTGCTGGAGACGGGGCTGGAGGAAACCCATGCCGTGGCTGTGGGGCGGCTGCCGAAAGTGTTGTCTCTGAACAAACAGGCCCGGTATTTGGCTGTGGCAGATTTCCACCGCATTGGAAAGGTACGGCTGGCGCTGTATAACCTATTTTTAGAGCAAGTGCACCAAATAGATTTTACCTATGGCCCCCAAATGACATTGGAGCAGCTTATCCAATGCACCAAAAACCAGTATGAGTATGGTTTTGCAGAGCGCATGCGGCAAAAAGTGGTGGGCATGAGCGTGGCTGTTTCCGGCATTTACGACATCCACACAGAAACCATTGTGGCATCGGAACTGGATTTGTTTGAATGCCAGCCCATTAAAACCATGCTCAGCCAGGCGCTGAACGTGCCTGTGCATATAGAAAATGAATCCAACTTGTGCGTCATGGCTACAACCAATGTAAGCCACAAAAAAGATATAATTTACATTTATTTAAGCGAAGGGGTTGGCGTGGGCATTTTGTCCGGCGGCCGGCAAGTGCTGGGCCGAAACGGTTACGGTTCTGAAATATGCCACATTCCCTTGGGTAAGCTAAGCAAAAATTGCCGCATTTGTGGTTGCCCCCGGTGCGTGCAAACAGATTTATCTTTATACGGCTTCTCAGAAAAATTTATTGGGCGGGCATTTCCTGCGGGCGATATGGCCGGATGGGAAATGTTCATGGAAAAATTGGCAGCCAACGATGAAAAAGCAGTGGCGGTGGCCAAAGACAATGGCGCCGTATTGGGTGAGCTCGTGTCTTTGCTGGTGAACTTGTTTGACCCTGAAACCATCGTTGTTGGGGGCATTCCCCAAGTGCTTTTTGAACACATGCTGCCGGTGGTGCAGGAAGTGAACGAAGCCCGGCGGGTGGTGCGGGGTGCAAGTCCGGTGGACATATGCTACGACGAGGACAGCCAAAGCACCGTGCTTCTGGGTGCGGCGGAAATGGCCTATTTATTATGGAAGCCGCAAAATATGGATAAAGGAATAGAATATGAAGCCGGATATTGATGTGATTATTCAGAAAATACAGTCCTTACCGGAATTGATAGAAGACGGGGCCTGCATCGGCTTTGACGCAGTGGTGGACGAACTGGTTCGCCCAGTTGAAGCCGTGGGCCCGGACATGGAAAAAGATTATTTTAAAACCATCGGAGAGTTCGGCCGCTTTGTGGCCGGGAAAAGCCATTTAAGTTGCTTGGTAGAGCTGGCCAACATCATGGCCAAGCCGGGGGGCAACATGGTGAACTTGTCTGCCGCCCTTGGCCGCTTAGGCATGGTGGTGGATTGTGTGGGCACCATGGGCTACCCGGAGGTGTCTCCCGTCTTTAGCGGAATGGAAAACTGCCGTCTCCATTCCGTGGCGGACCATGGCAAATGCACGGCGCTAGAGTTTATGGACGGCAAAGTGATGTTGGCCCAGATGGGCGATGCGGCAGATTTGGAATTTGAAGCTGTGGTGCAAGCCTTGGGCGAAGTAAAACTACAAGCCTTGTTTGGACAAGCTGCTACGGTGGGGCTGGTGAACTGGAGCGAAATGACCTATTCCAACAACATTTGGCAAGGAGTTTTGGAACTGGCGGTGAAACCAGCCGGCTCGGATTTTAACAAGCTGGTATTGGTAGACATTACAGACTGTTCCCGGCACAATGCCGAACACGTGCAGGCGATGGGGGATATTTTAAAAGACTACGCCCTGTACCGCCGAGTGGTGGTAAGCTTAAACCAAAACGAAGCCGTTCTTTTGCGGCAATTTCTGAACATTGCCACCGAGGAAGAAGACTTGCCCCGGTTGGCGGAAGCCATTGCCCAGAAACTGGGTGTGCAAGGGGTGGTTATCCATCCGGTGTCTGGCTCTGTGGCATGGGTGGAAGGCAATACGTACACCCATGAAGGTTTTTTTGTAGAACACCCAGTCATTTCAACAGGCGGTGGCGACAACTACAACGCCGGGCTTTTGCTGGGGCTGCGTGGGGGCTTGAACATGACGGAAGTGTTGGCAGTGGCCGGGGCCGTGGGCAGTTTTTATGTGGAGAAGGGCCATAGCCCCACCCGGGAGCAGCTTTGCAGCTATTTGGCGGCAAAAGGAGGAAAACATGGAGAGACTGTCTGCACAGCTTAAAAAGCATGACATACAGGAAAAGCTGTTTGCTTTGGTGTATCTGGTGCCCACGCTGGGCTTGTTTTTGCTGTTTTGCGTGTACCCCTATTTAAAATCCTTTTACATGAGTTTTTTTGAGTGGTCCATTTATACCAACTCGGGCACGTTTATCAAGCTGGATAATTTCAAGCGGCTTTTTGCAGACCCTATTGTTTGGGCGGCGCTTAAAAATAATTTGTTTTTGCTGTTCTGGTGTACCCTCATTACATTCACCCTCTCTATTATATTTGCCAACATTTTTGTGCAGAAAAAATACAAGGAAAACACTTTTTTTAGAATATTATTTTTTGTACCCCATGTGCTATCGGTTACCATTGTTGCTATTTTATGGAACTTCTTGTACAATCCGTCCTTCGGGGTGTTTAACACCATTTTAGAAAGCTTGAACTTGCACCATTTAACCCGAATATGGCTGGGGGATAAAAATGTGATTATGGGGGCCATTACGGTGCCCATGGTGTGGATAAACATTGGCTTTTACATGATTTTATTTTTAGCCGCCATGTCCAACATTTCCGGGGACATTTACGAGTCTTCAGATGTAGACGGGGCCAACGGCTACCAAAAGTTTTTTTTCATTACCATTCCTTCCATATGGGAAAACATCCGCACGGCACTGGCCTTTTTCGTTATCACGGCTTTTAATTACTCTTTCGAGCTGGTATATGTGATGACCAAAGGCGGCCCAGACCGGGCCAGCGAACTTTTAACCACATACCTGTACAAAACGGCTTTTGTGGACTATGACTACGGTTATTCCTCTGCCATTGGCATTGTGCTATTTGCTTTAACCGCCGTCACCGTGTTTCTAGTGTTGAACCTGACCAAGCCAAAGGGGGATGCATAATGGGAAAATCAAGCTTAAACGGGCTAAAACCCATGGATTTTTGCATCAAAGGGCTGCTGTATGTGTATGCCTTGCTCATCATCTTGCCCATTTTTTGGATTGTAATGACCTCCTTTAAAACCAACGCCGAATTTGTGGCAGACCCTTGGGCGCTGGGGCAAGGGCTGGCGTTCCAAAACTTTGTAAACGCCTGGCAAAAGGTGAAATTCAGTACATACATGATGAACAGCGTATTGGTTACATTGTCTGCTGTGGGGTTAGCCACGGTGCTGGCCTCTACTGTTTCCTACATTTTGGTGCGCATTAACTTGCGGGTAAACGGGCTGATTCTATTCATCTTTCTCTCCGGGCTGTATGTGCCCACAGCGCTTATTTTGCCATCGGAATTTTTGCTGCTCAATAGCCTGAACCTGTTAAACAGCCGGGTAACGCTGGTCCTTTTGTACACCGTTTTCAGCCTGCCATACTCCATCTTGGTGCTGAACGGCTTTTACCGGGCGTTACCCAAGGAAATTGAAGAAGCCGCCACCATCGACGGCTGTTCCTTCAACCGCAAGTTTTGGCAAATTGTGTTCCCCCTGTCTAGAAACGGGGTGATGACCACCGTTATTTTTAACTTAATCTGGATATGGAACGACTACATTTTTGCCCTTACCTTTGTGAACGAGCCAGCCAAACGGACGTTGCCGGTGGGGCTTATTGGCCTGATGGCCACCTTTAAATTAAAAGCGGACTGGGTAACGTTGTTCGCCGGGCTGAACATGGTGATGATACCTTCCATCATTTTGTATATTATTTTCCAAAGAAGATTGGCCGAAGGCCTGGTGGCCGGAGCCGTGAAAGGATGATTCAAATGAAAAGCGGAATGCTTCAAAATATCTGGGAACAACCGGACGTATTGGCGGGGCTGGTGCAAAACGCCCAGGACTACAGTGGTTTTAAAAAAGATGTGTTGTCTAAAGAAAACATTTTCATTGTAGGCACAGGCGGCTCCTTAAACGGTGCGCTGGCTTGTGTGACGGCTTTTGCCAAATATGCCGGGCGTGTGCCTGTGGTTTTGCCTGCCAGTGAAATTGGCTACTACACCCATTTGTTTAATGAAAAAAGTGCCGTGGTGCTCATTTCCCAATCCGGGGAAAGCTTTGAAACCAAGCAAATGTGCCATTTAATGGCCGAACGTGGCTTGCCTTTCTGGGGCCTTACCAATGAAGAAGGCTCCACTCTGGCCACCATGGCCACCAAAACCTTGTTGATGGGGGCAGGGAAGGAAGTAAGCTCTGCCACCAAAACCTATACGGCTACCGTGATGCTGCTGTATTTAGTGGCCGCCGCAGATTCCGAAGCCGCCATGACTCATCTGGCCCGCATTCCCGCTTGTGTGGAGCAAACCCTTTTGGCCTGCCAAAGTAAAATTGAAGCGGTGGCCAACATTTTGTTGAAAGAAAAAGCCATGGTTGTGCTGGCAGATAACATTAACGGGGCCAGCGCCAGAGCCAGCGCCCTTTTGCTGAAAGAGAAAAACCTGATTATGGCGGAAGGCATGACGGCCTCCGAATTTCGGCACGGGGCGGTGGAGGTTATTGAAAAGGGGCTTCAAGTGCTGTACCATGCCCCCTGCGACCAAAACAGGGGCGAAACCCTTAAACACATTGATTTCCTGCAAAAAACAGGTTGCGACATCACTTTTGTTTCCACGGATAAGCCTGCAACCATTGCTGAAGAACGTTTTCTGCCTGTATTTACCCCTGGTGAAGATGTGTTTACCCATATTTCGGCCATTTTGCCCTCTCAGCTTTTAACAGAACGGCTGGCACGGATGCAAGGGCTGGATGTGGATAACTTCCGTTATTTAACCAAAATTGTGGGCAATTATTAATAACAGAAAGGACAGCTTCCATGGCACCCATCAGAAAGCTTCAAACCACAGACTATATCTCTAAAGCAAAAGTGGAAGAAATCACACTGGCGGCCTTTGACTTGCTTGAAACGGTGGGCATTGCAGTGCCCAACCCGGACATGGCCGATGCATTAAAAAAAGCCGGGGTCTCTTTTTCCGCCAAGGGTAGGGCGGTTATTCCTAAAGGGGAAAGCCACAGCTTTTTGGAAGTTTTGCGGCAGAATAATGGGTTGCTTATAAAAGAAACGGAAGCTAAGCTGTCTGCTCAAAAGCTGCGTGGGGTGCAGTGTTCCTATGCATTGCGGCGGTTAGACCCTTTCACAGAAGAAGTGTCTCCCTTTGATACGGATGCCCTTATCCAGGACACCCAGTTTTGTGCAAAGGTAGCGGAAGCCTTCTCTAGCCGTTTTGCCCCTTTTGCCCCTGGCACCCCGGCAGATGTAGACCCGGCGCTGGATTCTCTGCTTAAATATAAAATAAGCGCCCAGCACGCCCCGGGTACCATTCCCATAGAGCCAACCTCTCTGCTTTCTGCCCAGTACATGTTTGAAATGGCACAAGTCATGAACCAGCCCATCAAGCGGCTGCCGGTGTATACCATCACCCCTTTGTGCCTGGCTGGGGAATCAGCAGAAATGGTCTGGCGTTTTAAAGACAAGCTGGAGGACTTTTATGTCTTTGCCATGCCTGCTTTAGGCAGCACAGCACCTTTGTCTGTGTCTGGCAGTTTGGCTTTGTGCTTGGCAGAAGTGCTGGGGGCGGGGCTTTTGATGCATAAGCTTACCGGGCTGCCTTGCTACCTAAAACCCAACATAAACCCCTTTGATTTGCAGGCCATGCAGTATGCCTTTGGAACGCCCCAAAAGTTTGTGTACGAGCGGCTGGCAGAGGATTTCACCGCCCAGCTTCTAGGCACGCCACCCAACATACATAGCATCAACATCCATACGGCGGCGGGGGCAAGCGATGCCCAGTCTGCGTTGGAAAAAGTGAGCATCATGACGGCCGGGGCTTTCACCGGGGCCACTTTGTTTTACTGCATCGGTACATTGTCTGTAGACGAGGTGTTTTCCCCGGTGGAATTAATCTTAGACTGCTTGCGTTTGAAGCAAGTGGAAGGGCTTTTGGAAGCGCCGGTGCTGGAATTTTTGGAAGGTTTTGCAGAGGAAGCGGCCCAGTGCTTGGATTCCGGCTTTCTGCTGTCTGAAAACACACTAGACAATTACCGTGCATATCTGGACTATTCCCCTTATTTCAACCGGGGCAACAAAAAAAGCCCCTCCGGGCAAGATTTCATGCTGGAGGAGGCCAAAAAGGAAGCCCGGAGGCTGTATGAAGCGCCCCCGGTATATGCCTTAGCGCCTGAGAAGTTCAAGGAACTGGAAGCCATTTATGCTTCGGCGCAAAACAGGATTTAAATGCTTTTAATCACCCGGCAGGGGTTACCATAAGCCAGCACATTGTCCGGCAAAGACTTGGTGACCACACTGCCTGCCCCAATGGTGACGTTGTTGCCGATGGTTACCCCCGGCATAATGATGCTGCCGCCCCCAATCCATACGTTGTCTCCAATGGTCACAGGGGCGGTTTTAGACACGGCAAAGGGAAAGTTGCCTTTGGGGTTGGGGTTCATCCGATCTTTGGCACTTACAGGGTGAAACACCGTGTAAATATGCACCCCGGGGGCAATGAGGGCGTTGTCCCCAATGGTAATCCAGTTACAGTCTAAAAATACGCAGTTCATGTTCACTTCACAGTTGTTGCCCAGGCGGATAAACTTCCCGTAATCCACAAAAAACGGGGCGGTGATTTGGGTGTTTGCCCCTTTTTCACCTAGAAGCTCTGCCAAAATGGCCGCCTGGCCTTGAACGTCTGAATAGTCCAGCTGGTTGTACTGGCGCATCAAGTTTTTGGCCTTGTTCCAAATGGCCATCAGTTCTGCATCCCCGCAGTCGTAAAGTTCTCCTGCCAGCATTTTCATCATTTCTGTCATGTGGTATTCCCCCTTATCTTATTACCCGGGAAATGTGCAAGCAATGACGGTGCCTTTGCCTGGTTCGCTTTCCATAGCAACATGCCCCCCGTGGTATTCTGCAATGTGCTTCACGATGGACAAGCCCAGCCCCGTGCCTCCGGTTTGTTTGGAGCGTGATTTGTCTACCCGGTAAAACCGCTCGAAAATACGGCTGTGGTGCTTGGGGTCTATGCCGATGCCTGTATCGGACACCCTTATGGTCACTGTGCTTTGGGATTTCTCAATAGAAACAGTCACCCGGCCCCCTTCTTGATTATACTTAATGCCGTTGTCTATCAGGTTAAAAAGCAGTTCCTCGATCATCCGTTGGTTGGCGTTGATAGACAGGTTGCCTTCCGGTGCAAAAACGGCCACGTTTTTAGATGCTGCAAGGGGGGTCAGGTTTTCGGCTACCGTCCGTGCAAGGGCGGCCACGTCGAAAGCTTCAAAAGATTTTTCCAACCGGCCTTCATCAAATTCAGACAGCCGGATGATGTCGTCTATCAAAGCCAGCAACCCGCCGGATTGTGCGTGGATTTTTTCCGCAAAGTTTTGCACATCTTCCGGTTTGGCCATGTTCTGGGCAATCATTTCCGACAAAGCGGAAATAACGGTTAATGGGGTTTTTAACTCATGGGACACATTGGCGGAAAACTCCTTCCGCTGTTTTTCAGCCATAAGTTTATCACTGATGTCTAAAAACAAAATGATGGCTCCGTTCACAGCGTTTTCCAGCGTTGCAGGGCTGAAATAAACCGCATAAGTTTTTGCCAGATGGCTATATACCATTTCCGTATGGGTGCCGGACAAAGCGAATTTGGCGTGGTCTAGAAAATCCATTTGCCGGCTTAAATGCAATATGTTTTTGCCGCTTAAATCTTTTTCATTAAAAATTTCTTCAATGCGCTTGTTAAAAGAAAGAATGATGCCGTCTTTGTCTACAAACAATAGCCCTTCCTTCATGTTGTCTGTAATGGCGGCAATGGTGTGGGCTTTGTCTTCCAGCGCTGCAATTTGGGTGGAAATTTCCTGCTGCTGGGTTTCTATTTTTCTGGCGAAAGGGGCCAGTTCGTCATAGGCCAGTTCAATGCGGTCTAGGTCAATGGCGTTGATGGGTGCAAGCAGTTGGTGGGCCAGCCGTTTGGCCAGCAACAAGGAAATGGTAAGCACCAGCGCCAGGCTTAACACCACATAGGGCAAAAAGCCATACAACCAGCCTGTTATGCTGCTGGTGGTGAATGCCAGCCGCAAAATGGAATCATTGGGCATTTTCATGGCATAGTAGGTGGTGTTTTCGCCTAATGTGTCTGAATAACGCTGGCTTTCCCCAACCCCATGTTCACGGGCCGCAATCACTTCCGGCCGGTTGTTGTGGTTTTCCAGGTCTGTCCGGTAGTTGTCAAAGCCCACAGCCCCTGTTTCATCAATGATGGTGACCCGTAAAGTTTTAAGCCCTTCCTTCATTTGAACGCCGAATTGATTATGAAAAAATATACCAGACAAGGCAGTGAACAAAAAAGCGGTGAGGAAAATCACCACCGCCATGTCTACAAAAATGCGTTTTTTCAACGTGTTTGCTCCTTCCCAATTTTGTAGCCAATGCCACGGACGGTTTGAATGCACTGCCCACAGGTACCCAGCTTTTGCCGCAAAGTTTTAATGTGCATGTCTATGGTGCGGCTTTCGCCTTCAAAGTCGTACCCCCACACATTTTCAATGATTTTGTCCCGGGAGAGCACCATTTCCGGGTGATTCACCAAATAACAAAGCAGGTGGTACTCTTTCAATGTAAGGCTCACGGTGACTCCGTTGGCGGTGACCACATGCTTTTCATCATCAATTTCAATGCCTTCAAAAGCCAGTTTTTTGTGCTGTTTTTTGCCTGAGCGGCGCAAAACGGCGTGAATGCGGGAAATAAGCTCCATCACGGAAAAGGGCTTGGTGATGTAGTCATCGGCGCCTAGGTCCAGCCCTTTCACTTTGTCTACCTCGCTGCCCTTGGCTGTGAGCATCATCACCGGCACATCCTGCCATTTGCCGGATTGCCGCAGCTTTTTAAGGATGGAAAGCCCGTCCTCACCGGGCAGCATAATGTCCAGCAAGATGCAGTCCGGGGTGGTGTGCTGCAACTGGGCAAAAAGCCCTGTGCTGTTTTCAAAGGCCAGAGCGGTGAAGTTTGCGCCGGTGAGGGCATAGGTCACCAAGTCTCGGATGTTTTCATCATCTTCCACAATATAAATGCTTAACATACACACCTCACGGGTTTTCGTGCTTGCCGGTGATGGAAAAAACCACCCATTCAGCAATGTTTTGCGCATGGTCGCCGATGCGTTCCAAATATTTGGCCACCATCATTAAATCCATGGCTTGTTCCCCTGAATCTGTATTATGCTTAATCATTTGAATTAAATCATTTTTAACGGTGATGAAAAGGGCGTCCACTTCGTCATCTTCTTTAATGGCTGCTTTAGCCAGCTGCAAGTCTTTCTTTACGAAGGCGTCAATGCTGTCCGTCACCATTTTGGTGGTTGCGGCGGCCATTTGCGGAATATGCTCCAGCTTTTTTAAGTAAGGCGCTTCTGCAAGGTATAGGCTTATTTCCGCAATGTCTGCCGCTTGGTCGCCAATGCGCTCCATGTCTGTAATCATTTTAAGGGCTGCCGAAATTAAACGCAAGTCCTTGGCCACCGGTTGCTGCTGCAAAAGTAGCTTCAGGCATAAAGACTCAATGTCTTTTTCCTTCTGGTCAATTTCCGCATCCAAATCAATGGCCTTTTTGGCGGTGGCCACATCTTGTTTCACAAGGCCTTCCATACCCAAATGGATGGCTGTTTCAATGAGTGCGCCCATTTCAATGAGCATGTTGTTTAGTGTGGTTAGTTGTTCATCAAATTTACTACGCATTATCCAAACCTCCCGGTGATATAATCCTCTGTCCGTTTATCCTTGGGCATGGAGAAAATATCGTCCGTGTTGCCGTATTCAATAACTTCCCCCAAAAGGAAAAAAGCGGTTTTGTCGCTAATTCTGGTTGCCTGTTGCATGTTGTGGGTCACGATGATGACGGTGTAGTCTTTTTTCAGCTCCAGCACCAAGTCTTCAATCTTACTGGTAGAAATAGGGTCTAGGGCGCTGGTGGGTTCGTCCATTAAAAGCACTTCCGGTTGTACCGCCAACGCCCGGGCAATGCACAGCCGTTGTTGCTGGCCGCCAGACATGCCTAACGCCGATTTATTCAGCCGGTCTTTGGTTTCTTCCCAAACAGCCGCATCCCGCAAAGCTTTTTCCACAATGCCGTCCAGCTTATGCTTGGCTTTAATACCGTGGGTGCGGGGGCCGTAAGCAATGTTGTCGTAAATGCTCATGGGGAAGGGATTGGGCTTTTGAAACACCATGCCCACCCGCTTCCGCAGGCTGTTCACGTTCAAACGCTGAATGTTTTCCCCGTCTAACAAAATTTCCCCTTCTACCCGGCAACCTTCGATTAAATCGTTCATCCGGTTGATGGATTTAAGCAGGGTAGACTTGCCGCAGCCGGAAGGACCGATAAAGGCGGTTATCACATTTTGTTCAATGGGTAAATTTATATTTTTTAATGCCTTGAATTGATTATACCATAAATCAAGGTTATTGACATAGATTTTATGCATGGGGCCCTCCTGCGGATAACTTTTTAGCCGTGTAGGCGGCTAAAGCATTGATTAGTATGACGGTGCCCAGCAAAACCACGGCGGTGGCATAAGCTTGCCCCACCTTTAGCCCTTCGCTGGACAAAGCGTTCATGTGCACAGACAATGTTCTGCCGCTGTCAAAAAGCACACTTCCGTTTTTGGTTGTGCCGGGAATCTGAGCTACAGTTCCGGCTGTGTAAATAAGGGCCGCTGTTTCACCCACAATACGGCCAATGGCCAGAATGGCCCCAGCCAAAATGCCGTTGGCGGCAGAGGGCAGCACAATTTTTAAAGTGGTGCGTAGCCGACCGGCACCCAAGCCGAAACTGCCTTCCCGGAAGCTGTCGGACACAGAGAGCAACGCTTCTTCACTGGAACGCATAATCAGGGGCAAAATCATAATGGCTAGGGTAAGTGCGCCGGCAATTAATGAAAACCCAAAGCCCAGGTATGTTACGAAAAACAACATGCCGAACAAGCCGTACACAATGGAAGGAATGCCAGATAAAGTTTCTGTAGTGATGCGAATGACCTTTACCAGCTGGTTGTTTTTGCTGGCATATTCCACCAGGTAAATGGCGGAAAACACCCCTAAAGGCACGGCAAAGAGCAACGCCAGCCCCGTCATCATCACCGTGGTCACCAATGCGGGGAGCAGGGAAGCGTTTTCGCTGGTGTATTTCAGGGCAAAAAGCTGGGGGGACAAGTAAGGAACGCCTTTATACAAGATATAGGCAATGATAAAAATAAGTACGCTAAAGGTGATGGCTGCCGCACCCCAAACAAGCCCTTTTAATATTCTGGAAATCAATGCTGCGCCCTCCTTTTGAGCAAGGAAAAGGTTAAATTAATCATTAAAATGAAGATGAACAAAACCACGCCGGTGGCAATGAGGGCTTCACGGTGCAAGCCTTCGGAGTAGCCCATTTCCGTAATGATGTTGGCGGTAAGAGTACGCACCCCTTTAAACATTTGATGGGGCAGGCGAATGACCGCTTGATTGCCGCACACCATCACCACGGCCATGGTTTCACCAATGGCCCGGCCGATGCCTAACGTGATGGCCGCCATAATGCCGGAAGCAGCTGCTGGTAACGTAACGAAAAACACGGCTTTTTCATGGGTGGCCCCTAAAGCCAGGGCACCTTCGTAATAAGAAGAAGGCACGGCCTTAATGGCGCTGGTGCTTATTTCAATGATGGTGGGCAAAATCATAATGCCCAGCAGGATAGAGGCTGTGAAAATGCTGTTGCCGTTGCCCCCAAAAGTTTTGCCGAACAGGCTTTTCACCAGGGGCACCAACACCACCATGCCGAAAAAGCCGTAAACCACAGAAGGAATGCCAGCCAAAAGAGAAAGGGCAGGCTTTAACACTTTTTCAATAGATTTTGGGCAAAACTTGGCCATGAAAACAGAGGTTAAAATGCCCACAGGCACCCCCACAATGATGGCCCCCACCGTTACATAAATGCTGCCTAAAATCATGGGCAAAATACCAAAGAGGGGCGGAATGTCCTGGGGCGACCATTCTGTACCGAAAAGAAACTTTCCTGCACCAATCTTGAAAACGGCAGGGAGCCCATTTGCGAATAAGAATATGCAAATGAGCGCCACTGCCACAACGGAGGTCAGTGCAGAAATCAAGAAGATTATTCTTGCACTTCGTTCCATCTGGTTACCTCTCCTGTATAAATATTTTTCACTTGTTCACTGGTTAAGTTACTAATAGGGTTGTTGTTGTTAACAATCACTGCAATGCCGTCCAGGGCAATTTGGGTGTCTAAAAGTTGTTCTTTTTCGCTGTCTTTCAGCGCTCTGGAGGACATGCCGATGTCGCAGGTGCCGTCGATGGCAGCGGTCATACCGGTGGAGCTGTCGGATTGTTGAATTTCAATGGAGGCATTGGTGTTTACTGCTTCATAAGCTTCTTTCAATTTTTCCATAATGGGTGTAACAGAGGAAGAACCGGCCACAACAATTTTGCCGCTAGGTTTGGTGCCGTTGTAAGCAGGTGCGCCTTCTACAACAGCAATGTAGCTTTTAGACACAACCGCCTGGCCTTCTTCGGAAAGGATAAAGTCGATAAAGTCTTTGGTTAAGCCATCGGCTTCACCTTTGGTTGCGATAACGAAAGGACGGGACACTTTGTATGTACCGCTTTTTACGTTTTCAGGGGTAGCAGCCACGCCATCGATGTTTAACGGTTTGATGGTGTCGTTTACAGAACCTAAAGAAATGTAGCCAATGGCATCTTCATCGCTTGCTACGTTGGTCATCATCACGTCTGTGGCTTTGGCAATGATGGCTTCTTTGGTGGTCATGTCTTTTTTGGTGCCGTCTTCGTTTTTCACTTCAACGCCAAACAGTTCAATGAAAGCGCCTCTTGTGCCGCTGCCGTCTTCACGGGAAACCACAGAAATGATGGTGTCTTTTGCAGCAGGGGCCTCGGTGGGTTGTTCTTGTGCATCTGGGCTAGCGCTGGGTTGTGCAGGGGTATCGGTTTTACCTTGGCATCCGGCAAAAAGCCCGGCCAGGCAAGCAGTTGCAAGTAACAACCTTAACATTTTTTTCATGATTATCTCTCCTTAAATTTAAAACAATGTTTAATACAAAGTTATTGTAAAGGGCCAATGTAAAATATAAGGGTGGGTTTATGTAAAATGCATGTAAAATATACAGGGCGCAAATGTAAAAAAATTGTAAAGCAATAAAAAAGCCATAATCACGCCCACTTGCTGGTGATTATGGCTTTTGTTGTTATGTTGGTAGAAATTATGCTTGAAATCCTCTGCTGTCGTCTTCCTGAATATACTCCTGCAAGCGGCCGTTTTTGTAAGTAAGCCCGGCATACAGTTGCTGGGCACTATCCATGAGGGGGGCCGCATCTGCCTGGCTTTTTTCCACTTCCTGCCAGCCTTCTAAAAGGGTTTGCAGCAGTGTTTGGGCTTCGTCCAGCAAGGCCATGTTCTGATTAAAATAAACTTCTGCCAGCCGTTTGTTGATGTAAATGTACAGGGGCATCAGTTCACGGCTGAATGTTACGGCCATGTCTAACGTATCCATCAAGCTTTCAACGGCGGCACGGGCTTTGTTCACGGCCTGCCCATAGGCTTCCTTTTCACCTGGATGACTGGCCAGCGCTTTAGCTTCTTCAATATAATGGATGGCCAGCTCATAGGTGATGATGGTCAGCTGAACCCCGCTGGCTTGTGCAATACGGGCCACATAATCTTCTTTGCAAAGGGCCATGGCGCTCACTCCTTGATGGGTTTATCTGCTTCGTCTATAAAAGCCGCCAATGCCGCCGCCAGGTCTAAAAGCCTGGGGGGCAGGGCGTTGGGGTTCGGGCTGGCTTTTAAGGTGCTTTTTGGGGTGGCTGCGGTGTGTTGATTGTCCATGTGAACCTCCAGATAATGTTTAGACCATAGCCTCGTATTTAGAAGAAAGGTCTGCAAAGTCCGTTTTAATGGCCATTTGGCCGTCCAAGGGGTTTTCCGGCTCTTTCCTGGCAAAGGTCAATTCAGACACCTCAAAGCCTAAGGACTGCAACATATTGGAAAGCTTGGCTTTGTCCTTCTCTAAATAGGCCAAAACCCGGTCGTTGGGGTTATGGACGGCCAGGCTCAACCGGTTGCCGGACAAGCTCACATCAAACTGCACCGTGCCCAGGTGGCCTGTATCCAGCGCCATCAGCACCCGGTTGTCTTGGTTGGGCTGCTGGGGAGACTTATTCACCATGTAAATGTTTAAATCGGTCACTTTGTTCTTAAGTTTCACCGGTATTTTAATACCGGCACTTTGGCTGGTGGCTTGCAAGTTGTTTTGCACCTTAATGGCGTTTTGCACCACCTGAAACTGCTGGAGGAAAGACAAAGTGGGGGAGTGGCCATTTTCTTTTAAATCATCCAGCCGGTGTTGCAGGTTTTGCCACAAGCTCTCCGGGGCGGTGCTGTCCACAGTTTTTAAAGAAGCATCCGGCAAAATTTCTTCTAATTCTGCCCGGCTTTCTGCATCCATATCCTCCATCAGTTTTTCCAGCGCCTGTCCGATAAAGAACGGGTTTTTCCGAAGTTGGTTTAAGGCGTTGATGTTGGTCATGGTGGCAGGAATATGGTTTTGTTCCATCCATCGGATGGTGGTAGGGTCGCTTTGGAAAAGCTGGGCCAATTGTTCCAGCCGTTGGCTAAGCTTTCCTTCTGAGGCCGTATTTTGGCTTTCTTTTAAATCTTGCAGTTCGGCGGCGGCTTCTTCCAGTGTTTTGTCCGCTAGGTGGGGGTTTTTAGCCAAAAATGCCGCCAGCACCCGGGGGTCTGCATGTTCCACAAAGCGTTTAAAAGCAAAGTCGTGCAGCTGAACATGGGCGGAAGGTTTTTCGTCTGTTCCGTTTTCCAGGGAAGAGAAAATGGAGGAAATATGCCCCTCCGGCACTTTCAGCTTGTTTAAAGAGCCAAAATTGTCGTCCACATCAAAGGACAGCATGTTTTCCTTGCCTTTGGTGCGGTTGTAATACTTGGCGGCTTCCAGCATGTTGCCCATGGTCAGGTTAACGCCGTTTTTCACCGTCACCCCCACCGCCACAGCACCGTCGTTTTCAATGGCATTCAGCATACGGTAAATGGCAATGATGGCGTTACGCTCCTGTTTCTGGATGTTTTCTTGTTTAAACAGCTCCACCATATGGGCAGACATTTTGTCTTTTAAATTTTCACCATAGGCGTTGTCGAAACGGTCAATGTAGCTAATCAGCTCGTCAATGTGCATGTCCAGGGGGTTTAAGCCGTCCCGAATGATAGACGCTGCAATGTTGGGGTGCAGCCGGTTTTGCACATAGTCTATTTTTAAGTCGATGAGCTTCACTTTATCTACGCTGTCCTGGGTGATGTCCATATTATTTTTAGACAAAATGGCAGCGGCTTTTACGTTTTGGTCGGAAGTGTCAATGCCAGCCTTGGCCAAAAAGCCTTGAATATTCTGTCGAATTTTGGCAAAAGAGTCCCCGTATTTAGGGTTGGGCACGGTGGCAAATTGTTCGTAGTTTTCCTGCAACTTGGCATGAGACACGTCTTTATGAATGCCTGCCAGGTTAAAGGGTGTTACACGGTTTAAGATGTTGCCAAACACGTTGATGGTCAAGGGGTTCATCTCGGCCATGTTGGCATACAAAAGCCGCATATGGGAAAGCCGTTCTGGTGTGGCTTCCGCACCGGCAAACTGGAAGTTTTGGGTGTAGCATTCCGCTTCAATGGCCCGCAAATGGTTCAAGGCCTGCTGCAAAGGCATGGTGTTGATGTTGATGTTCTTTCCCGCCAGCCGTTGTGCGGCTTCTAACGTCAGCTTCAATGTAATTTCCGCCAGTTGCCTTTTGGCAATGACAGAAGCAATGGCAAAGTCTGCACCTAAACTGGCCGCCCGGTTTACGGGGGCTGCCGTCTGTTGCCCACCTTGCTGTTGGTGGGCGTTGTACAGGTTTTGCAGAGTAACGGGAATTTGCTGCTCTAATAAGTCGTCAATGGCATCGGGGTTAAAGTCCGGTAAGGCTTTAATCAGTTCTTCATATCGGGCTGCCAGTTCCATGGCTTGCTGGCTGTGGGGTAAGGCCAACTCAAAAAGTTTCATTTTCCCTAAGTTCTGTCCTTTTTGCAAGCAAACGGCAATGGCTTCGGACAAAGGCTTATCGTATTGCCCTTGATTCAATTCCCGGAAGAAAGCCACTTTATCTATGTTTTCCTTTGAAATGTCACAATCATTGGCCAATAAAAACTTGGCAATATCTTTGTTTTGTTCCGAGGGTTCAATGCCTTCTCTGGTAAACAGCTTTTCAAGTTCCCCGTCTAGTTCCTCTGTCATGGGGGTTTGGGGGGCGGCGTGCTCTTTGGCAGCAGAGAAATTGGCCATGTATAAATTGTTAAAGGTTAGCGGGTCGTTATTCTTAATCAGCATCACCATGGCTCCGGGGCTTAACTGCTTCACCATGTCCAACCGGGCACCGGCGTCTGCCAGTTCTTGGGGAGAAACCGCTTTTTTTTCAGCCACGGAAATGTCCGTCATCACTTCTGTTAACGTGCTGAAACTAATCTTTTCTAATGAAATGCCTTTGGACAACAGCTGTTGCACCGCACTTTGGCTTAAATTGGCAGCACCGCTTGCCAGCTTTTGCTTAATGGCAGCTACAGCACGCCATGTGCGCATTTGTTCCTCCATGTTGTCTTTGAAAAAATCTTTTTCATCGGTAATAAGGTTGCTTTGTTTAAACAAATCCTTAATGTTTTGGGCATCCACTTGTTTCTCCATGAACATGGCTTGCTTTTGGCTGCTCACGTTCATTTGGCGCACCACAAAGCCGCCTTTGCCCTCTTTGCCAGACTCCAGCACTTTAAACTGAATGCGCTCGCCCACATCGCCTACAATTTTGTCCTTTTCGGCAGTAAAAACAAAGCCACCGTCCGCTTCAAGGGTGACTTTGTTGGCATTCTGGGCGGTGATGTTGGCCCAAAAAGTAAGGCCGGGGGCCAAAACAGGTGTTCCCCCCTGCCGGTTTTGAGCGCCGACAGGGGCGATAAAAGTGTTGTTATTGTTTTGTAAAATGGTGTTGTTATATGCCATAGAAATCCCTTCTCACTGACCACTTTTCGCTAGACTTTGATCCAAACCACTTTTATTGCAACAGTTGCAGAATGGATTGCGGTCTGGCGTTGGCTTGTGCCAAAATGGCTACACCCGCCTGATAAACCACATTGTTCTTGGAGTAGTTTGCCATTTCCATTGCCATGTCTGTATCCTCCACCCGGGACAGGGATTGGGAAGAATCAATGAAGGCATTGTCTAAGTTGGAGATGGTATGTTCCAGCCGGTTTTGGTATGCCCCCAGCTTGGAGCGAACGGAGGAAACAATGGCAATGGATTTATCCACCAGGCCAATGGTGTTGGATGCAGTTTCCCGGGAGTTCACGTTGGCTTTGCTCACTTCAATGGTTTCGGCGTTCAGCTTTGGAATGGTGATGTACATATTGGTGTTTTTATTGGCACCAACTTGCAGGTTTAATGGCCCGGTTTGGGTAAAAATGCCCTGTCTGCTGCCCGCCGTGGTATTAGGGTTTATATCTAGGCAAACCTCCACATTGTTCCGGTCTGTAATGGTGATGCGGTTGCCCTGTGTGGTATAGGTGGCGGTTAAAGGGTCGAAGCCGGAATTAATGGACACTGTTGCGTCTGTGCCGTAAGTTGTAACAGGGGACAAGCCCAGGTGAGCCAATAAAGCCGGGTCCCCGGTAATGGTCAGGCTTTGCGAAGACCCGGATTCCATAGAGGCTAACGTGCCCAACACATTGGTGCCGGAACCGGGGGTGACGCTAACCTGTAACGAAGGCTCTGCATTTAAAGCCGTATTAATTCTGTTGTATATGATTGCGGCGGTGTCTGTGCCGGAAACTTCAATGTTACGGCCGTTAATTTGCAGGGTTTTGCCTTCCAAAGCAGGGTTCGGGAGGGGTAGGGAAGGCCCGGCCACAACGGTTGCGGGGGAACCCAGAGTGTTCACGGTAAATTCCAGAAGTCCATAAGGTGTGGTGTCGCTCATGCGCAGCACCGAAACATTGGCAGATGGGCGGATGATTCTGTCACATTCGCCGTTTAACAGTTTAATTTTATTGTACTCTGTTTTTTGTGGAATATCGTTGATTTCTTCAATAAGCTGGTCAATCTCATCCTGCATTTTTTTACGGTCTGGCTCTTCGTTGGTGTCGTTGGCCGCTTTTACTGCCAGTTCACGAATGCGTTGCAGCATGTTGTGAATTTCTGTCATGGCACCTTCCGCTGTTTGAATCATTGAAACACCCTGGGAAGAGTTTTGGCTGGCTTTTTCAATGCCGTGTACTTGCAGGCGCAATTTATTGGCAATGGCCAAACCGGCGGCATCGTCTGCGGCAGAATTTATTTTAAGCCCGCTGGACAACCTTAAAGAAGCAAGATTAATCTGGCGAGACGCCTGGCTCATGCTGTTATAGGCTTGAAGTGCCTGAATGTTTTCTCCGATTCTCATGCAAAATACCCCTTATCTTATATTCATTCCATTATGTTTGAAGTCTGTTATACTTATTTATCGGCAGCTTTCTAAAAAAAATAAAGTTAAAAATATGTTGCCAGAATAATCAAGGGGGGGTATAATATGGCTGTAAATGACAGCAGTTTTAGGGCGGCATGAGCCAGCGATTCGGCAACTGCCGGGATAATCATAAATGAAGCCGCCAATTCTTACCAAACCAATTGAAAAGGTGGAATGAGGATGAATGCATTTAACAGGTTGAAAGTAAGAACAAAAATATTGGTTGTGTTTGGCATTATTTTTGTGTTCACTGCTTTCATAGGTGGCTTTAGTGCCTATCAAATTTACACCATTGATGCTAAGTATACCAAAACATTGGATGATGCGCTAACCACACTACAAGGGCAGACCCAAGACCAAGGCAAGGAAGCCATTCAAAACATGCAGCAAGTGTCTAAGGCGCTGTCGGCACAATCTAAAAAAGATGCTGTAATATCCATCGTTTTGGCTGTTTTAGGTTTTGTCATTTTATTGGCGGTTCGTTTTCTGTTAAAGGAAATCATTACAAAACCCATGCGCACCCTTTTGCAGAATACAGACCATATTGTGCAGGGGCGGCTGGATGCGGTAACCGGCAGTAACGGCAGCGATGAAATTGCGCAAATTTCTAATGCCATTGCTCAGGTGGCCAACACCATCAACGATTTATTAGAAGATATGAACGCGGTTTCTGTGCAGGTTGAAGACATCGGCAATTTCGAGGCCAGGCTGGACGCCCGCGAATATGTAGGGGCTTACGGGCAAGTGGCCACCAGCTTTAACAAACTGTTGAATGGCTTAATTAGCGATACGGTGGATGCCTTAAACGCTGTACAAGCATACGCAGCAGGAGATTTTACAGTTACCGTTAAGCGGCACATTGGCAAAAAGGCCATTTTAACGGAAGCTTTTGACCAGCTACAACAAAACTTGATGGTTGTGGCAGCAGACATTCAACAGCTGGCAGATGCAGCTGCGGAAGGCAAGCTGAATAGCCGCATTGATGCCACCAAGTATGCCAATAGCTGGGCAGACATTGCCCATGGGTTAAACAATTTGCTGGAAGGCATAGTGGGGCCCATTTCTGAAACCATTGCTGTGGTAGAAGCCATGTCCAAAGGTGATTTATCCAACCACATGAAAGGCAATTACAAAGGTGCCTATGATAAATTAAAACAAGAGCTGAATAAAACGCTAAACACCTTGTCGTCTTATGTGGGGGATATTTCCAACACCCTGCAACAGATGGGCCAAAAGAACTTAAATGTGTCTGTATCCATGGACTACGCAGGGGATTTTGCGCCCATTAAGCAAGCCATGGCTTATATTATTGATGCATTTAATGGCATTTTGCACGACATTCACATTTCATCGGAACAAGTGGCCGCCGGTGCCAGACAAATTTCAGAGTCCAGCATGACACTGGCCAGCGGTGCAGCAGAGCAGGCCATGGCTGTTGACCAGCTGTTGGCCACATTAGGGGGCATTACGGCACAAACAAAGCAAAACGCTGAAGATGCCAAGGCTGCCAATGACCTGGCGCTGCAAACAAAAGAAAATGCAGCGGTGGGTAACGAGGAAATGCACGGCATGTTGGTGGCTATGGAAGAAATTAATGCAGCTTCCGTTAACATTTCTAAAATCATTAAGGTGATTGATGATATTGCATTCCAAACCAATTTGCTGGCCCTTAACGCAGCGGTAGAAGCCGCAAGAGCCGGGCAACACGGCAAAGGTTTTGCGGTTGTGGCGGAAGAAGTGCGCAGTTTGGCGGCAAGAAGCAAGAACGCCGCCCAGGAAACCACGGCGCTCATTCAAGGGTCTGTGGAAAAGGTGAATGAAGGGGCAAAAATTGCCAACCAAACCGCAGATACATTGAATGCCATTGTGGGCCAAATTTCTGAAATTTCCCAGCTGGTTGGCGGCGTAGCAGAAGCCTCCAGTGCTCAGGAAGCTGAAATTGCCATGATTAACGATGGCATTGACAAAATTGCAGCTGTTACCCAAACCAATACCGCCACGTCGGAAGAAGAAGCCGCTGCGGCCCAACAGCTGACCAGCCAGGCAGAATTGTCCAACAACATGGTGGCACAGTTTAAGCTGGCACCCAAAACAACGGGGGCAACTTTTCAGTCGGTGGCGCCAAGCATAAGCGGGAAAGCAAAAACTTCTCGCCAGCCGGCAGAACAATTAATGGAAAAGTTTAATGAAAAACCCCATGTGGCCCCTAAGCCTAAAGCCAGGCCACCGGTAAAGGAAGCACCTATTAAAGAAATGCCTAAAACAGCACAGCCACCCAAAGCAAAACCTATGGAAAGCAAAAAAACCATGGCTCCTGTTAAAGAACTGGCAGCGTTCCATGAAAAGCCAGCCATCGAGCATAAAATGTCTGTGCCAAGTGGTGAAGCCGAATATAATAAATCCGATTTTGGGAAATATTAAAGTTTACTTGTGCAAGGGGTTCTGTTTCCCCTTGCTGTGGATGTTCCTGTTTAAAACAAACAAAAATATTTTTAGATTCAAGGGGGAAATGAACATTGGCTCAATTTACACCAGCTGGAGTTTGTGCAACAAAAATTGATTTTGAGGTAAAAGACGGAAAAGTATTTAATGTAGCTTTTACAAGGGGATGCAATGGCAATGGCAATGGAATTGGCCGGCTGGTGGAAGGTATGGCTGTGGATGAAGTCATTAACCGCCTAAAAAATGTGAAATGCGGTGACAAAAGAACGTCTTGCCCGGCCCAATTGGCAGCAGCGTTGGAACAATATTGTAAAGCTTAAATAGGTCTAAAAGCCCGGTTGCTAAAGTGCGCCGGGCTTTTTGTATTGTGAGAATAGTTTTTTCCTCTCTGGTCATAATAGATGCGAGGCAAGGATGTCTTGCAACCAATTAATCAAGGAGGAATTTACGATGAGTAACATGGTAATCAATACGAATGTTCTGGCTTTAAATGCCCACCGATACATGAGGAAAGTGGGCGAAATGCAGTATAAAGCATCTCAACGCCTTTCTTCCGGCTTGCGCATTAATACCGCTGCCGATGATGCTGCCGGGCTGGCTATTTCTGAAAAAATGCGGGCCCAAGTTCGTGGCTTAAACCAAGCTGCCAAAAACTCTCAAGATGCCATCTCTTTAATACAAACCGCAGAAGGCGGTATGCAAGAAATTAACGATATGCTTCAAAGAATTAGAGAATTAACGGTTCAGGCCTCCAATGACACCAATGAACATAACGAATTGGGTACAGGCGACCGTCAAAAAATGCAAGACGAAGTTAACCAGCTGGTACAGGAAATTGATTCCATGGCCGAACGGGTTGAGTTTAATAAAAAGAAAGTCATTAACGGCGAATATGCAAACCTGCAAGATGTGCTGGATCAACGGAACAAGCAGTTAGATGCCGCCACAAACGAACAGGCTGCCACCGCTATGAAAGCCGCTCAGGCTGCTCTGGCTTTAGATTCCGCTAATGCGGCAATTGCCACTTTTGCTGCAACAAACCTCGACTATGCCACTTACGAAGCAGCAAAAACTGCCTACCAAGCCAGTGAAGCAAACTTCTTACTCGGCTACAACAACTTAACGGCAGACCCGAACTATTCTGCCATGCTGGCTGAAGTAACCGCTGCTACCGGTACAGCTTACACAGGCAATACAGCTTCTTCGCTGTACGACTTTGTGAAGGCAAACAGCGCTTCCATCGTGGCCAATGCTGCGCTGGCTACTGCCTATATTGCATTAGGTGATACACGTATTGCAGACGCCAATGCTTTAAGTGCTGCAACCGACACTTGGAATTTAAATACTGCCGGCCAAAAACAATTGCGTGATTTACAATTGTCTGCTGCAACAGCTACCCAAACCAAAAAGTCTGCCGACAAATTGGCAGATTTAGCACAAACCCGCTACGACATGGCCAACGACCTGCAAATTCAAGCTGCCAATGCAGTGATTAATGCAGGCGGCAACAGCCAGTCTCTCTACTTCCAGGTGGGTGCAAACGCTAACCAGGGTCTGGAAATTAACATTGGTTCCATTAAGTCCAACACTTTAGGTATTGGTGACGGCATGGGCAACACCACCATAGACCTGTTAAAGAACACAGGTGCCGATACCACCGGTATCTTAGACGTTCTGGATACAGCGCTGTCTTATGTAACCACAGAACGTTCCAAGCTTGGTGCTGCTCAAAACAGACTGGAATACACCATCAGGAGCTTGAACATTTCCGCCGAAAACCTGTCCGCTTCCGAATCCCGGATACGTGACGCTGATATGGCTAAGGAAATGATGGATTTAACCAAATCCAACGTGCTTCAGCAAGCAGCTACTTCTATGCTGGCACAAGCCAACCAAGCACCTCAAAACATTCTGCAACTGCTGCGGTAATTACAGCGATTTGCGCATAGCAAAGGCCTTTGCAAGCGCATAAAAATAAGAAGTGTCCACATTAAAGGGGTTGTAACAAAAGTGCGTTGTTTCACTTTTGTTGCAACCCCTTATGCTAATATAAATGTTCTGCGTCGTAGTGCTCCAATATGAGCTTAATCAGCTTGCTGTTGGTTATTTTGTGAAGCTGAACCCCTTGTTGCTTTAAATATTGTTCCACATCACCGGTTTCCAGGGCGTCGTCTATGGCGTGGCGTATGGCCCGTTCCACTCCAGCCCCGGTGGTTTGGTGCTGTTTGGCAATGGCAGGGTACAGCACTTTGGTAATGGATTCCAGGGCATTGCGGTCTTCAATGCACATGAGAATGGCAGTTTTTAAATAATCATAACCTTTTAAATTGTTTTTAATGTTCATAAAGTGTAAAACATTAATCACAAAAGCTTCTGGGTCTACGTTAGATTTTGGCCAAAGCATTTGGGTTGGAGACAATAGCCAACCCCGTTCTTTGCACACCGAAACAAGCCGGTTAACCAAAACCTCTATACTAAAGGGCTTAACCAAGATATTTTCCGTGCCAAGATATGGCGTTTGGCCTTGGGCAAAAGGAAGTTGCCGGGCTTCCACGTTGGACAGCACAATACACGCTGGCAAGACATTTTTTCTTCTAGACAGTTCTTCTAAAACATAACCGCCATCCTTGACAGGCAAGGATGCTTCTATAATCATGACATCTACTTCATGCTCCAGCAAAAGTTTCAGCCCTTCTTCTCCGTCCCGTGCAATGCCAGCCAGCTGAAACAACCCCAAGGTTGATAAACATTCCCAAATGGCGGCGCATAACTTTCGGTCATCTTCAATAATGGCCAGCTTAATCAATCCGCTCAAAAGCACCTCTCCTAGGGCGTGTTTGGTTAAAACTCACGATTAATGAATTTTCAAACACTGCCTAATGCATTTGTTTTCCCAATATTTCCATTATAGCAAAACTGTAAAATCATTGCAATCAAATGCTTGACAAATTAAATATTAAGTGATAAAGTAGGAACGAAATAAAACCAAGTTAATTAGTATAGATTAACCCGTTAACATTTGGGGGTGTTCATATTGAAAATTTCCACAAGAGGCCGCTACGGTTTGAGGGCGCTGATTGACATTGCAGCCCATCAAAGCCAGGGGTGTGTCACTTTAAAAAGCGTGGCCGAAAGGCAAGGCCTTTCCGAGCATTATTTAGAGCAGCTGATGGCCGCTTTAAAAAAAGCCGGGTTTGTGAAAAGCATACGGGGGGCGCAAGGGGGCTATCACCTCAATTGCCAGCCCTCGGAAACATCGGTGGGGGACATTCTTCGTGTATTGGAGGGTTCCTTGTTCCCGGTGGACTGTCTGGCCAACGACGACAAAACAGCCTGTGGCAACGCCAGCTGCCATACATGTGCGGCCAAACCACTGTGGGAGAAAATGTACGAAAGTTTAAATGATATTTTAGATGGCGTAACTTTGGAACAATTGGTTCAAGATTATGCCAAAAACAACCCTATTGAGATTGAGGAGTGAAGCAAAATGAGACCATGCATATATGTGGACAACGGCGCAACCACCGGCGTTCGCCCAGAGGTTTTTGCCGCTATGCGTCCTTATTTGGAAGATGCCTACGGCAACCCCTCCAGCGTTTACGCTTTGGCCAGACAAGCTAAAAGCGGTATTGAAACGGCACGTGAGCAAGTGGCTGCCGCTTTGGGCGCCCAGCCTCAAGAGGTATACTTTACCGGGGGCGGAACAGAAGCGGACAACTGGGCCATTAAAGGGGTGGCGGAAGCCCACAAGGAAAAGGGCCGCCACATCATCACCAGCTGTATCGAGCACCATGCAGTGTTGCATACGTGCCAGTATTTGGAGAAGAACGGTTTTGAAGTCACTTATTTGCCTGTAGATGAAAATGGTTCTATCCGCATGGAGGATTTAAAGCAAGCCATTCGCCCGGAGACCATTTTAATTACCATTATGTATGCCAACAATGAAATTGGCACCATTCAGCCGATAGCTGAAATTGGGGCTCTGGCCCGTGAAAAAGGCATTCTTTTTCACACCGATGCCGTTCAAGCGGTAGGGGCAGTGCCCATTGATATGGTGGAACAAAACATTGATTTGCTCACCTTATCCGCACACAAGCTGAACGGGCCCAAAGGGGTTGGCGCACTGGTTATTCGCAAAGGTGTGAAGCTTGCGCCGTTCATCCACGGCGGAGGGCAGGAAAGAAACCGCCGGGCTGGAACAGAAAACGTGCCGGGTATTGTAGGATTGGGGCAAGCCATTGCCCTTAAAACACAGGAATTACCCCAGGAAGGGCCACGGTTGCGGGCATTAAGCCAGCGCCTCATAGACGGCGTGATGGGTAGCATCGACCATGTGCGGTTAAACGGCCACCCAGTAAACCGCTTGCCAGGCAACGTGAATTTCAGCTTTGAATTTATTGAAGGGGAATCGTTGCTGCTGTTGCTGGATGCCCAGGGCATTTGCGCTTCCAGTGGTTCTGCCTGCACCTCCGGTTCGCTGGACCCTTCCCATGTGCTGCTGGCCATTGGGCTGCCTCACGAAAAAGCCCACGGCTCTCTGCGGTTAACCATGGGTAAGTTTAACACCCAGGAAGACATTGATACCATCATTCAGGCGTTGCCACCCATTGTGCAACGTTTGCGGGATATGTCCCCCTTATATGAGGCATACTTACAAAACAAAAACAAATAAAAATACAAGTTTACAAACGGATGGCAAAGGAGTGCATCACTATGTATAGCGATAAAGTTATGGATCATTTCACCAACCCCAGAAATGTGGGCGAAATTGCCGATGCAAGCGGCGTAGGCACCGTTGGCAATGCCAAGTGCGGCGACATTATGAAAGTGTATTTAAACATTGAAGATGGCGTTATTAAAGATGCTAAATTTAAAACCTTTGGCTGCGGTGCTGCTGTGGCCACCAGCAGCATGGCCACCGAACTGGTCATTGGCAAGACGGTGCAGGAAGCCCTGACCATTACCAATAAAGTGGTGATGGAAGCCTTGGACGGTTTGCCACCGGTGAAAGTGCACTGCTCCTGTTTGGCTGAAGAAGCCCTTCATGCCGCATTGTGGGATTATGCCCAGAAAAACGGCCTGGTGATTGAAGGCTTGAAACCTCCCGTGGAAGACGTTGGCGACCACGAAGTTGTGGAAGAAGCTTACTAAAATGGGCACAGGCACAAATGAAAAAGTGGTTGTAGGCATGTCCGGCGGGGTAGATAGTGCCGTAGCCGCCTATTTGTTGAAGGAGCAGGGTTACGATGTGATTGGTGTGACCATGCACATTTGGCAAAATGAAAAAGAAAGCCCTTATTGCGACATTGAGGGTGGCTGCTGCGGGCTGTCTGCCGCCGAGGATGCCCGTAAAGTGGCAGATAAGCTGGGTATTCCCCATTATGTGCTGAACTTTAGGCAGATTTTTCAAGACACGGTCATTGATTACTTTATTGCCGATTACTTAAAAGGCCGTACCCCCAACCCGTGCATTGTCTGCAACCGTTATGTGAAATGGGAAGCCTTGTTGCATAAGGCCATGCAAATTGGGGCGGACTATTTGGCCACCGGCCATTATGCCCGGGTGATTAAAGACCCTGAGACTGGTCGGTTTGCACTTAAAAAAGCGGCAACAGCAGAAAAAGACCAGACCTATGCCCTTTACAGCCTCACCCAGCCCCAGTTGGCCAGAACACTTATGCCCATTGGAGACTACACCAAGGCAGAAGTGCGCAAGATGGCAGAAACCATTGGCCTTACTGTGGCGGATAAGCCGGACAGCCAGGACATTTGCTTTGTCCCGGAAGGCCATTATGCAGACTTTATCAAGGCAAACACGGACAAGCCTTTTGCCAAAGGCCATTTTGTGGACGTGAACGGTCGGGTGCTGGGCACCCATCAAGGGATTATCCATTACACCGTGGGCCAGCGCAAAGGGCTGGGCATTGCCCTGGGCAAGCGGATGTATGTGAAAAGCTTGGATGTGGAGAAAAACCAAGTGGTGCTGGCAGACGATAGCCAGGTTTTTGACAATGAGCTGTGGGCAGAAGATGTTTGCATGATGGCGCTGGGAGATATTCAAACCCCGATACGGGCCAAGGCAAAGACACGCTACAGCCAGCAAGCCATGGACTGCACCGTGTCTGTTGTGGAAAAAGAAGGCCAACCGCTTTTGCACGTGGCTTTTGAAAAGCCGCACCGGGCCATTACCCCCGGGCAAGCCGTGGTGGTGTATGATACACCGGGTGAAGTGGTGCTCTGCGGGGGTACCATCATATAAAAAAGTAGCACATGTTATTCAATGATAACATGTGCTTTTTTAATGGGTATCATGCATATTTATTGCCGTTCATTTCCACCTGTTTCCAAGGCATGGCTTGTTTCGAGGCATAATTCACCAAGGCAATCAGGCATAGGCTGATGGCAGAAATAAGAATAATCACCGCGAACATCTGGTCGTAGGCATAGGCTTTGCGCACACGGGTCATGTAAACCCCCAGCCCTTGGTTACCGCCCAGCCATTCGGAAATAACAGCCCCCACCACCGCATAAGACACCGCAATTTGCAGCCCCGCAAAAAAAGCGGGCAGTGCACTGGGCCACTTCACATGCCAAAAGATTTGCCACCGTTTTGCACCCATGGCATGAAACAGCCGAATTAAGTCCGGGTCTACGGAGCGGAAGGCTTCCAAAAGCCCCACAGCCACAGGAAAGAAACACACAATCACAATCAGCGTTACTTTAGGGGCCATGCCGTAGCCCATCCAAAGCACCAACAGGGGTGCGATGGCAATGGTGGGCACTGTTTGGCTTATCACCAGCATGGGATAAACCAGCTTGTACAGTTTTTCGTGGCTATCCAGTGCCACAGCAACCACCACCGCCAGCACAACCCCCAGGCCCAGCCCAAGGAATGCTTCCAGAAGGGTGGTCACGGCATGGGTGGCCAGCAAGGGAAGGTTTTCCATGAGCGCACGGAACACCTTGGCAGGGGAGGGAAGGGCAAAGCCAGGCACCACTTCAAGGGCACAAATACACGCCCACACCCCCAGTGCGATGGACACCGATACCAGCGGATACAGTTTGTTTTGAAAGTTATTCCACATCTTTTGCAATGGTCAAACCCCTTTACATCTGGCTAATTAAAGCCACACCGCTGGATGTGCCAATGCGGTCGGCCCCAGCTTCCAACATCGCCATCATGTCCGCATTGGTTTTAACCCCGCCGGAAGCTTTGACAAGCATGTTGTCGCCCACCGCCGCTTTCATAAGGGCAATGTCCGGCACAGTGGCCCCGCCGGTGGAAAAGCCGGTGGAGGTCTTAACAAAACGTGCCCCTGTTTTTAAAAGCATGGCACAAACGGCTTTCTTTTCATCATCGGTGAGCAGGCAGGTTTCAATGATCACTTTAACAATGGCTTCTGGGTTGGCATGGGTAACCGCCTGAACCACAGCTTTTACGTCTGCTTCGGCAAAATCCATATTTCCGGCTTTCACAGCCCCAATGTTCAGCACCATGTCAATTTCCAGCGCCCCGGTTTGCACGGCTTCGGTGGCTTCGTAGCATTTGCTGGCTGTGGTGGTGGCCCCAAGGGGGAAGCCCACCACGGTGCAAACCATCACGCCGCTGTTTTCAAGCAGGCGAACGGCTTGGGGCACATGGCAGGGGTTCACGCAAACAGAAGCAAACCCAAACTGGGCGGCTTCTTTGCACAGTTTTTCCACATCGTTGGCGGTGGCCTCCGGCTTTAAAATGGTGTGGTCAATGGTCTTGGCTAAGTTCTTTTGCTCCATATTAGTTCTCTCCTTTACCAAATGTTTGGATAAATTCATCTTCTGTAATCACCGGCACATTCAACGCTTGTGCCGATTTGTTTTTGCTGGACGTTGACGTTGTATCATTATTAATGAGGTAACTGGTTTTGGCGGTAACGCTTCCGGTTACTTTGCCTCCCATGTTTTCAATCACCTGTTGTAGTTCTTTTCTGTTTTCAAAATGGTTTAGGCTGCCGGTGATGACGAATATTTTCCCTTCCAGCGAACGGTCTTGGCTTTCCTCCACTTTTTCCACCTGCAACAGTTGAAGCAGAGACAACAGCCGTTCCTTGTTTTCCGGGTGGTTCAAATAGTGCCATAAAGATTGAGCAATGATGGCCCCGAAACCTTCAATGGCCTCAAAATCTTCCGTACCGGCGGACAAAATGGCTTCAATGTTATGGTCAAAAGCCCGGCAAAGAAGCCTGGCATTGCGCAAACCCACATGGCTGATGCCCAAGGCGTAAATTACGTTGGGCAAAGCCGCCCGGCGGGAATTTTCAATGGCCGCTATTAAATTGTTGTAGGATTTTTCACCAAACCCGGGCATGGTGGTCAGGTCGTCTTTGTACCGTTCCAGCTTGTATAAATCGGTGTAATCTTCCACGAAACCTTTGTCCACCAGCTTTTCAAGGGTGGCTTCGGACAACCCCCGAATGTCCATGGCATCCCGGCTAACAAAATGGCTTAACGCCCGCACCAGCTGCGCCCGGCACCCTGAGTTTTGGCAGTAAAGCATTTTGCCTTCCCCAGAGGCCACAATGTCTGTATCGAACCCGCAAACCGGGCAGTGGGCCGGGGGGGTTGCCGTACCGCTTTTGGTGAAGTTTTCGGCCACCTGGGGGATAATCATGTTGGCTTTGTACACGGAAATGGTGTCCCCAATGCCTAAAGCCAGCCCTTCCATAATGCTAACGTTGTGCAGGGAGGCCTTGGTGACGGTAGAGCCGGAAAGTTCCACCGGCTCAAAGACCGCAATGGGATTAATGAGCCCTGTTCGGGAGGTGTTCCACACAATGTCTGTTAACGTGGTTTCAGCTGTTTCATCCGCCCATTTAAAGGCTATGGCATCTTTGGGGAATTTGGAGGTTTCCCCTAATGTGGCGCTGTAGGAAAGGCTGTCGAAGGTGAGCACCAGCCCGTCTGTGGCAAAGGGTGCTAAAGGGGCTTTCTTTAAAAACAGGGCTACTGTATCCGCCACAGTTTCTTGGGTGACGGCTTTGTAATCTGCCACAGAAAAACCCAAGGATTCCAGCCAAACCAGCTGATTTTCTTTGGAATCCCGGAAATCTTGGCCTTCCGCTTCAAAAATGCCAAAAGCAAAAAACTGCACGTTGCGCTGGGCAGTAACGGCGCTGTTCAATTGCCGTACCGTTCCGCTGCACAGGTTGCGGGGGTTTTTATACTGTTCCTCCGGGGGCAGGGCTTCGTTAATTTTTTCAAAGTCTGCAAAAGTAATCACTGCTTCCCCACGAATCAACAGCCGCCCGGCAAAAGGAATTTTTACGGGCACATTGCCAAACACCTTGGCGCTGTGGGTCACATCTTCGCCTACTTCCCCGTTGCCCCGGGTAACGGCTTGCACCAGCTGCCCTTGTTCGTAAGTTAAAGCAATGGTCAGGCCGTCCAGCTTAAAGGAAAGCAACCCTTTCTGGGGGCCTAAAAATGCGGCCAGTGCTTCCACGCTTTTGGTTTTGTCCAAAGACAGCAGTTTGTGGGGGTGGGGCACTTTTTGCAGGCTGCTCAACACGGTGTAACCCACTTGCTGGGTGGGGCTAAAAGGGTATACAGTGCCAGTTTCGGCCTCTAACGCCACCAATTCGTCATATAAAGCGTCGTAAGTGTAGTCGGACATGATGGTGCCGTCTGGGTTTTGCTGGTAATAGGCTTTAGAGGCGTTGTTCAATAGATGAATAAGTTCCGTCATCCGGTCCATGTTTTCACGTTCTTTCTAAGGGCCTGTGTGCCGTGTGTTGCATACAGGTTCTAATATTTTCGGCGGCTTCCAAAGGGTCTACGCCGTTGATGAAGCAGCCTGTGCCCAGCTCGAAGCCGGCAAAACCGGCGGTGGAGCGGGGGATGATTTGCAAATAAAAATGCCAGTGTGCGTTGTTGGCCAGCCGTAGGGGAGCACAATGAAAGCAAATGTTATAGGAAAAGTTTTCGTGCAGCTGGGCCAAAGCAGCCAAGACGGTGACCAATGCTTCGCCCAGCTGGAGCAGGGTGTTGGCATCCATGCCCCGAATGTCTGTAATATGGGCTTTGGGCATAATGTTCACCCCGTACCGGTACAGGGCGGCATGAGGGCTGAAAGCCACAAAGCCTTGGTTTTCATACACTTTTAGGCTGCCTAACTGCTGGGCCATTTGGCATAAATAACATTGGCCGGTTTCTTCAATGTGTTGCTGGAACCTTTCGGCCATGGTGGTTTTTAAAGCCGGTACAAAGGGCAGCGCCATGATTTGGCAATGGGCATGGACAATAGATGCCCCGGCCTGGAAGCCATGGTTTTTAAAAACCTGCACATATTGAAGCGCAGGATTTTGGGCAAAATGGTTCACCCGGTGCACAATGGCCGTCAATACGTTGGCCATTTCTTGGGGAGAAGCATGGGCAGGGCTGTAGTCATGGTGGTGGTCATCAATCACCACCTCATGAAAGCCATACCCTTGGGGGCTAAACGGGTCCAGCGCCGGGTAAATGTTTGGCACCACCCGCACATTTTCGTGCACAAAAGTTTCCGGTTCCGTTAAATGCCTGTTTTCCAGGCAAAAAGGACAGGTTTCCCTGCTGTCTGTTTGCATGTGGGGGTGGCTTTCAAATTCATGTGGGCGGTGGGTTCTGGCCGGTGCAATGCACACCCATTGTGCCGTTAAATAATCCTGTCGCAGCTCCATGCAAAACTCCTTTTACTGTCTGGCTTATTCCATCATCACCCATTGATACACCTGGGCCAGCACTTGTTTGTTTAAAGGCTTAATCTCACCTTGAATGTTTGGGTCTAAAAGCAGGGCAGACTTGCCGTAAACCAGGCTGACACAGGGCAAATCATCTGCAAAAAACTCCTGCATTTCCCACATGGCTTGCTTATAGGCGGAATCGGTGGTGGCTGTTTCCACTTGGGTAATCAGTGCGTCCATGGTGGGGTTTGCGTAACGAAACACATTTTGCCCGCCGTTGTTGGGGGTAGCACCCGAGTGAAAGGCAAAATTTAAATCCGGGGCATCACCCATGTAAAACCCGCCGATAAATAAATCGTACATACCTGTTTCCAGCATGTGTACATAGGTGTCAAAAGGCTGTGCGCTCACTTCTGCCTTTAAGTTAATGCGGTTTAAATTATCTTTTAATTGTTCGGCGATTTTTATTCTTTCCGGGTTGTCATCATTCACCAAAATAACCAGAGGCAGCAGTTGGGTCACGCCGGATTCCTTCAATAATAATTCGGCCAAAGATAAGTCAAAATCATAAACGGCTGTGTCTGCCTTATACAAATAACTGTCCGGGCAAATGGGGCTATAGGTGCGTACCGCCTGGCTTAAATAAATGGTTTCCACCATGTCCTGCACGTTCACAGCATGGGCCACGGCCTGGCGTATTTGTTTGTTTTGCAGCACCGGGTTTAAGAAATTAAAGCCGATGAAGTCGTACACATTGTTGGTGTAACTCACCACCTGTGCTTCCTTAGCCCCCCTGTATTTGCCCCATTCCGCTACGGTGGTGTCCACGGCGCCGATAATGTTTTCATTAAAGGCATGTAAGTCTGTGGGCAAATCCGGGGTGATGAGCACTTCCACACGGGCAATGGCCGGGGTGGGGTGGCGCAAAGCAGATGTTGGGCTGGCCAGCAACGTTAAGCTTTTAGCCAGCGTGTAATTTTCAACCTGGTATGCCCCGCTGCCCACCGGTTGCATGTCTGCATCCGAGTTCTGGCTATAATAACGTTTTGGGATAATGGGAAAGTTCAAAGCGTAAGCCCAGCCACTGTCTGTTTGATTGTAGTGAATGGTGACGGTGCGGGTGTCCACAGCTTCAAACCCGGCCACGTTGTCCAGCACGTGGGCATAGACCGCCGTGTCCTCGGCCTTCTGGATGGTTTGCAGAGAATAAACCACATCATCCGCAGTGATGGATGTGCCGTCCTGCCAAGTTAACCCGGCTTTTAAGGTGATGACGGCACTTTTACCGTCCGAAGCAAGATGAAAGCTTTCCGCCAGGTTTGGCACAGGCTTTTGCGTTTCATCCAGCACCACCAACCGCTCAAAAACCATGGCCAGCACCCTGTCCACCGTTACATCCTGGTTTAATAAGGGGTTTAGCGTAAGGGGTTGACGCATAGACAGCGTGAGGGTGGCGTTGGTAGCCGGGGTTAAAGAGGGCTCCGGCAATTCAGCCGTTTCATCCAGCACCACCAACCGCTCAAAAACCATGGCCAGCACCCTGTCCACC
>CAZCQP010000001.1:0-39476 GCA_964500895.1 uncultured Eubacteriales bacterium | reverse complement strand
CGTTTCATCCAGCACCACCAACCGCTCAAAAACCATGGCCAGCACCCTGTCCACCGTTACATCCTGGTTTAATAAGGGGTTTAGCGTAAGGGGTTGGCGCATCGATAGCGTGAGGGTGGCGTTGGTAGCCGGTGTTAAGGAAGGCTCTGGCAATTCAGCTGTTTCATCTGCCACGGTCTCCGGGGTCAAAAGCTCGGCCTCCGGCTCCTCTTGGCCGCCGCAGCCTGTAAACATGAACAAAAGGGTCAAACACAGGCCTAGCGCCAGTTTTTGTTTAATCATTGTTTCCTCCTATGATGCCGTACAAAATAAGCAGTTGGCGGTAAACTTTTGTGGCAAAGTTTACCCGTTTAATGTACTCCCGGGTTTCCCCAAAAGGGATGTAAGACAGAGTTTGGCCGTCCTGGCTGTACTGGGGGTCTTGCAGCCACCGGTTCACGTTGCCTTCCCCGGCGTTATAAGCCGCCAACGCCACCTCTGTGCCGCCGTCAAACTGTTTCATCAGCCGCTTCAGGTTGTAACAGCCAATTTGGATGTTAATTTCAGGGTCGAAAATTTGGCTGTATTCAAAACCCGTCATCCCCATTTTTTCTGCCAGCCACAGGGCGGTGGGCTCTGTAAGCTGCATCAACCCGCTGGCCCCTTTGTGGGAAGCAGCATCGGTTTTAAACCGGCTTTCACTATGTATCACGGCGCACACCAAGGCCGGGTCTAAGTCGTAGGCCAAGGCATACTTGTCAATGAGCGCCCGGTGAGACAAGGGAAAGAGACGGTTCAGCAGCATCCAGGCCAGCAACAAACAACCGGCTACAAGTATCAATAAAAACAAAAACTTTTTAATCTTTTTTAAGCTGAAAGCAACAAACATGGCGTCCTCATAATTTAAGCAGTGCTTGAATGTGGGCGAATAAAGCCGTTTCACTGCCGTTATTTTCAATGATGTGGGTGGCATATTGGCGCAAAAATTCCAGGCTGGGCTGGGCTTGCAGCCGGGCCAAAGCGGCCTCTTGGGTTAAATTGTCCCTTTCCATAATCCGCTTTAGTTTTTCATCTTCGCCGGCTGTTACCACCCACACTTCGTCTGCTTGCAGGTGCAGGTTGGCTTCGATGAGCAACGGGGCATCCAGCACCGCAAAGGGCGGGGGGCAGGCCTGCGCAGACAATGCCCGTAACCGATCTTCCATAGCAGTGATAATCCGGGGGTGGGTGATGGCAATAAGCTCTTGGCGCTTGTTTTCGTCTGTAAAAATGAGCTGCCCAAGTTTTCTGCGGTTGATGGTTTGGTCTTCATTCAAAACTTCAGGGCCAAAGTAATCCACCACGTCCTGGTAGGCGGGCTGGCCGGGCTCTACCACTTGCCTGGCCAGCTGGTCCGCATCTATAATGACCGCCCCGTATGCTTTTAAAAGCTGGCAAACGGTAGACTTCCCGCTGCCGGAATTGCCGGTTATACCAATAATTTTCATGGCCTGTATCCTTTATTTGGCGTCGAACCAGTTTTCCCCGGAATGGCAATCCACTTGCAGGGGAACGTTCAGTTGCACGCAATTTTCCATTTCTTCTTTAAGAATGGCCGTGGCAGCAGAAAGCTGTTCGGCCCTCACTTCCAACAACAATTCATCGTGTACTTGTAACACCATCCAGGCATCCAGCTTTTCTTTTTGCAGCCGACTGTGGACGTGAATCATGGCCAGTTTGATAATGTCGGCGGCACTGCCCTGCACGGGCATGTTCATGGCCACACGTTCGCCAAATGCCCGCAGGTTAAAGTTGGAAGAAGCCAGCTCTGGGATGGCCCGGTGGCGGTTGTAAATGGTGGAAGCATAGCCATCTATTTTGGCTTGTTCAATGGTTTTGTCTAGGTATGCCTTCACTTTGGGGTACGTTTCAAAATAACGGTCAATGTACTGCTGGGCTTCTTTGCGGGTGATTTGTAAATCCTCGCTTAAACTGAAAGCCCCAATGCCGTACACAATGCCAAAGTTCACTGCCTTGGCGGCACTGCGTTGTTTGTCCGTCACCAGTTCCAAAGGGGTGTTAAACACTTGGGAAGCGGTGAGCCGGTGAATGTCCACCCCGGACACAAACGCATCAATAAGCCGTTCATCCCCGGCCATGTGGGCCAGCACCCGCAGTTCAATCTGGTTGTAGTCTGCATCTAAAAATACATAGCCCGGTTTTGAAGGCACAAACACCCGCCGTAACTGCCGCCCTAAAGGCAACCGAATGGGGATGTTTTGCAGGTTTGGTTCCACACTGCTTAACCGCCCGGTGGAAGCAATGGTTTGGTTAAAGGTGGTATGAATCTTCCCAGTGTTTGGGTTAATTTGAGCCAAAAGCCCTTCCACATAAGTGCTTTTCAGCTTGGACAAATTGCGGTATTCCAGCACAAGGGGCACAATGGGGTGGTAAGGGGCAAGTTTTTCCAACACCTCGGCGGCGGTGGAATAGCCAGTTTTTGTTTTTTTACCGCTTTTTAACCCCAGCTTCTCAAACAGAATAACCCCCAGTTGGGCAGGGGAATTGATGTTAAAGGCTTCCCCGGCTAAGTCGTAAATGTTGGAAGTCAGCTCTAACAGGCGGCTATCCAGGTTTTGGCCATAAAGGGTAAGGGTGGCTTTATCCACTGTGATGCCGGCGGTTTCCATGTGGCCAAGCACTTGTGCCACAGGATGTTCGATTTTAGCATACAGTTCCGTTTGTTGGTTTTCTTCCAGTCTAGGTGCCATCACAGCCTGGCTTTTAAGAACCGCAAGCACTTGCCCGCAAGCCAGTTGTGCCACTGCATCCGGGTCTAACTGCCCAAGCCCGGCCTTGTTTTTTCCTTTGCCGGAGCCCAGCAGGCTTTCCGGGGTGGGGCAGTTTTCGTTTAAGTAGGTTTGTGCCACGTCTTCAATGGGGTACGCCCCTTTGGACGCATCCAGAAGGTAGGCCGCCAGCATGGTATCGAACACCACGTTGCTGATGGTGTGGCCGTAGCCAAAAGACAGGCGGGCAGCAGCCTTCATATCGTGGGTGACTTTAGGTGTGTTAGAAGCCAAAAACGGGGCAACCAGTGTGATGAGGGTTTCCGGGTTCGTGTTTGCATTCACAGGGATAAACACGGCTTCATCGGGGTTACTGGCCAACCCGAGGCCCAGCCATTGCCCGTGAATGACCGTGAACATAAAAGCCACAGGGATGATCTCTTGGGCAGATAAGGCATCTAACCATGCTGTAGCATCTTCTGCATTAGCCAGCACCTTATGCTGATGTGTGGCATGACTGGCAGCCACAGGTGTTGTCATGGGGGTAGGGGCAAAGTAAGGAATCAGTGATTTAAACCCCAATTCTTGCATATCTTTTAAAGCTTCTTCATTAAAAATATTGCCCACGGTGGTTTCAGCCAAGTTCAGTTCCAGCGGCACCTCCAGAAAAATGGTGGCCAATGCTTGGCTTAACAGGGCTTGTTCCGTGAAGGCGGCCAAGTTGTCCGATGCTTTCTGGGGCTTTATCTCCTGCACATGGGCGATGGCTTCCGCCAAAGAACCGTACTGGGTGATGATTTTAAGCGCTGTTTTTTCCCCAATGCCGGGCACCCCGGGAATGTTGTCGGAGGTATCCCCCATTAGGGCTTTCACGTCTATAAACTGGGTAGGGGTAACCCCTAGCTTTTCAAACACGGTGGCGCTGTCGTAGTCCTCCACCTCGGTTTTGCCGGCCTTGGTTTTGGGAATGCGCACTTTAATGTTGTCTGCACAAAGCTGCAACATGTCCCGGTCACCGGAAACGATGACAGCAGAAAGCCCGGCATTGGCCGCTTTATTTGCCATGGTACCCAGCACGTCGTCTGCTTCGTAACCTTCCATTTCATAAATAGGAATGTTCATGTGCTGCAAAATACTTTTAAGCAGAGGCAACTGTGGGCGCAATTCATCGGGCATGGTTTTGCGTGTGCCTTTGTAGCCTTCAAACTGGGTGTGGCGGAAAGTGGGTGCGGGCAAGTCAAAAGCCACCGCCAGGTGTTCAGGTTTTTCTTCCTTTAAAAACTTAAACAAAATATTTAAAAAGCCGTAAACGCCGTTGGTGTAGGCCCCGGTTTTGCTGGTGAGCAGGGGGATGGCGTAAAAAGCCCGGTTAATGATGCTGTTTCCGTCTACGAGCATGATTTTTTCCGGCATAATGGTCTCCTAACACAATATTTCATTGGTTCATTATATAATTGTTTCCAGTATTTTATTTTACATGCTTTTTGGATTGCGGTCAATGCGTAATTCCGCCTGTACGTTCTGCCTAAAAGAAAACATCCGTTTTGTATACAACTTACAAAAATATTAATTTGTTTTGGAAAAATAAAGGAAATAAGAAATCAATGTGGAATATATATCATGTAAATATTTTGTGTGTTTTGGGCTTTATTTGTTTAACTTATATTCACACTATTAGGAGGTTTAGCCAACAATGAAAAGCTATTCTGCAAAAGAGATCAGAAACGTGGCCATACTGGGGCACAGTGGATGTGGCAAAACAACCCTCGTAGAAGCTGCGCTATTTGTGACACAAGTAACAAACCGAATGGGCAAAGTAGACGATGGCAATACGGTGAGCGATTATGAAGCAGAAGAAATTCGTAGAAAGGTTTCAATAAACGCCTCTATCGTGCCTATTGAATGGTTAGATAATAAAATTAATTTTATAGATACTCCCGGTTATTTCGACTTCGTTGGCGAGGTGAAACAAGCCTTAGCGGCAGCGGATATAGCCCTGATTGTGGTTTCCGCCAAGTCCGGCGTGGAAGTGGGCACGGAAAAAGCCTGGGAATATGCCGAAGAAATAGGCCTTCCCCGCATGTTCTTTGTAAACGGCATGGACGACGAAAATGCAGACTTTGACAAAGTGGTGGACGAGCTGAAGGAAAAATTCGGCAAAAGCATTGCCCCTCTGCAAGTGCCCATTAAAGAAGGGGACAAGTTTGTGGGTTATGTGAACGTCATTAAACGGGAAGGACAAAAGTTCGCAAACGGCAAAAGTGAAGCTTGTGACGTACCCGCCGGTTTAACAGACGCTGTGGACAACATGCGCTATATGGTGGAAGAAGCAGTGGCCGAAACAGACGAAGCTTTAATGGAAAAATTCTTTGGGGATGAACATTTTACGGTGGAAGAACTGCAAGTGGGCGTACAAACCGGCATTCACGACAGTGCTGTGGCTCCTGTGCTGTGCGGATGTGCCCCTAGTAACATTGGTGTGGCCACATTGTTAAATTCCCTGGTACGCTTTGTGCCCTCCGATGCCGACATGCATACGGAATGCAAAGCCATCGACCCTAAAACAAACGAGGAAATCACCATTTCCACCGGTGAAAACGAACCTTTCTCCGCTTTTGTGTTTAAAACCATTGCAGACCCCTATGTGGGCCGTTTAAGCATTTTCCATGTGATTTCCGGTGTTATTAAAAAAGACACGCCGTTGTATAATGTGAAAAAGGACTACGTGGAAAAAGCATCTCATTTATATGTGATGCGGGGTAAAGACCAAATTGAAGTGACAGAGCTGCGGGCTGGTGACATTGGGGCCATTGCCAAACTACAAAATACGGCCACTTCCGATACGTTGTGTGCCAAAGAACGCCCTGTGTTGTTCCCAGACATTCAGTTCCCACCATCTTTAATGACCATGGCCATTGTGCCCAAGGGCAAAGGGGATGAAGATAAAATCGGCCAGGCTTTGGCGAAGCTTTTAGAAGAAGATAAAACACTTTCCTTTGAAGTGAACGGAGAAACCAAGCAATCCCTGGTGTCTGGCATTGGCGACAACCAGCTGGACGTAATGATGCACAAGCTGAAAAACAAATATAAACTAGAAGCCGAACTGGTCAACCCCATTGTGCCTTTCCGGGAAATGATTAAAGCCAAAGTACGGGTACAAGGCAAATATAAAAAGCAATCCGGCGGCCATGGCCAGTACGGGGATGTACACATGGAGTTTGAACCGGCAGAAGATTTGGCTGTGCCTTATGTTTTTGAAGAAAAGATTTTCGGCGGTTCTGTGCCCAGACAATACTTCCCCGCAGTGGAAAAAGGCATTCAAGAGTGCGTAAAGGCAGGCCCCTTGGCTGGATACCCAGTGGTGGGCATTAAAGCAGTATTGGTGGACGGTTCTTACCATGCGGTGGACTCTTCTGAAATGGCCTTTAAAATGGCCACCATCACTGCCTTTAAAGACGGCTTTATGAAAGCCAAACCTGCTTTGTTGGAACCTATTGCCAAAGTAGAAGTGGTGGTGCCCGATGATTACACCGGGGACATTATGGGTGATATGAACAAACGCCGTGGCCGTATTTTGGGCATGGAAAAATTCGGCAACAAGCAAAAAATTGCGGTGGAAGTGCCTATGGCAGAAATATTCAAATATGCCACAGAATTGCGCTCTATGACCCAAGGCCGGGGTGCATACACCATGCATTTTGAACGTTACGAGGAAGCACCCGCAGACGTGCAGCAAAAGGTAATTGAAACCCGTAAGAAAGAAATGGAAAAAGAACGGGCATAAAACGAATGCCTTCATAAAAATAGGTTGTTTAGTAAGAAAGCTGTATTATAATGTATACAGCTTTCTTATATTTTCTTAATCTTGCAAACATTGATGAACGGTAAATGTTAATGTTATTACATTTCTAACATGTAAATACTTTTTATGACTTTATAGGAACAAAAATGAAACCGACTGCTATAATAGTAAGTCGGTTTTATTTTGTATTGCCTTTAGAGGTTTTTTATTGTATAATACATTTTCGATAAGTATAAATTGTTGTATGTGCGAGTTTTTTTGTTATCAACTACATAATAGAAAGGACAGAAAACAATGATCAAACTCAACTTATCTGATTTATTAGGTAAACACAAAATGACACAGAAAGCTTTGGCAGAAAAAACGGGTATCCGCCCAGGAACAGTTTCTAAGATGTACTATGAAGAGATTAAACGCATTGATATTGCTCATTTGGATAGTATTTGCAAATTGTTCAACTGCCCATTGTCCGAGTTAATTGAATTTGTGCCGGATAAGTCTCAAGATAAATAGTTGTATAAACCGAAGTTGCAAGCTTCTTTAGGCTTGTTACAACATCCCGTCATTGTTTGCTCCGGGTATACTTCATGGCCGGGGCATTGCCATAACAGATGTTTAACGCCCATACCTCACTGGAGAGGCCCTGTATTGCACATCACATCGATCATAAGTATAAATCAAATGTTTTATATGGGCAGTAAGGGCTTTGTGAACAGCCTTTACTGTCTGTTCCTCATCTGGCCTCTGAACAAGGCATGTTCAATGCACCGCTTAATCTGTTTATCTCATTCCATAGTGTAGTCCATTCATATGATGCATCAATTCCATTTATGCCATCCTCTTATTATTTTTTCTAAAAAATAGTATTCAACACTTGACAGGGTTCGGCTAATTTTGTATAATAATTTCGTAACAATTACGTAATATCTGTATGGAGGGTTGTTATGGAACTGAAAAAGATGATTGTTCGGTGTATGTGCGCCGGTATTGCCGGTGTCATGCTGAGCACGGCCACAGCTTTTGCAGCTGTTAATGGCACAGTTACCGGTGACGACATTAATGTTAGAAAAAGTGCCAGCCTAACGGCTGAAGTAATATCAAAAGTAAATCAAGGGCAAGTGCTTTCCGTTGTGGCAGTGGAAGGGGAATTTTACAAAGTTGTGAATGGCACAGCGTCTGGATACGTGGCCAAACAATTTGTGACTGTTCCTGCTGTGTTGGGCACTGTGAACGATGCCAGTGTGAATGTGCGCCAAACCCCAAACACATCTGGTGTGGTTGTGGGTGTGGCCAACAAAGGCGAATGCTACGAAGTGACCGTTAAAGATGGCGACTGGTACGGCATTGTATTCAACAATAAAAAAGCCTATGTACATAAGGATTTTATCGTTGGTGCCGATTTGGCTAAAGTGCCTGTAGCTACCCCCCAGCCCATGTTGCCGGATTTAGCCCCACAGCCTGCGCCGGACAAGCCGCTAATGCCAGATTTACCTGTTGCGGCAAAAGCATCCGAGGATTTGGCGTTGCGCATTACAGTTGAAACAGCTAATGGGCCCGAGCTGCCTCTTATTCCTGATTTGGACAGCCCTTCCGTGCCTCAAGGCTTGCCTGTAATGGCACTGGAAGACAACGCTTTTGTACCTGTATTTGTAAAGGAAACACCTGTACCTCTGGTGGCGGAAGCGCCGGAAGTATTGCCTGTTCCACCGGCAGAAGAAGTGAAAGAAGATGCTGTAGAAACAGCAAACACTGCTGAAGCTGAAGCAGTGGAAGACCAAGAAACACCCACTGAAACACCTGCCCAAGAAGCTCAAAAAGAAAGCATTTACGCCGTTATCACCTCCGACACGGGGTTGAACCTGCGTGAATCTGCCAGCAAAGACGGCGAAGTAGTAACGGTGATTCCATACGGCGAAGTGCTGGATGTTTTTGAACTGGGTGATGCATGGATTGGCGTAGCATACCAAGGAAAAACCGGTTATGTTAGCGCAGAATTTGTAACCGTAAGCCGTGGTGAAAAGCCCGAAAAACTGGTGCGTGAAACAACAAAAGCCGATGAAGTGTTGGCATACGCCGCCCAATTTTTAGGCACACCTTATGTATATGGCGGTACCGACTTAAACAAAGGTGTGGATTGTTCCGGGTTTGTATATAGCGTGATGGGGCACTTCGGCATTTCTTTAAACAGAAGCTCTTCTGCAATGGCTTCAAATGGCCGGGCCATTGACAAAAGCGAACTGCAACCGGGGGACTTACTATTCTTTAGCGCCTCTGGCAATGGCATTACCCATGTGGCCATTTACGTAGGCGATGGGAAATATATTCACTCCACCGACGGTAAAGGCCGGGGTGTATCATACGCCAACTTGTATGACAGCTACAGTGCACGGACGTACCATTCCGCACGGCGTGTGCTTGAATAACATAAAATGAATGAAACGCTTGGGAAGCATAAAGATTCTGGATTAGGCTTACCCAAGCGTTTTTGTGTGCCTGCGGCTGGGAATGGATGCATTATTGCTCCGCAACATCCCAAAATTCGCTGTTTTCAGCAAGCTCGTCCTCTTTTTGTACGTAAAGCTTGGGCTTAGACGTTACCATTGTGTCTAACCGCTGCACCTTGTTGCAGGTGCCCCTGAAAATGCCGCCGTTGTCAATTTGAAGGGCGTTGCACATAATATCCCCCTCTACGCAGCCATCGTTGGTAATAAACAAAAACCCGGCTGCGGAAACATCGCCCTTAATGCGGCCCATCACTTTACAGTTTGTGCAGGTGACTGGCCCTTCAATGGTACCGGAAGCATCCACAAACACGTCGGCGTCTACGTCCACAGCCGCCTTCACAATGCCCCGCACCACCAGGCCGCAGCTTCCGCTTAAAGATACGGCATCCACAACCATGCCATGCTCAATGACCGTATCATTGGAAAACAATATTTCTTCATTATTGCTTTTAAATAACCCCATTTTGAACCTCCAAGTTGTTGATTCATTATGGTTATAGTTTACGAAACGAACCATGGCTTTATGATAAACTTGACAAAAAAGTCTTAAAGCGGATAAACTAAGAAGTAACAAGAAGGAGGACTGACTTTGCCTTTACTGATTAAAAACGGACGGGTCATCGACCCTAAGAACAACGTGGACAGTGTGACGGATGTGCTTATTAACCATGGTGTTGTTCAAGCAGTGGCACCCCACATCGCCCACCCGGACGCAGAAGTGATAGATGCCACAGGCATGTGGGTGACTCCCGGGTTCATTGATTTGCACACCCATTTGCGAGACCCCGGCCTTACCCATAAAGAAACCATTGCAACAGGCACTAAAAGCGCCGCCGCCGGTGGCTTCACCACCGTATGCGCCATGCCCAATACAAACCCGGTGACGGACAGCCCAGAAGTGGTGGCCTATATTATAAAAGAAGCGCAAAGTAAGGGCATTGTGCATGTTTTACCCATTGGCAGCATTACAATAGGGCAGAAGGGGGAAACCCTCACAGACTTTGCCGCCCTTCAAAAAGCGGGCATTTGCGCATTAAGCGAGGATGGCAGAACCGTACAGGATGCCGCGCTGATGGGGAAAGCTTTTGAGGAAGCCCACCGGCTGAACATCCCCATTTTCGCCCACTGTGAAGATGAAAGCTTGTTAAACGGTGGGGTGATGCACGAAGGTGTTGTGTCCCAGCGGCTGGGCTTGCCCGGCATTACCCATGAAGTGGAAGACAGCATCATTGCCCGGGATATTCAGCTGGCCGCCCAAGTAAGCCCCTCCGCCCGGTTACATATTTGCCATGTCAGCACCCATGGCGGTGTGGCCCTTTTGGAAAAGGCCAAAAAAGCCATGCCCCGCCTGACCGGGGAAGCTTGCCCCCACCATTTTGTGCTGACAGAGGATGCCATAGACGGCACGGACACCAATTTTAAAATGAACCCGCCCTTGCGTACCGCCCAGGATGTGGCAGCAATACGGGCTGGGCTTCAAATGGGCACCCTTTCCGCCATTGCCACTGACCATGCGCCCCACCATAAGGATGAAAAACAGGGTGGCTTCCTAAAAGCAGCTAACGGCATTGTGGGGCTGGAAACAGCCTTTGCCCTTTCCCTTACCACATTGGTGGAAACCGGCCTGTTAACCTCCAGTGGGCTGATTGCACGGTTAACCCAGCATCCGGCGGCTATTTTGGGCATGGAAAAAGGGCACCTGGCTGTAGGGGCAGTAGCAGACGTGGTCATTATAGATCCCAATGGGGTCTATACCCTTGATGTAAACAACTTTCATTCCAAAAGCAACAATAGCCCCTTTGGGGGCATGGCTGTGAAAGGTGCTATAAAAATAACCTTAGTTTCCGGGAGGATTGTTTATGATAACCGATAAGCTCATTGACCGCATCATCGCCCTTAAAAACCCCACAGTGGTAGGGCTGGACCCCAGTTTGTCCTTTGTACCGGCCCATATTAAAGAAGCAGCCTTTGCCGCCCATGGTATGACGGCGAAAGGTGCAGCCGAAGCGTTTTTGGCCTTTAATAAAGGCATCATAGACCAAATTTATGACCTGGTGCCTGCGGTTAAACCACAGGTGGCCATGTATGAGCAGCTGGGGCCGGAAGGGCTTCAAGCTTATGTAGACACCATTGCCTACGCCAAAGAAAAAGGGCTGTTGGTCATTGGGGATGTAAAGCGGGGGGACATTGCTTCCACCGCCAAAGCCTATGCAGACGGCCATATCGGCCGGGTATCTGTGGGCACGGAAAAACTTGAAGTGTTTAAGCAGGACTTTATCACATTAAACCCATACCTGGGCACGGACGCCATCGAACCTTATTTGGGCAGTTGCCAACAATATGAAAAGGGGCTGTTTGTACTGGTGAAAACCTCCAACCCCAACAGCGGCGAAATACAAGATTTACTGGTAGACGGCCGCCCCATTTACGAGCGGGTGGGCCAGCTTGTGTCCCGCTGGGGTGAAGGGCTTATTGGCCGCCATGGTTTCAGTGCTGTGGGGGCTGTGGTAGGGGCTACCCATCCGGCACAAGCCAAGGCACTTCGGGAACAAATGCCACACACTTTCTTTTTGGTGCCGGGTTATGGGGCACAAGGGGGTACTGCCGCAGATTTGGCTGTGTGCTTCAACAAAGAGGGCTTGGGTGCCATCGTGAACAGCTCCAGAGGCATCATTGCCGCCTACACCCAGGAACCATACAAAAATCAATATACCGAAAAAGAATACGCCCAAGCGGCACGGGCCGCCGTTCTGGCCATGCAGGCCGATTTACAAAGCGCCATATAACGAGGTGAACCCATGAAACAGCTTATTCATGCCACAATTCTACGCAACGAGGAAATTGCCCCGCAAATTTATTCCATTTGGTTTGAAGCGCCTTACCTGGCTAAAGCCGCTAAGCCTGGGCAATTTGTGGAGGTATACATTAAAGACAACGCCCATATGCTGCCCCGGCCTTTAAGCATTTGCGACTGTAACACCCACAAAGGGCTGGTGCGGTTGGTTTACCAGCAGGTGGGGCAGGGAACGGCCTGGCTTTCCCATTTAAAACCCCGGCAAAAGGTAACGGTGATGGGGCCGTTAGGCAACGGTTTTGCCCTACAGGAAGTGGCCCAGCATGTGTTGGTGGGCGGGGGTATCGGCATTCCGCCGCTGTTGTTTCTGGCCAAGCAAATTAAAGCGCAGAAAGGTTATGCCAACATCTTTTTGGGCTTTCGTTCTGGCCGGTTCTTATATAAAGAGTTTGAGAAACTGGGTTTTGGGGTAAGCATTGCCACAGACGATGGTTCTGTGGGTTTCCACGGCCATGTGGTGGCGTTAATGGAAAAGGTGAACGTGAACACCGGCTGCATTTACGCCTGCGGGCCTAAAGCCATGCTGCAAGGGGTGGCAGACTTTGCCCAAAGCAGAGAGCTGCCCTGTCTGGTGTCTATGGAAGAGCGCATGGCCTGCGGCGTTGGGGCTTGCGTGGGTTGCGTGGTGAAAGTGGCGGACGATTCCGCCGAAGAAGGCTGGGCTTATAAAAAAGTATGCCACGACGGCCCTGTATTCAACAGCAGGGAGGTGATTTGGCATGGATAGTCAACTGGGCGTAACCATTGCGGGTGTTCACTTTAAAAACCCGGTGATGACAGCCTCCGGCACCTTCGGCCACGGAGAGGACTTTGCAGACTTTGTAGATGTTTCCCGGCTGGGCGGCGTGATAACCAAAGGGGTGTCCATCACCCCTTGGAAGGGCAACCCACCGCCACGGATTGCAGAAACCACCAGCGGTATGTTAAATGCTGTGGGCCTGCAAAACCCGGGGGTGGAAGTGTTTAAAGCCACCGCCATCCCTTATTTGCGGCGGTTTAACACCAACATCATCGTGAACCTGTGCGGGCATACGCTGGAAGAATACGTGGCCGTCACAGAAGCCATGGCGGATGCGGATGTGGATATGTTTGAATTAAACATTTCCTGCCCGAATCTGGCTGCTGGGGCTGGTGGGCTGGCTTTCGGCACAGACCCGGCCATGGTTGAAAAAGTGGTGGGTGCAGTGAAAAAGAAGGCCACGAAGCCCTTAATTGTGAAGCTAAGCCCTAACGTAACAGATATTACCGCCATAGCCAAAGCCGCCCAGGGCGCAGGGGCAGATGCATTGTCTCTGATTAACACATTGCTGGGGATGCACATAGACATCCACCGCCGCAAACCTACTCTGGCCAACACCATGGGAGGGCTTTCAGGCCCATGCATCAAGCCTGTGGCGCTGCGGATGGTATACCAGGCTGCCAAAGCTGTGTCCATTCCCATCATTGGCATGGGAGGCATTGCCACCGGGGCCGATGCAGTGGAATTTCTGATGGCCGGAGCAACGGCTGTGGCTGTGGGTTCTGCCAACTTTGCAAACCCCCACGCCACCCTGGACGTGCTGACCGGCATTTTAGAATATATGTATCAATACAACATCAATGACATCAATACGCTTGTTGGTGCCATACTATAGACAAGGGGAGAAGAACATGCTGAACAGAACAGAAACCGAACAAATTTTAACAGAAACCGGCGTTTTATTAACCGGCCACTTCATTTTAACATCGGGCAAACATAGCGCCCAGTACATGCAGTGCGCCAAAATATTGCAGTACCCTAAACACGCCGCCAAGTTGATTGCGGGCTTGGTAGAAGCCTTCAAAGACGACCAGGTGGATGTGGTCATTGGGCCTGCTACCGGCGGCATCATTATGGCTTATGAAATGGCTTCCCAGATGGGGGTTAAAAACTTGTTTGCAGAGCGTGAAAATGGCCAGATGGTGCTGCGCCGGGGTTTCACCATTGAACCGGGCCAACGTGTGGTGGTGGCGGAAGACGTGATTACCACTGGAGGTTCTGTTCAGGAAGTGATTAACCTAGTGAAAGAACTGGGGGGCGTTGTGGTTGGCGTGGCTGTGCTGGTGGACCGCAGCATGGGCAAAGCTGACTTTAGTGTTAAAACCCAGGCGGCTTACACCGCTGAAATTGTGGCCCACGACCCAGCCGACTGCCCGTTGTGCAAAGAAGGCAAAACGGAAGCCGTGAAACCCGGCAGCCGTGGATTAAACAAGTAAAGGAGTATGTAACATGATTGATTATGATAAACTAGCAAAAATGGCCGTTGAAGCCAAAGACTTGGCTTACGCCCCTTATTCCGGCTTTCATGTGGGAGCGGCGCTGTTGGGCAAAAGCGGCAAAATATACACCGGGGTAAACGTGGAATCTGCGGCCTATTCTCCATCGAACTGTGCCGAACGTACCGCCTTTTTTAAAGCGGTATCTGAAGGAGAACGGGAATTTGTGGCCATTGCTGTTGCAGGCTCCAAGCCAGGAACTGAGCCAGCCTTCGCATACCCTTGCGGTGTTTGCCGCCAAGTGATGAACGAATTTGTGGACGGGGAAACCTTTGAAATCATTGTAACCCGAACAGCCACAGACTATAAAGTACACACCCTAAACGACATTTTGCCTTTTGGCTTTGGGCCGAAGGATTTGGAAGGATGATGAAAAAGAGCCATGCGTATGTATGACATCATCAGCAAAAAGAAGCAAGGCGTTACCCTGAATGAAGCAGAAATTCAGTTTGTGGTGCAAGGGTTTACAGCGGGGGAAATTCCGGACTATCAAATGTCTGCCTTCCTGATGGCCGTTTATTTTAAGGGCATGAGCGAAGCAGAAACCAACGCCTTCACCCTGGCCATGGCCCATTCCGGGGACATGGTGGATTTAAGCCCCTTAAAAGGCATCAAGGTGGACAAACACTCCACCGGCGGAGTGGGGGATAAAACTTCCCTCATCATTGGCCCGGTGGTGGCCCATCTAGGGGTGACCGTGGCCAAAATGAGCGGTCGTGGGCTGGGGCACACCGGCGGCACCATTGACAAGCTGGAGGCTATTCCCGGCTTGCAAACCAGCCTTGCCCCGGAAGATTTCATTCGCATTGTGAACGAAAACGGGCTGTGTATTGCTGGGCAGTCCGGCAATTTGGCCCCTGCGGATAAAAAAATATATGCATTGAGGGACGTGACGGCCACCGTAGATTCCATACCCCTCATTGCCGCCAGCATCATGAGCAAAAAACTGGCCGCCGGGTCCGACTGCATTTTGTTGGACGTAAAGACCGGTAGCGGGGCTTTTATGAAAACCACAGAGGAATCCATTGCGCTGGCACAGGCTATGGTGAACATTGGGGAAGGTTGCGGCCGTAAGACGGTAGCGCTCATTACAGACATGGACGTGCCTTTAGGCCACGCCATTGGTAACAGCCTGGAGCTGATGGAAGTGGTGGATGTGTTATCCGGCAGGGGGCCAAAAGATTTGACAGACATTTGCATTGAACTGGCTGCCAATATGCTGTTTTTGGCGGGCAAAGGTGACCTGGAAACTTGCAAAGCCATGGCGGAAACAACCATCATGGAAGGCCGTGCCTTGTATAAGTTGGCAGATATGGTGCAAGCCCAGGGGGGCGACCGGAAATATATTGAAGAACCATCCCTGTTTCCAAAAGCCGCCCATACGGTTACAGTGACCGCCCCCAAAGACGGGGCCATTGCCCACATGGACGCCGAAGGCTGCGGCCGGGCGGCCATGGTTTTAGGGGCAGGGCGGGAAACCAGCGCCAGTGCCATTGATTACAGCGCAGGGATTATGCTGCACAAAAAGACCGGCGACCAAGTGAAAGCCGGTGATGTGTTGGCCACCTTGTACACCAATGCGCCGGACAAACTGCAACAGGCGGCGGAAGGGCTGCTGGGGTGCTTTACGTTCACAGAGCAGCCCATAGAAGCCAAGCCGCTGGTTCTGGCCCGGGTAAGCCGGGACGGTGTGACTTATCCCCAAGCATAAAATAGCGCAAGCCCCTCTGTTGTTGACAAAAGACATTGGGAAACTTTTTCGAGAAAAAGTTTCCCAAACCCTTCAAAAAGCTTTCACTTAGAAATGCCGTAAGTGGCATTTCTGGGAAATTCTTTGCTTCTTTGCCCCTCTGTTTTGGAGGGGCTGTTTTAATGATGGCACATTTAGGATTGTCCCCCGCACCAACTTATGGTAAACTATTGTCCTGTTAGCCCGAAATGTGCGAGGTGCTTCATGGTTTTTAACTCCTTTGATTTTATTGTGTTTTTTAGCTTTATATTATTGGTTTACTACCTGCTGCCCCACAGGTGGCGGTGGGTGTTGCTGCTTTTGGGCAGTTGCTTTTTTTATGCGGCCTGGAACCCCCTTTTGCTGCTTTTGTTGTTCTTCTCTGTGGGGTGTAATTTTGGCATTGCAAAAACTATAGACAGGGAAAAAGCGGCTAAGCGCCGTAGAGGCTGGCTGGTTTTGTCTTTAGTCATCAACTTCGGCATTTTGTTTCTGTTTAAGTATTTGTTGTTTTTTACAGATTCATTGGCTGTTTTGTGTAGCGTTTTAGGTTTGGCCTATCAGCCTCCGGCGTTTTCCATTATTTTGCCTATGGGTATTTCCTTCTACACCTTTCAAGCCGCCGGGTACACCATTGACGTTTATCGTAAGCAGATTAAGCCCCAGCAGAATTTATTTAAATTTACACTGTTCATCACCTTTTTCCCTCAATTGGTGGCTGGACCCATTGAACGGGCAGACCATCTGATGCTCCGGTTGTTCAGCAAAAAAAAGTTTAAGCCAGAACTACTCATCGACGGCTTCAAGTGGATGGCTTTAGGCTTTTTTAAAAAAGTGGTCATTGCGGACCGGGTGGCGGTGTGCGTGAACACGGTGTACAATGCTCCGGGGCAGTTTGAAGGATTGGCCATTGTGGTGGCGACGGTGTTGTTTGCTTTCCAAATTTACTGCGACTTTAGTGGTTATTCGGACATTGCCATCGGCTGTGCCCGTATGCTGGGCATTGAACTGATGGAGAATTTTAAGCAGCCATACTTCTCAAGAAACATTAAAACTTTTTGGCGTCGGTGGCACATTTCCTTGTCCAGCTGGTTTAAAGATTATGTGTATTTTCCCTTGGGGGGTAACAGGGTGAGCCAAGGAAAACATATGCGCAACACCTTGGTTACCTTTTTAACCAGCGGCTTGTGGCATGGGGCAAACTGGACGTTTGTGGTGTGGGGGGCACTCCATGGCGGCTATCAGATTGTTGAAAGTTTGCTGCCAAAGAGCAAAACCAAGCCGGTTTGGCCTGTGCGATTGGTACAAACGTTGGTGACTTTTGGGCTGGTATGCTTTGCCTGGATTTTCTTTAGAGCCAACCAAGTGTCTGATGCTTTTTACATGGTGGGGCATTTGTTTACAGATGTGAACATGTGGACAACCCCTCAATATGTGCTGGATGTGTTAAACGGCTTAGGGGTTCAGCTGGTGGAGGTTTTGCTGATTTTTGCTTGTATACTGTTTTTAATGGTAAGCGAAGCTTTAGCCGGGGAAACCAATGTACACGTAATGCTAATGAAAACCCCGGGGATTGTGCGGTTTGCCTATTATCTAGTGATTTGTTTATTGATTTTAAGTTTAGGGGTGTTTTATGATGCCGGGGCGTTCATTTACTTCCAGTTTTAAGCCGTGGCTAACCATGGCTGTCTTTGCCCTTTGCCTAGCAGCAGGTGGCCGTTGGGTGGGAAAAACTTATGCCCAAGCCGCTGCCCAGAACAAAATAAATGCATGGAGCAAGCAGCGTTTTGATGAGTTTTACGCCACCTCGGACAACACGCTGGATATGGTGTTTTTAGGCTCATCCCACTCCTATTGCACCTTCGACCCGGAGAAGATAGACCCGCTGCTGGGCACCAACAGCTACCAGCTGGGAATGCCTTTGCAGCACCCAGATGCTTCCCACTATACGTTGCTGGAAGTACTGAACACTCAAAAGCCCGATACGGTTGTTTTGGAATTGTATTGGGGTGTGTTGGAAAAAGATTTTGACTTTAAACAAGTGGACACCTTTTTTCAAGTGTTGCAAAATGAACCGTTGAAGGAAAGGTTTGTGGCTGAAGTGTTTCCGCTGAATGAAAAGGTGAAAGCCAACATAAAGCCGGTGCGGTACCAACAGGACTTTTTGGCTTACGCCAATAAGGAATTGTTGAAAAGCATAGAGGAAAACACAGGGCTAAAGCCGACCATCAAGCAAAATGAAGGTGAAGAATATTACCGTTCCAAAGGGTATATTTATTGCAACTACACCATGAACCAAGAAGCGTTGGCGGAAGCCAGGAAAGAAGCGGGTGTAGACGGAAAGCAGTGGCAGATGTCTTCTGTGCAGCAGGGGTATATAGAAAAGATTGCGGCACGCTGCAAGGAAGAAGGTATTGCACTAATTTTTGTCACTGCCCCGGTGTCTAACGTGGCATTTGACAATATTTCAAACTATGGGTCCATTCATGAAAAAATTGATGAACTGGCTCGGCAGTTGGATGTGCCTTACTTGGACTTCAATATGGTGAATGCGGAAGAAAAGCTTTTTGCAGACAGTCATTTTAGAGATGCTAGGCATTTAAATGACGAAGGGGTAAAAATTGCTGATGAATATTTTGCAGCGTGGTATAATAAACAGATATAATCGTTACAGGAGGTTAAGCAACATGAGAGATTACGCAGTGGAATGTGAACGCCGGGTGGCGTGGATAAAAGATGTGCTGGCCCAAACCGGGGCAAAAGGCATTGTTTTTGGCAACAGCGGCGGGAAAGACAGCGCTTTGGTGGGCATTTTGTGCCGTAAAGCAACGGAAAATGTGCTGGGGGTGATTATGCCCTGCGGTTCCCGCCAAAACTACGGCACGGATACAGACCATGCCAAGGCATTGGCAGAGCAATTCGGCATTTCTACCGCTGTGGTGGACTTAACACCCGTAAGGGATACGTTTTTACAAGGGCTGCATGGGGTGGCAGACGTGACCCAGCAAGCCAAAAACAACATAAACCCAAGGCTACGGATGACCACCGTGTACACCATTGGCCAGTCTATGGGTTATCTGGTGGCGGGTACCGGCAACAAAAGTGAAGCGTACATGGGTTACTTTACCAAATGGGGGGATGGGGCTTACGATTTTAACCCCATTGGGGATTTATATGCCCATGAAATCTTTGAATTTCTGGAATTTTTACAAGCACCGGCTGCCATCATTGAAAAAGCACCTTCCGCAGGGCTTTTTGACGGGCAAACGGACGAGGGGGAAATGGGCGTTTCCTATAAAGCCATTGACACCTACATTGCCACAGGCCAAGGGGATGAAGGAGATAAAGCCAAAATTTTGGCTGCCCATAAAGCCACTGAACACAAACGGCGTATGCCCCTGGTGTATGACCAAAAGCTTTAAAAAAGATGGCCCTATCGCCCCTTCCCGCAGGCGGGAAGGGGCGATAGGGCCGGGGCGGCCTGCTGGCTATCTGCCGTTGAAGCAAACGTGCCGCCCCATTTTTAAGCACATGGCCGCCAAGTTTTTACTGGGCAGTTGTTTCTAAAAGTGTTATGCCTTGACGTATACGGTTCAGGCTGTCTTCTTTGCCAAGAAGCACCAAAAGCTCTGTGGCTCCGCAAGGGGAAGAGGGTTTGCCGGAAAGGGCTGTGCGCACCGGCCATAACATTTGGCCGTTTTTAATGCCCAACTTTTCCACCAGTGCAAGCAACTTGCCGTGAAGGTTTTCTTCCGTCCAGTCGCAGTCCGTTTCTGCTTCCAGCAGGGGCAGCACTTCTTTTAAGCTGGCCAAAGCGTTTTCCGGGGTAGTTTTCATTTTCTTATGCACATACAGTTCAGGGTCATAGGTGGGTAGGGCATCAATAAAGTCCACCAATGGGGCTGCTTCGTGCACAAAATTTACACGGCTTTGCACCATGGCCGCTACCCATTTTAAATCAATGTCTTTGCGCTGAATGGCTTTTTCAAGCACGGGCAATACCATTTGGTAAAACTGTTCCGGGGAAAGTTTTTTCATGTACTCCCCGTTCATCCAGGTGAGCTTGGTCACGTCAAAAATGGAAGGGGCTTTGCTTAGCCCTTTAGGGTCGAAAGCCTCGGCCAGTTCTTCCAAGGTGAAAAACTCTCTGTTTTCTCGTGGGCTCCACCCTAACAGGGCGATGTAGTTCATCACAGCTTCCGGCAAAAAGCCTTGGGCGATTAAATCTTCAAAGGAAGCATCCCCTTTGCGTTTGGACAGCTTTTCCCCGTTGGCGTTTAAAATAAGGGGCAAATGCATGTATACTGGCTTTTCCCAGCCAAAGGCATCATAAAGCAAGTTGTATTTGGGGGTGGAGGATAAATACTCGCTACCACGTAAAACATGGGTAATGGACATTAAGTGGTCGTCCACCACGTTAGCAAAGTTGTAGGTGGGCAACCCGTCAGATTTAATTAAAACCTGGTCTTCAATTTCCTCGTGGTTTACGGTGATGTCCCCAAAAACTTCATCGTGGAAAGTGGTGCTGCCTTCCGGGATGAACTGGCGGATAACCGCAGATTCCCCTGCTTCCAGACGTTTGGCCACTTCCTCTTTGGGCAAGTGCAGACAGTGGCGGTCATACTTGGAATGGGCATCTGCTTCGTGCAAGGCATCTAGCCGCTCCTTAGAGCAGAAACAATAATAGGCTTGTCCGGCTTCCACCAGTTGCTTGGCGTAATCCATATATAAATGCCGACGCTGGCTTTGCACATAAGGGCCACAAGGGCCGCCTACGTCTGGGCCTTCGTCATGGGCAAGGCCTGCAATGCGCAGTGTATTGTAAATAACGTCCTGTGCGCCCTCCACCAACCGCTCTTGGTCTGTGTCTTCAATGCGCAAAATAAACTGGCCGCCGCCGGATTTGGCAATTAAATATTCATATAAGGCGGTGCGCAGGTTGCCGATGTGCATATAGCCTGTGGGGCTGGGGGCAAAGCGTGTTCTGATCATATTGATTCCTCCTTAAACTCTTTACATATTATAACGTTTGTGGCAACATGTAAAGACAAACTTTAACATGAAAGGGTGAAAGCCATGGGGATTGGGGCGACAAAAATACTCATTGTGGACGACGACCCCAACATTTGCGAGCTGATTGAGCTGTATTTGCATAAAGAAGGCTACGAAACAAAAAAAGCCCACGACGGCAAGGAAGCCCTGCGGTTGTTTGCCACTTTTGCGCCGGGGCTGGTGCTGTTGGATTTGATGTTGCCGGAAATGGACGGCTACCAAGTATGCACAGAGCTGCGTAAAACCAGCAATGTGCCTGTGATAATGCTAACCGCTAGAGGGGAAACCATTGACAAGGTACTGGGGCTTACGCTGGGGGCGGACGACTATGTGGTGAAGCCTTTCGACCCCCAGGAACTGCTGGCCCGGGTAAAAGCGGTACTCCGGCGGTTTGAAAAGCCCGGGGAAGCAGCGGAAAGCGGGCAAGTGACCTTTGACAACCTGGTCATTAACCCGGACACCTATACCGCTTTATACCGGGGGCAAGCCTTGGAACTGCCGCCCAAAGAATTTGAACTATTGTACTATTTTGCAAGCCACCCCGGCCGGGTGTTTACCCGGGACCAGCTTTTGGATAAAATATGGGGGTACGACTTTGTGGGGGACACCCGCACCGTGGATGTACACATTAAAAGGCTACGGGAGAAAATGCCCCAAAAAGAAAGCTGGAGCATTAAAACCGTATGGGGCGTGGGCTACAAGTTTGAGGTGACAGAACGTGTTTAAAACCATTTTTGCCAAGCAGTTTGTGTGTTATTTTAGTGCGCTCATTATTAGCTTTGTTATTTTGGCAGTGGCTCTGTTTGCGGCATTTGGGGACTATTTTGTAAGCCAGAAATGTAAAGTTTTAACAGAACAAGCCCGGCGGATTGCCACCATCTACCGGCCAAACATTTTCGGAACGCTAACCTTTAACCAGCGGCAACTTGAAAACGAAATATCCGTGCTGCATGAATATTTAAATTCCAGTTTTATTTTTGTGAATGAAAACCATGTCATCCTTATGGTGACTTCAGACATTGCAAGCCAGTCCGGCCGTACTTTGGATTTGCCGGAATTTAACCCTGTGTTTCAAGGGGAAACGGTGACTACTATCGGCAATGTGGGGGGCATTTTTTCGGAAACAGTGCTCACGGTGGCGTACCCTGTGGTGGCCAACGGCAACGTGGTAGGGGCGGTTTTGTTAAGCTCCTCCATGCCGGAATTGAAGCGTTCCTCCTCGGAAATGTTCCGCACCACCCTGCTGTGCCTGTTTGCTTCGGGGGTGATTGCTTTTGTGCTGGTGTTTTTGTTTTCCCGCAGCATTTCCCGACCTTTGCGAGAGATGAGCGAGGCCGCAAGCGTCATTGCCGGAGGAGACTTTGAAAAACGCCTAAATGTTCATGGGCAAGACGAAGTGGGGCAGCTGGCTCAAAGTTTTAACCATATGGCGGAAAGCTTGTTTCAGCAAGAAAAACAGCGGCGGATTTTCATTGCCAATATTTCCCACGACTTGCGCTCACCATTAACTTCCATCCGTGGCTTTTTACATGCCATTTTAGACGGTACCATTCCGCCAGAAAAACAAACCCATTACCTCAACATCATTATGGAGGAAACCCAGCGATTGTCCAAGCTGACCCACGACATCATTGACTTGGATAAAATACAATCTCAGGATGACCTCACCCTAAACATGACAAGCTTTGATGTGAATGTGCTCATTCGGAAAATTGCTCAAATGTTTGTGGAGGAAGCTAAAAGGAAAAACATGGCCGTCAGCCTGAAACTGGCCGCAGAAAAAACGTTTGTGATGGCGGACGAGGAAAAAATACAGCGGGTTTTATTTAACCTGGTGGATAATGCAGTGAAGTTTACCCAGCAGGACGGGTTGGTGGAGATTGAAACCACCGTGAAAGACAAGAAAGTGCTGATTGCAGTGAAAGACAATGGCCCGGGAATTTTGCCCGAGGAACAATTACAGATTTTCGAGCGCTTCTACAAAGCGGATGTGTCCCGTGGGCTGGACAAGAAGGGCAGTGGGCTGGGATTGTCCATTGTGAAAGCGTTTGTTAAAGGCCATGGGGAAGAAATGAAGCTAACATCCAAAGAAGGGGAAGGTAGTGTGTTTACTTTTGCGCTTTCTTTGGCCCCCAGCAACCCCAATCATGAAAAGTAGGTGATACCATGAACGGATTGATACGATTGGCCACAGTGGCCGATAGCAACCAAATTTTGTCCATTTACGCTCCTTATGTTGCAAACACCACCATTTCTTTTGAAATTCAAGTGCCTACGCCAGAAGATTTTGCCCGTAGGGTGGAAGCCATCAGTAGCCAGTATCCCTATCTGGTTTATGCCATTGGGGATGACATTGTGGCTTATGCCTATGCCTCCCGCCATGCAGAGCGGGCGGCTTATTGCTACAGCGTGGATGTGTCTGTGTACGCCCTGCCTGCTGTACACGGCCAAGGCATCACCCACCGGTTATACGCCTGTTTGTTTGACATTTTGCGCACACAGGGGTTTTTCAACGCTTATGCAGGATATACGGTGCCCAACGAAAAAAGCAGAAGGTTTCATGAAAAGTGTGGATTTTCCCCTGTGGGCACCTATCGGAATGTGGGTTACAAGTTTGACCAGTGGCTGGATGTGGTGTGGATGGAAAAGGTTCTGGTACCCTATGTGCCAAAGCCTGCACCTGTGACCTACATATCCCAGGTGCCGAAAGAAACCTTGGATGCCATGATTAACTTGCACAATACGCAAAGGCATACTATAATATAAATATATTGAAAATGTGGGGTGTTGAAGAAGCATGGATTTTATGGAAAGCTACAATGCATGGCTAGGCGGCGACATTTTTGATGCGGACACCAAGGCAGAACTTCAAGCCATTGCGCAGGATAAAAAAGAGATTGAAGACAGATTTTATAAGAGCTTATCGTTTGGCACAGGGGGATTGCGGGGCATTTTAGGTGCAGGCACCAACCGCATGAACCAATATACAGTAGGCAAAGCCACCCAAGGGTTGGCCAATTATTTGCTAGAACAAAAGGACACGGCGGGCGGTGTGGTCATTGCCCACGACTCTCGGCGTATGTCTGCGGAATTTTGCCGCCAGACGGCTTTGGTGCTGAATGCCAACGGCATTGAAACCTATATTTTTGACAGTTTGCGTCCAACCCCGGTGTTGTCTTTTGCGGTGCGGCATTTGAACTGTGCCGCAGGTATCGTGATTACAGCCAGCCACAACCCCAAGGAATATAACGGCTATAAAGTGTATGGCCGGGACGGCGGCCAAGTGACATACCCCCGGGATGAAGCGATTATTCGCCATGTAGGCCTGGTGACAGGCTTTGACCAGATTAAAACCATGGGCGAAGCAGAAGCCACGGCGCAAGGGCTTTTCCATGTGCTGGATGCCGAGCTGGACGACGCTTACATGCAAAACGTGATGGCGCAACGCATTCACCCAGAGGTTTGCCAGAGCACCGGCAGTGACCTTTCCATTGTGTACACCCCGCTGCACGGGGCGGGCAATGTTCCGGTACGCAGGGCCCTGAAGGAAGCAGGCTTTACCAATATTCATGTGGTGCCCCAGCAGGAAATGCCAGACCCCAACTTTACCACCGTGTCTTACCCCAACCCGGAGGACCCCAAAGCTTTTACATTGGCGCTGGAACTGGCCAAAACCGTTAATGCCACCTGCATTTTCGCCACAGACCCGGACTCTGACCGGCTGGGGTGTATGGTGCAGAACAATGACGGGGAATATGTGGTTTTAACAGGCAACATGATTGGCACATTAATGGCCGAGTACATTTTGTCTCAAAGGCAACAAATGGGTAAGCTGCCGGCAAACGGGGCACTCATTTCCACGGTGGTATCTAGCCCGCTGTCCAAAACCATTGCCCAGGCCTATGGGGTGACGTATTTTGAAGTGCTCACCGGTTTTAAATACATTGGTGAGAAAATGAAGGAATTTGAGGAAACAGGGGCCTACACCTACTTGTTTGGTTTTGAAGAAAGCAACGGGGTGCTCACAGGCACTTACGCCCGGGATAAAGACGCTGTGTCTGGGGTGTTGCTCATGTGTGAAATGGCTGCCTATTATAAAACACAGGGTAAAACATTGTGGGATGCGCTGCAAGCTATGTACGCCAAATACGGCTATTACATGGAAACGGTGGAGACCATCACATTAAAAGGGGTAGACGGGTTGGCAGCTATGGGCGCTATGATGAGCGGCTTGCGGCAAAACCCGCCCAAAACGGTGACGGGCAAAGCCGTGGTTTGCATGAAGGACTTCCAAAACCAAACAGCCACAGAAACGCAAACAGGGGCAGTGGCACCGATTGAGCTTCCTGTGTCCGATGTGTTACATTTTGCTTTGGAAGGCGGCGATTGGTTCTGTGTGCGCCCTTCTGGCACAGAGCCTAAAATTAAAATTTACATGGGTGTTAAAGGAACGGATGGGGAAGAAGCCAAAAAACGATTGGCCGCTTTGGCTAAAGATGTGATGGAGCGGTTAGCCAATTAAATATGGAATAATAAAAGAGGGGCGGATTGGAATCCGCCCCTCTACAGTGTCTATCACGAACATAAAACCTTGGGGCGTTGCTGTAAAACTTTTTCTCGAAAAAGTTTCCCAAGGTCTTTTATTGTGCAGAATGATGACACTGTTCAAAAACCTCTAAAACCGCCCGGTTTTGTTCCTCCAGCCCAATGGTGATGCGTATTTTCTCAATCTTCTCTTTTTCAAAGCACCGCACCAAAATGCCCGCTGCTTCTAGCTTATCTGCCACCGGCCGGCTGCTGTTCAAGAAAATAAAGTTGGCGCCGGATGGGCTTATTTTCAGCCAGTCATATTTTTTCAAGGCTTCCAGCATCATTTCCCGCTGGGTTATGATGGTGGCCACCCGTTCTTTGAAGGTGTCGCTATTGGCCAAAACCTCCAATGCCAGCACTTGAGAGAGTACCGGCAAGTTGTAGGGGGCTTTCACCAAGTTAATGGCATGAATTAGGCTATCATTGGCAATGGCATAACCAATGCGTGCGCCCGCCAAGCCGTAAGCTTTTGAAAAGGTGCGCAACACAATCAAGTTGTCAAACCCATTAATTTCGGGAATAAGGGTTTCGTCTGGATGGTTGTATTCGCAGTAAGCTTCGTCCACCACAACCGGTATGTCCACCTGGGGCAGCAAAGCCATAATGTCCGCCTTAGACATGGTGTGGCCTGTGGGGTTGTTGGGGGTACACAAAAACAAAAGCTTGGGCTTTTTGGCCTGCACTTCTGCCACAATCTGGGCCACGGTGGGCAGCTGGCCATCGGTAAGGGGCAGCTCATAAACCTGGCCGTGGTTAATGATGGTGGTAATACCGTACATAGCAAAGGTGGGGGAGAGGGTGAGAATGCCGTCCCCTTCTTCTAAAAAGACCTTAGTAATGTAGTCAATCATTTGGTCAAGGCCTACAGAACACAGGATGTTTTCCGGCGCAACATGCCAGAAAAGGGCCAATGCTTCCCGCAACCGGGTGCTGTCGGTGTCCGGGTAAATATTCAAGGACTCGTTCTGTTCAAACCATGCGATGATGCGGGCCTTCACTTCCGGCGGCATGGGGAAGGGGCTTTCATTGGCGTCCAGCTTGTGCACGTGGGGTTTCACATGTGCCTGATAAGGCTTGAAATGCTGTAAATCCCGGCGAATCCATTTGCATGTACGGTTGTTCATGTGCAATCACCTTTCAAATCTTGGCGTTTCAATTATTTTGAATATCATAATAGACCGTGGGTGGAATGTCAATCTTTCCTGCATTTAAATTTGATATTTTTTCATTTTTCGCCATAATGTTGAACCGCTCATGCCTAACGCTGCTGCTGCTGCCTTCTTGTCGCCACCAAAGCGCAGCAGTTCATGTATAATTTTAGACTTTTCTGCGCTCTCTAGTGTGCTTTGTACCTGGCTTGTTTGGTCAGTTTGTCCAGACAGTGCAGGGGAAGCCATGGCCCGGGTGTCAATCAACTGGGCCAAAATATTTTCTTTTTCCGGGGTCAGCAACCCTTCTTCCAGCAACAGCGCAAGACGCTCCAAAATATTTTCAAGCTCCCGCACATTGCCCGGAAAACCATACGTCTGTAGTACTGACAACACATCCGAAATGGCGGCTTGATTGTTGGCATACAAACACGGGTTTGTGCGGCTGAAATAATCCAGGGCAATAGGGTAAATGTCTTCAATGCGCTCCCTTAAAGGGGGAATATTCAGGCACAGCACGTTAATTCTGTAAAACAAATCCAGCCGAAAACGTTTTTTCTCCACTTCTTTAAATAAATCTTTGTTGCTGGCGGCAATGATGCGCACATCGATGGGAATGATGGTGTCACTGCCCACCGGGCGTATTTGCTTTTCTTGCAGTACCCGCAAAAATTTGGCTTGAAAGGAGAGGGGAATTTCGCCAATTTCATCCAGAAAAATGGTGCCTCCGTCTGCCAGCTGAAACAAGCCTATTTTGCCGCCCTTTTTCGCCCCAGTGAAAGAACCCTCCGAATAGCCGAACAGTTCAGATTCCAGCACGCTTTCGGATAGGGTGCTGCAATTCAGGGCGACAAAAGGCTTGTTCTTGCGTTCGCTATGGTTATGAATGCCTTGGGCAAACAGTTCTTTGCCGCAGCCGCTTTCCCCGGTGAGCAAAATGGTGGAAGCAGACTTGGCATAGGTTTTGGCCATGTCTATGGTATGGCTGATGGAGGGGCTGGTATGTATGATGTGGTCAAAGGTATACTTGGCAGAAAGCCCTTTCTGCACCAGGCTTTGGCGAATTTCCGCTTCGTTTTCCTGCATGTGGGCGTAGTCCTGAAACAAGGAAATGCCCCCTGCCACTTGCCCGTCCATATAGATGGGCAGCCGGGTGACCAGCGTTTTTTTCTGATTACGCACAATCCACTTGTTTTTTTCCCCCACGCCGGTTTGCACCACCCTGGCCAAGTTGGAATCGGGGTACAAATCCAAAATGCAGCGGTTTAAGCAGCGGGATGCTTCCATGTTTACAAACTCCACCGCCCAAGGGTTCATATATACAATATTCAGCGCCTTGTCTATCATAAGGATGCCGCTAGCCGTGACGCCCAATACAGCGTCTAAAGCGGCTGCTTTTAAATTGTCCATCATGGTTGCCTCCTGTTCAATTTTTTCATTTTATCACAGCTTGCCATGAAATGAAATGCAAAAAAATGAAACAATTTAAAATTGGAAAAAAATCCCTATTGCTGATTGACAAGCTTTTTTATTTATTGTATAGTTGGCATGGTTCTTGCTTTAATATTTTCAATCGGAAATTTGTGTGAATTTCCAAAAATCAAGGAGGAAAATAAAAATGAAAAGATGGTTAGCCATAATGACCGCACTGACTGTAATGGTCGGAGCCACCGCTTGTACAAAACAAGCCGCAACAACCCCTGCAGCATCACCGGAAGCGGCAGCCGGTGAAGAAGCGCCTGCCGAAGCAGAAGCACCCACAGGTGACAGCATTTTAATTGGTGGTCTTGCGCCCTTAACCGGTGCTGTGGCTGTATACGGCACCACTACCACCAACGGCGCCAACCTGGCTTTTGAAGAAATCAACGCCAACGGCGGTATTTTAGGTGGCAAAAAGGTTGAATACCGTGTAGAAGACGAAAAAGGTGAAGATGCTGAAGCTGTAAACGCATACAACCGCCTTTCCAGCAGCGGCATTGTGGCGCTGTTGGGTGACGTTACATCCAAACCCACCATTGCTGTGGCTGGCGTAGCCAACGGCGAAGGTATGCCTATGGTTACTGCTACCGCTACTGCTGATGCTGTAACCAAAGTGGGGGACAATGTGTTCCGTGTTTGCTTTATCGACCCATTCCAAGGGGTAACCATGGCCAGATTCGCCTACAACAACCTGGGCGCAAAAACTGCCGCTGTGGTGTACAATACTTCCGATGACTACTCCGACGGTATTGCAAAAGCATTCTCCGCCGAAGCTGAAAAACTGGGCTTAACTGTTGTGGCTTACGAAGGCTACGGCAATGACGACATCGACTTCAAAACCCAGCTGACCAACATTGCAAAAGACCAACCAGACGTGCTGATGGTGCCAGATTACTACTCCAAAGCTGCTTTAATTGCCACTCAGGCTAAAGAAGTGGGCTTAACCTCTACCCTGCTTGGTGCAGACGGTTGGGACGGCGTTATCCAAACCGTTGATGCCGGCAGCATTGATGTGCTTGAAGGCAGCTACTTCTGCAACCACTACTCTGTAATGGATCAATCCGAAAAAGTGCAGAACTTTATTAAATCATACACCGAAAAATACGGCGAAGCACCTTCTGCTTTTGCAGCCCTGGGCTACGATGCCGCGTACATCATTGCAAATGCCATTGAAGCTGCTGGTTCCACAGACAAAGCTGCTATTCTGGAAGCCATTGCCAACACCAACTACGAAGGTGTAACCGGCACCATGACTTTCGATGCAGACGGCAACCCCATTAAGTCTGTGTCCATCATCAAAATTGTAAATGGCGAATATACTTTCGACACCAGCTTCATGCCGGAATAATTTCATTTTACAATAATTTTTTCAAAAGGCAGTGTCCCAAAATGGGGCGCTGCCTTTTATCTGCGGATATATTGCAAATATTTCGATAATCCTGTATACTTAATTAGAACGTGTTTGAAAAATCATTTTGTGGGGGTTTCCCTATCAAAACATTGGTTAAAACCCATTGGTAATGAATTTTCAAACACTGCCTAGTGTTAGCGTATCCTTTCAACTTGAATGACGAATCGGATGAAGGAGAATAGATGAAATCATGAAGCTTACCATCGGGATGATTGTTAAGAACGAAGCAGCGCATTTGCGAAAATGCTTAGAGTGCCTACAGCCTGTTCTGGAGCAGGTGGACAGTGAGCTGATTATTGTGGACACTGGTTCCACAGACAACACAGCAGAAATTGCGGCAGAATTTACCCCCCATGTGCTCCATGTGGAATGGAAAAACAATTTCGCAGCTGCCAGAAACGCCACGTTGAAGGCGGCTCAAGGCGAATGGTATATGTATCTGGATGCAGATGAATGTTTCCAGAGTGTTGATGACATTATCCGCTTTTTTAACAGTGGTGAATATAAACAATACAACTGCGCCAGCCACTACATTAAAAACTATACAGACGACAGCACATTCACCGTGATGGTGGCGCTGCGGCTGTTTAAGCGTACGAAGCACACCCAGTTTACCGGCATTATTCACGAGTATATACCCGGCATCGAACCCCAAAAATATTTAGAAGATACCTCTGAACATACCGGCTATTTATACGAGGATAATTCCGAAAAAAAGGCGGCCAAACACAAGCGCAACATAGACCTTTTATTGTTGCAGCTGGAACAAAACCCCAGAGATTTGCGTGCCTTGGCCCATACGGTGAAGCAATTTGAATCTCAGTACGACGAAGAAAAAACGGAAGAATATATAAACCGTGGGCTGGAAATGGTGCGCAACAAGCCCCAGGATTTTCACTTCCACTTTTTCCATAAACATGCCGCCAGCCTGTATTCCCGGCTGAATGACCCGGAAAAAACCATCCGTTTTATAGAAGGTTATATAGCCAAATGCAAAGAGCCGGTCACCACTTTTATAGACATGTACTCTCTTTTAGGGGAGCAGTACAGTAAAATAAAGGATTATGCCAAAGCAGCTAAGTATTACGAAAAATCTTTGGAAACCCGGTACCTGTACGATAAAAAACAATTGAACATTATAGACTTAAACATGGACATTCTGGTGGGCATCATGGATGGCTGGGAAGAAAGCATGATTGCATTCATCATTGATTCCTACAAGCAGATGGAAGACTGGATTAGTGTTTTTGACTGGGTGGCGCGTTCCAAGATGGACAATGCAAAGGTGCTGCCTTTGCTGGTTGAAATCATAGATGTCAGCGGCCGCTTTGAAAAGATTGTAGACCTTTATCAAAGGATTAAACCTTACGAAATATCCAACAAAGACATTTACTACGATTTGCTCAATCAGTTTGACCACTTGATGATAAAGTCTGCCAATACGCTGCCCATCATCCGTGCGCTTGCGGATGAAAACGTGGGCTTTAATGATGATTACATTCGGCTTCAACGGTTGCGTCTGGCCCATGCCACCAACCAAAGTCCAAAAGAAATTGCAGATATGCTGCAATACTTCTTAACGGAACAGCAAGGCCCCACCATTTTATATTGCGATGTGATGGTGATTGCCTTAAAAAACAATGTGGATTTTACAACCCTGCTGCTGCGTACAGACGTGGACGATGTGCATGAATTTATAACCAGCCTGCTGTATGTGCACCCAGATTTTCCCCATATTTTTCTGAATTATTTGCAAACCCAGCCGGATAATTGTTTTACAGCTGGGCCTAAAGCCAGCTTTTGGATGGTTTCCATGTGTGACCAGTTGTTAAAAAAGAAAACGGCTTTCACCGATGACCAAAAACTATACCTGTTTAAAGTATATACCCAGCATTTGTACAGTTACGCTCAAACCATCTACGCACCCACGGCGTTTTGTGACGAAGGCATCGAATTGTTGCCTGGTGCCTACCGCTTTGGTTATTATATGCATAAAGCGGACATGTGCCTGGAAACGGGGGACCAACTGGGCTATGTACGCCGCTTGAGGGAGGCATTGCACCATAACAAATCCATGCGGGATATGGTCAGCCTATTGATTAATCGTTTTAAAGCCCACCAAAGCGAAAAGGAGATTAAAGCAAAAAATGCCCGGAATGAGCTGAACCAGTATACGGCGGCCTTGAAAAAAAGCATTATGCAGCTCATTGAAAACAACATGTTTGAAAAGGCCAAAGAAGTGTTGGTGGCATACGAACAGATTAACCCGACAGACAGCGAAATAGAAAAACTTAAAGCCTTGCTGAAATAATCTGTTGAAAACTGTGGGCGGAGGATATAATCATGCAAAAATACAGAGGCGAGTTGGGGCTTTTAATTGTCACCCTTATATGGGGGTTTGGTTTCTCCATTACAAACATTGCCTTGAACTTTTGCACTCCCTATGAAATTATGGTGCTGCGTTTCACCATTGCGGCACTGCTTTTGCCGGCCATCTTCTTTAAAAGCATTAAAAAAATTAACCGGTTGGATTTAAAAGGCGGCGCATGGGTAGGTTTTTTCCTGTTTATGGCCTTTTTAACCCAAACCATTGCCTTGCAGTATACCACCGTTTCAAAGTCCGCTTTTTTAACCACCACCAACGTGGTGATGGTGCCCATTATCGGTTACATGCTTTTTAAAGATAAGCTGGACCGTTTTGCTTGCGGGGGCGCTGTGATGGCTTTAATTGGCACGGCCACCCTGTCTATGCAGCTGGATTTAAGCATTAACATTGGGGATGCCTTGTCTTTGCTTTGCGCATTGTTCTTTGCCCTGCATGTGTATTTTACCGGGTACTTTTTGTTTAAAGGCAGCGATGCCATTCGGCTAACCATCACCCAAATGGCCATGGCTTCCCTCTGCTCCATTGTACTTTATGTGTTTACCACCGGCTTTACCCCTATGTCTGTGCCAACAGAAGGGCTGCTGGCCGTGTTTTATATGGGGGTTATCAGCACCACCGGTTCCTTCCTGCTTCAAACGGTTTCACAAAAGTATGTGAACCAAACCAAAGCGGTGGTTATTTTGTCTATGGAATCGGTGTTTGGCACCATGGCTGCCTTTATTTTACTGGGGGAGCGGTTAAGCCTGCGCATGTTTGTAGGCTGCGGCATCATTTTATGCGGGGTGCTGTTATCCGAACTGGGTGCGAATCTCTTTAAAAATAAATTGAATAAAGAAGGAGTTTAAAGCAATATGGAAAAAACAATGGAAAAAATTGTAGCGTTGTGTAAAAGCAGGGGCTTTATTTACCCCGGCTCTGAAATTTACGGTGGCTTAGCCAACTCTTGGGACTACGGCCCACTGGGGGTTTCCCTTAAAAACAACGTGAAAGCGGCTTGGTGGAAAAAATTCATTCAGGAAAGCCCCTATAACGTTGGGGTAGACTGCGCCATTTTAATGAACCCCCAAGTGTGGGTGGCTTCCGGCCACGTGGGCGGCTTTGCAGACCCGCTGATGGACTGTAAGTCTTGCAAGGAACGTTTCCGTGCGGATAAGCTGATTGAGGATTACATGAAGGAAAATGCCATTGACGATGCCCCCGACGGCTGGTCCAACGACAAAATGCGCCAGTACATTGACGAAAAAACCATTGTTTGCCCCAGCTGCGGCAAGCATGACTTTACAGACATCCGCCAGTTTAACCTGATGTTCAAAACCCATGCAGGTGTTACGGAAGACAGCAAAAACGTGGTGTACCTGCGCCCGGAAACGGCACAGGGCATCTTTGTAAACTTTAAAAACGTGCAGCGCACCAGCCGCAAAAAGATTCCTTTTGGCATCGGGCAAATTGGCAAGTCTTTTAGAAACGAAATTACCCCCGGTAACTTTGTGTTCCGTACCCGTGAGTTTGAGCAAATGGAGCTGGAGTTTTTCTGCGCCCCAGACACAGACCTGGAATGGTTTGAATACTGGAAACAATACTGCATCAACTGGCTGCACGGCTTAAACATGAAAGAAGAAAACATGCGGGTGCGTGACCATAACGCCGAGGAACTTTCCCACTATTCCAAAGCCACCACAGACATTGAATACAGATTCCCCTTTGGTTTTGGGGAACTGTGGGGCATTGCAGACCGTACAGACTTCGACTTAATGCAGCACCAGAACCACTCTGGAGAAGATATGTCCTACTTCGACCCCAACACCAACGAAAAGTTTGTGCCTTTCTGCATCGAGCCTTCTTTAGGGGCAGACCGGGTGACCTTGGCCTTCTTATGCGAAGCTTATGACGAGGAAGAAGTGGCACCGGGAGATATGCGTACCGTAATGCGCTTCCATCCGGCACTGGCACCTGTGAAAGCGGCTGTGCTGCCATTATCCAAAAAACTGGCAGACGCTGCCCAGCCTGTGTACACAGAGTTGTGCAAGCATTTTGCCTGCGACTATGACGATGCCGGTTCCATTGGCAAAAGATACCGTCGCCAAGACGAAGTGGGCACACCTTTCTGCATCACCTTCGACTTTGACTCTTTAGAAGACAAAGCCGTCACCATCAGAGACCGGGACACCATGGAACAAGAACGGGTGCCCATTGCCAACTTGTTGGCTTATTTAAAGGAAAAAATGGAGTATTAAAATGGATTACACACAAGAAAAGCAAAACAACAGTTCAAGCCCCATTAACTTTCACCTGGTGTCTTTGGGCTGCGACAAAAACTTGGTAGACAGCGAAATGATGCTGGGTGTGCTGGGGGAAGCCGGTTATGCATTAACAGAACAGCCAGAGGAAGCCCACGTCATTGTGGTGAACACTTGTGGCTTCATTGCAGATGCCAGTTCCGAAAGCATTGAAACCATTTTGGAATTATCTGAACACAAAAAAACGGGGGCATGTCAGGCGCTGGTGGTTACCGGCTGCCTGGCCCAACGTTACAAAGACCAGCTGAAAAAGGAATTGCCGGAAATTGACGCCATTGTGGGCGTGGGAGACTTGCCCAGCCTGGTGCGCACTGTGGCGGAATCTTTAGGCGGCGCTTTTGTGGAACAGGTGACGGATAAAAACCATGTGCTTTCGGAAGAATACTATACCAAACGCCGTTTAAGCACCCCGGGCTATTATGCCCACCTTAAAATTGCGGAAGGCTGCGACAACCATTGCACCTACTGCACCATCCCTTCCATTCGGGGCAAGTACCGCAGCAGGCCCATTGAAAGCATTGTGAAGGAAGCGGAAGGGCTGGCTGGCCAAGGGGTAAAAGAGTTAATCTTGGTTGCCCAAGACACCGCTGCTTACGGTACTGATTTATACGGGGAAAGCCGGTTGCACCAGCTTTTGTCTGCTTTATCTGCTGTTGAAGGCATTGAATGGATGCGCCTTTTATATGCCTACCCAGAGCACCTGACGGAGGCCACCATTACGGAAATGGCCAACAACCCCAAAGTGTGCCACTATATTGACATGCCCATCCAACACGCCCATGACCAGGTGTTAAAGCGGATGGGCCGGCAATTCAGCCGGGAACAGCTGGAAGCACTTATTCAAAGGCTGCGGGTCGCCATGCCAGACATTGCCTTGCGCACCACGGTATTGGTGGGCTTTCCTGGGGAAACAGACGAGGAATTTGAAAGCCTTGTAGACTTTATTCAAAAAGTTAAGTTTGACAAGCTTGGGGCCTTTGCATATTCTCAAGAGGAAGGCACCCCTGCCGCTAAGATGAAGGAGCAAGTGCTTCAAAAAGTGAAAAAAGCACGTTTGGATAAAGTCATGCGGTTACAGAAAGATATTTCCCGGGAAAAAGGGGAAATGCAAGTGGGCCGCCGCCTAACCGTGATGGTAGACGGTAGAATACCGGAAGACAACGTGATGTGCGGCCGCAGTTACCGGGACTGCCCGGATGTGGACGGCCTTGTGTTTTTTGAAAGCGCTCTAGAACTTGTATCTGGAGATATGGTGCAGGTGGACATCACCCACGCCGGAGATTACGACTTGATGGGAGCGCTGGCAGATGAATCTGGCCAATAAGCTTACAATGCTGCGTGTTTTCATGATACCCCTGTTCCTGTGGGTGCTTTTGGCTAGCCCCTTTGGGCAGCCCGCAAGCCAGCTGGTTTCCGCCGGCATTTTCGTGCTGGCCTCTTTAACAGACTGGCTGGACGGCTACATTGCCCGCAGCAGAAACCTGGTTACCAACTTTGGCAAATTCCTAGACCCTTTGGCAGACAAACTGCTGGTGTGTGCAGCTTTGGTGGCGTTGGTGGAACTTGGCCGGTTAGCGGGCTGGGTGGTCATTGTGCTTATTAGCCGGGAATTTATCATCACCGGTTTTAGGTTGCTGGCAGTGGAAAAAAACATTGTTATTGCTGCCGGTTTTCTGGGCAAGCTGAAAACAGCCACCCAAATGGTGATGCTGGTGCTGGTGTTGCTCAACATTGCAACCCCCTGGTGGCAATGGCTGGTGCAGGGGCTGGTGTGGCTGTCTGTGCTGTTTTCGGTGCTTTCCGCTGTGGAATATGTATACACCAACCGGCAAGTTTTGAAAGACACCCCTTGATGGGTATGCAATGATAAAAGGAGTTTTTATATTTATGTTAAGCAGTAAACAACGTTCTTATTTAAGAGGGCTTTCCAACAAATTGGAGGCCATTGTGCAGGTGGGCAAAGGGGGGCTAACCCCGGAAGTGACGGCCAGTGTGGACGAAGCTTTAGAGAAACGGGAACTTATTAAAATTTCCGTGCTGAACAACTGCGAATTGGAAGCGGAGGAAGTGGCGGAACAAGTACATGGCCGCACCCGTTCAGAAGTGGTGCAGGTGATTGGCAAAAAAATTGTGTTGTACCGCCCGTCCAAAACCAACCCTAAGATTACATTGAAGCCCTAATTGGATGTATAACGAAGGAGGTTTAAAGATGAAAAAAAGTCTATCCTTGTTTTTAGCGTTGCTGATGGTGCTTTCCATGGTGGTCACAGTGGCTGCGGAAGACAACGTGGTTTTAACAGGGCCTTGTTTTGCCACGGTTGTACAGGTTGTAGACGGTGCCACCATTAAAGTGAAACCTTATGGCACAGAAGATACGGCGCTGGTGCGCCTGGTTGGGGTTTCGGCCGGAAACAACCCCAAAGCTGTCACCTACTTAACAGATAAAATCATGGGTAAGCTGGTGTCTTTAACCTTCGACCGTTATGTGATTTCCCCGGTAGACCGGCTGAACCTGATGGTGGTGATGAGTGAAGAAACCGTCATCAACCGGGAAATGATTGATAAAGGTTATGCGTCAAAGAATGAAAACCATGCCAACGCTGCATTGTTTGCCAATGCATCGGGGGGAAACTTATCGTCCTCGGGCAACAGCAGCTATGGTTACAACAACGGTAACGGCAACTATAGCGGACAATGGCCGCCTTCAGACATGCCTTTCCGGCGCAACGGCAAAACCTATTATTACATGAACAACCGTTTCTATGAGTACCGCAATGGCAACTACTATGAATCGGATGAATGGTTCGACATTGAGCAGGGTTATACTGGCCTGGTTTATTACAACGACCCGGCATATTTCTACAACTACGGCTATTGGTATGACGATTATGGCTACCCCAGCAATAACTACTACCCCAGTGACGGCGTGTATCCCTCCTACAGCTACGACTACCCAGGTTATTACCCAGGCGCATACTACCCCGGTTATTACCCTGGCTATTCATCGGGCTATTATGACGATTATTCAGATTATGGGGGCTACGACATCAACATTAACACTGCCACAGCCACCCAGCTGCAAGACTATTTAAGAGGGGTAAGCAGCTCACTGGCCCGCAGAATAGTTGAGTATCGGGAAGACGAGGGTTATTTCAACAGAGTATCGGACATTAAAGATGTGTCTGGTATGACATCCTCTATTTACAATCAAAACTCAAGCCGCATGGTGGTGGTCACCAACATTAACACCGCATCCCGGCAAGAGCTTTTAACCTTGAAGGGCATTAAAAATTCCCATGTGGATGAAATTTTTGCCTACCGTAAAAAGCACCGTTTTGAAGACATTGACGAACTGTATGAAGAAAAGCTTATTTCGGAAAGTGTTTTTGAAGACATTAAGGACTACATTGATGTCTCTCGACGTTCCTATGTGGATTAAAATGCAACAATAAATAAAAGCCATAAGCAACCAAGGTTTTACCCTTTGTTGCTTATGGCTTTTTAATTGAAAGGTAATATGTACTTATTTTGCAAAGAGCCCCTGCACTAAATAATACACAACAGGGACGACCATGGCAGGCAACATATTACCCACCTTCATATGTTTAATGCCCAGTGTTCTGAAAGCCAGCCCTGTAATCATTACACCGCCCACAATAGACATTTGGTCGGTCATGGCGGTGGTGAGGTAGGGGGCGATGACCCTAGCCAGCATGGTGATGCTGCCTTGGTATACAAACACACTGACGGCAGAAAACATAACCCCAAAACCCATGGAAGAAGCAAAAATAATGCTGGTAACGCCGTCCAGCACGGACTTAGCGTATAAAATATCGTGTCGGCCGTGAATGCCACTTTCCAGGGAGCCCAGAATGGCCATGGTTCCCACACAAAACAACAAACTGGCCGAAACAAAGGCATTTGAAAAGCTGTCTCCGGCGCTGCCCATTTTCTTTTGTAAGGTGTCTCCCAGGCTCTCCAGCTTGTCCTCTATACCAAGCTTTTCACCGATGATGGTGCCGATAATGAGGCTGATGATAAATAGAATGGGGTTCATGTCCGGCAAAATCAGTTTGCTTAAACTAGAGGTAAGACCAATGAACAACACACTCATGCCAATCACCTGGGTGACCACTTCTTTATACCGGTCCGGCAAGTTGTTGCGCACAATAAGGCCTACTAATCCGCCGACGATAACGGCTGCTGCATTTACGATTGTCCCTAACATATGTTACGCTCCTCGTCTTTACAGGTTCTGGCGTAATGAAACAACAATTGCTGTGCAATACCGGCGTGTTGGCCGAATTGCTTTTGTGCAAAAGCTTTAATGTGTGTGTCTGTCACCGTTTGGTCATGAAAGTACGCTTGCAGCATAATCCGCCTCACCCATACGTCAATGGGAAAAACATCCATGTGCCCGCAAGAGAATAACAACACACAATCCGCCACCTTGTTGCCAATGCCATAAACTTCCATAAGCTTTTCTTTTGCCAAAGCAGTGGGCATTTGCTTTAAGCCTTCCAAGGACAATGCCCCAGACTGTACTTTTTGGGCAGCATCCAGCATATATTTTGCCCGGAAGCCTGTTCCACAGCTTAATAGCCCGTCCAATCCGGCATCTATAAGCTGCTGTGGCGTTGGGAAATCAAACCCATCTTGCGTGGGCGTGCCATAAGCCCGGCACAGCTTGTCTATAATGCCTTTAATGCGTTTAATGTGGTTGTTTTGCGAAATAATGAAAGAAATAAGGCATTCCCAGGGTTCCTGCCTTAATATATGTACGCCCCCGGCATAAGCGGCCGCCTTGGCCATGACAGGGTCGTTGGCACTTAGTTGGGCCATGACATGGGCATAGTCACGCTCCAGGTCGAAATAGGGCTGCCACAATGTTTTAAATTCTTCAACCGTGCATGGTTCAAAGGTGATGTGTTCCCAGGCTTGTCTAATGGTGAGGTTGCGGCCGAAGGCCTGTAGCTTGTAGCAACCTTCGCCTAATGCTTGAAAGCGGAAACACTGGCCGCTTTCAAGGGTTTCACCAATGTTAATGCCAGTGCTAGAGTCACGGCCGGGGCTGTTTGTGAAAGTAAGTATAACGCTGTTGTTGTGTTGCTCTATCTGCATTTTGTGTCTCCTTAAACGTGGGTTCGATGAAATTGTTGGCCAAACAATTTCATCAAACTTT